>JBBQTR010000041.1:0-15013 GCA_038213095.1 Lysobacterales bacterium | reverse complement strand
TGCTCGGCAACTGGGGTTGGTCGATCATCGGCCTGGTGGTGGTGCTCAAGCTGGCGATGTATCCGCTGTCGGCCGCGCAGTACAAGTCGATGGCCAAGATGCGTCGCTTCCAGCCACGCATCGAGCAACTCAAGGAGCGTTACGGCGAGGACAAACAGAAGTTCCAGATGGCACTGATGGAGCTGTACAAGAAAGAGAAAATCAATCCGGTCGGTGGCTGTTTCCCCGTGCTGCTGCAGATGCCAATCTTTTTGGCCCTGTACTGGATGCTGTCCGAGTCGGTCGAGTTGCGCCACGCGCCGTGGATCGGCTGGATCCACGACCTGACTGCGCGCGATCCGCTGTTCATCCTGCCGGCGATCAACGTCGCGGTGATGTTCGCCACCCAGAAGCTTGCGCCCAAGACGCCGGGCATGGATCCCACCCAGCAGAAGATGATGCAGTACATGCCGCTGGTGTTTGGCGTGATGTTCGGCTTCATGCCGGCCGGCCTGGTCTTGTACTGGATCACCAACGGCAGCCTGGGCCTGTTGCAGCAGTGGTGGAATACGCGCCTGTACGGGCACCAGACGCTACCGACAAAAGACTGATTACAGCAGCTGCGGTACATCTGCGACCATGTCGTCCATGCGCGCTCCGGACGACACCATCGCAGCGATCGCCACCGCATCCGGGGGCGCCGGCATTGGCATCGTGCGCATGTCCGGTTCGCTGTCACGCAAGATTGCCGAAACCATCTGCCACAAAAGATTGACTGCGCGCATTGCATTGCACGCGCGTTTCCGCGATCGCCAAGACGACACCATCGATGACGGCATCGTCGTGTGGTTCGCCGCGCCAGCCAGCTTTACCGGGGAGGACGTCGTCGAATTGCAGGCACACGGAAATCCCGTATTGCTGCAGCAGCTTGTCGCGCGCTGCTGCGAACTCGGGGCGCGCATGGCACGGCCCGGCGACTACAGCGAGCGCGCCTTCCACAACGGCAAGCTCGATCTGGCGCAGGCCGAAGCGGTGGCCGACCTGATCGCTGCGGGCGATGTACGTGCGGCGCGTGCGGCACGACGCGCACTGGATGGCGAATTCTCCCGGCGGGTTGATGCGCTTGCCGCGCAATTGCTAGCGATTCGGGTTCAGCTGGAAGCGGCAATTGATTTTGCCGATGAGCCGCTCGACACGCTCGGCGCAACGCAACTTCAACAACAGCTCTCGACAACCAGGCAATCGCTGCACGAGTTGCTCGCGGCCGCGCAACAAGGACAGAAATTGCGGAACGGCCTGCACGCAGTGATCGTCGGGCCACCCAACGCCGGCAAGAGTTCGTTGTTGAACGCGCTGGCGGGCAGCGACCGTGCGATCGTCACCGACATCGCCGGCACGACGCGCGACCTGTTACGCGAAGTGGTGCGCATCGACGGCGTCGAGCTGACACTGATCGACACCGCTGGCCTGCGCGAGGACGGTGATGCGATCGAACGCGAGGGCATGCGCCGCGCACGAATGGAGCTGGTGCGCGCTGACCTGGCAATCGTGGTCATCGATGCGCGTGATCCAGACGCAGGTCGCCGCGCCGTGACGGAGGCGATTGCCGGCGTGCCGCAATGCCTGTGGCTCCACAACAAGGCCGACCTGCTGATCGATCCGCCATCGGTTCCAGTCGATGGCCTGCTGATATCGGCGCGCGATGGGCTCGGCCTGGACGCCGTGCATGCGCGCCTGCGCGGTTATTCGCAGGGAGATATCGAGATCGCTGGCGGCGCTTTCACCGCGCGTGCCCGGCACGTAGAGGCTTTGCAGCGCGCCCGGATCGACCTGGACGCGGCTGCCGGGGCATTGACCCACGATGCATTGGACCTGGCGGCCGAAGCCCTGCGTTGCAGCCACGATGCGCTGGGTGAGATCACGGGGCGGGTGGTCCCGGATGCGTTACTGGGTCACATTTTTTCCACCTTTTGCATTGGAAAGTAGTCCCGTGGGCTTGTTCAGCCACCAAGGGTGTTGACAAATGCCCCGCGCTGTCGCGTGCTATGCATCTGTGCGCCTACGCATACTCAGGGGAGTGATCCGATGTTGATGACAGCCAAGCCTTTTTCGGCGCGGTCGGCCAGCGCTGACAAAACGATGCTCCTTCGGCTGATGACGGGCCTCATGCTCCTGGGGGCGGTCACCGCCTGCGGCAAGAAGGCCGACGACACCAGTGCGACCACGACCACGGCACCGGGCACCAGCGTGGCCGCCACCCAGGCCGCAGCGCCGCCGGTCGCCGCGGTCTCGGCCAAGGTGGCCTCGATGAGCGCCGACCAGCTGCGCGAAGCGGCCAGCAGCGCCATGCGCGAGCAGCGCCTGTATGCCCCGTCCGGCGATAACGCGATGGAGTATTACCTCGCCCTGCGTGACAAGACGCCCAACGATGCGGCCATCGCCAGCGCCTTGACCGACCTCATGCCCTACGCGCTGATCGCGACCGAGCAGAGCATCACCCGCGATGACTTCACCGAGTCCCAGCGGCTGTACGCCCTGATGGAGAAGGCCGACGCCAAGGCGCCCGCGCTGCCGCGCCTGAAGCAGGCAATCGCCGATGGTCAGGCCTCGCTGGCCAAGCGCACCACCGATGTCGCCACCAAGACCGTGGAGGACGCCAAGAAGCAGGCGGATCTTGAGAAGCAGCGCTTGGCTGACCAGCAGAAAACCCAGCAGGCCGCCGCGCAGCAACTCGCAGCGCAGCAGGCGGCCGCACAACAGGCCGCCACTCAAGCTGCAGCCCAGAAAGCCGCCGAAGATCGCGCCGCCGCCCAGAAGGCAGCTGCACCACCGCGACCCACGCCTGCGCCAGCCCAGGAAACTGCCGCGGCGCCCAAGCCGGCAGCTCCAGCGCCATCCAATGAGTTGCGTGCGATCAGCACGCCGTCACCGCAATATCCGCCCGAAGCCTTTCGCAATGCGACGACGGGCGAAGTCCAGGTGGAATTCACAGTGGGTACCGATGGATCAGTGACTTCGGCGCGTGTGATCCGGGCTACGCCGCCGCGCACCTTTGATCGTGCGGCGCTGGCGGCCGTCAATCGCTGGCGATTCCAGCCGGTCAGCGCACCGGTGACATCCCGCCGCACGATCGGGTTCAATCCAGGCGGCTGATTCCCCAATGTGACAAAAAAACCGCACGGCGGTGTCGCGCTGGTGGCACTGGCTGGAAAGCCCAGGGGTCCTCACCCTGATAAATAAAAAAAGCCCGGCAGTCTCCGGGCTTTTTTTATAGCCGTGGATCCCGACTCAGGCTGAAATCGCCAACCGCTCCTGGTGGTAGCGCCGCGTTGCCGCAAACCAGAGCAGCGCCGCCAACCCGAAGCCGGCAATCAAGTACATCGCCCATTCCTGCGACGTCACCAATTCGCTGCGAATCACCTTCAGCAGCATCTGGTTCTGCGCCAAAAACGGCACCGTCATCATCCACAACTGGTTCCGCACCGGACTGACCATCAATACGATCGTCGGGATCATCGGCATCAACATCAGGAACGTCATGTAGCTCTGCGCTTCCTTGACCGATTTCGCGCCGGCGGCGATGAAGGTCAGCAAGGAAGTGCCGATGAACAGCATCGGCAGCAGGATCAGCAGGATGCGCCCGATCGCCGGCGTGCTGACGTCCATCTGCCGGCCGATGCCCGGCGAGAACTGCGCGCCTATCTTGAACGCGACCAGGGTCAGCAACAGCGATGTCAGGCCGATCACGCACGCTGCCGCGATCTTGCCGCTGACCACGGCGCCCCGCGACGCCGGCGTCGCCAGCAGGGGTTCGAGCGATTGACGTTCGCGTTCGCCCGCGGTCGCGTCGATGATCAGGTAAGCGCCGCCGATGAACGCACTGAGGATCAACAGGTAAGGCAGGAACGCCATCGCCAGTCCCTTGCGCGCCTCGGGTGTCGACAGATCCTTTTGCGAGACAGCCAGCGGTGCGGCGATGCCCGGATTGATGCCGCGCGCCAGCAAGCGCAACGCGCCCGTCAGGCTGCGATATTGCTCCAGGGCGTTTTCCACGCGCTTGACCGGGATGTCGGCGTCCTGGCGGGTGGAGTCGTGCACGATTTCGACCAGCGCTGGCGTCCCGTCGCGCCAGTGTTTGCCGAAATCGTTCTCGATCTTGAGGTAGACGTCTTCATCCTGATCACGGATCGCGCTGTCGGGATCCTTCGTCAACACCTTGCGCGCAATGCCCTGGCCGGCGAGCCATGCGACCAGGTTGGGCGCGCGCTCTGCGCCGATGATGGCGATCGACAAGGGTTTTTCGATCTGGCTTTTCGCGCGCTTCTCCGCCATAGCGCCGATGCCCAGGATCAATGCCGGCGTCAGCAACGGTCCGAAGACCAGGGCCAGCATCAAGGTGCGGCGATCACGCGAAATCTCGCGCAGCTCCTTCTTCATTACCGTCCACAGCGCACGCATGCGCGTCGAAATCCCGCCTGTCGACATCATGCGTGCAGTCCTTCTTCCGAGCCGATCAACGTCACGAAGGCATCTTCCAGATTGGATTGTCCCGTGCGCTCGCGCAGTTCCTCGGAAGTGCCCTGCGCCACCACGCGGCCGTGCGCGATCACCACGATGCGATCACACAGTGCGGCGACCTCCTGCATGATGTGACTGGAGAAAATCACGCAGCGGCCTTCGCCGCGCAGCTGCCGCAGGAATTCGCGCAACCCGCGCGTGGTCATGACGTCCAGGCCGTTGGTCGGCTCGTCGAGGATGACGTTGCGCGGATCGTGCACCAGTGCGCGTGCGATCGCGGTCTTGGTGCGTTGGCCCTGCGAGAAGCCTTCGGTCTGGCGATCGAGGAAATCCTCCATCTGCAATGCAGCCGCGAGTGCGCGGGTGCGCTCTTCGATCAGCGCCGGCCCCATCCCGTGCAGCTCGCCGAAGTAACGGACGTTCTCGCGCGCGGTCAGGCGCTTGTACACGCCGCGCGCATCCGGCAGCACACCGAGCGCGCGCCGCGCATACTCGGGATCGACGGCGACATCGCGGCCGTCCACCAGCACGCGCCCGCTTTCGGGCTGCATCAATGTGTACAGCATGCGCAGCGTGGTGGTCTTGCCGGCGCCGTTGGGTCCGAGCAGGCCGGTGATTTCTCCGTCACGCGCTTCGAAGCCGACGTCATCGACGGCGACGACCCGTGCTTCCTTGCCCTTGCCGGGAAAGGTCTTTCGAAGGTGTTCGGCGACGATCATGTGTCTGTCCTGTTGGAGGGTGTCGCGCTCATGGTTCCCATCCATTGAAGGACGTAAACGGTGGCGTATACGGGAGCGCGTCGAGGCATTTGGCGTCAAGTGTCTTCGCATCGGCGCTGTCGATGAACTGTGCGAACAACTTCGGCATGCAACCCGCGCCGATGACGTTGTGTCCATGCCCACGAACGATCAGGTGCCGTCCGTTGGGCAGTGTGCTGACCACTTCGGCGCCGTAGCGGGGCGGCGTTACCGGATCGTACTCACCGCTCATCAGCAGCGCCGGCACGGACGACCGCAACGGCGAGTGGAAATCCGCCGCCATCATCCCTTTCGGCCAGACCTCGCATTGCGCGAGGAGAAATTCAGCGAACTGATTGCCGAGCAGCGTTCCGGCATCACCCGCGTTGGATGTCAATCCGCGCGCATCCTCGCTGCAGATCACGGACAACTGCATGCCGAATGCCATCTGCCCCTGCATGCTGCTGTCGAGCATCTTCGCCAGCGCGATCAAGCCGTCATAGCGGCCTTCAGAGGCTTCCTTGAGTTGCAGCGGCAGCAGCGATGAGGCCAGCGGGGTGTAGGCATACATCCGCATCAACCCGGCGACATCCGATGGATGCAACGTATCCTCGCGCGGCAAGCCGGTGCTGGCGTCGCGGTAATGCACCAGCGGCGGATTGGCCTTGAGCGTGGCCATCAACGCATCCAGCCGCGAGCGCGGATTGCCGAGTGCCTTGGCGCACGCCGGAATCCTTCCGCACTGGCCAAACTGCAGGTCCAGCGCCTGCTCGAGGTTGCGCGCGAACTCACTGCCGACGAACAGCGTGTTCGGCGCGACCGAATCCAGCACCAGTGCCCGCGTGCTGCGTGGATATCGCATTGCATACTGCTGGGCGACGCGGGTGCCGTAGGAAATACCGACGAGGTTGATGCGCACCGCCCCGATCGCCTTGCGCACGTCGTCCAGGTCGTGGATGGCATCGGTGGTCGTGTAGAAACGCAGGTCGGCTTTTTTCGACAGCTCATCACGGCAGCGCACGGCAAAGCGGCGCGCGTCTTCCGGATTGCCGCTGCTTTCGTTGTCCGATGTCGTCTGCTTGCCACTGGTATCCGTGCACTGCAGCGGATTCGAATCGCCGGTGCCACGCTGATCGACCAGCATCACATTGCGTTTTTTCAATATTTCCCGAAATGCCGGTGCGACTTGCGGATAGCTGCTGGTCGCTGCCTGGCCCGGGCCACCGGCGAGCATGAACACCGGGTCTGGCCGGGTCTGGCCGTTGTCGTCCGCAGGGACCCAGGCGATGTTCAGCGCAATCCTGCGGCCCTGCGGCAATGCCGGATTCTCGGCCACAGACAACGTGCCGCATTGCGCTTCGACGCCGGCCGCGCCGGATTGCGCGGCGAGCGTGCAGGGCGTAAATGCAAGGCGTCCAAGCTTGCGCGCGGGCGGCGCAACAGCAGACGTGGTGTGCATTGCGTCATGTCCAGTATCGGCACGATGCGCCCAATAGCGGAATCCAAACAAAGCCGCCGCGACCAGCAGCACAAGCACGAATCGGAAGGTGCGTGACATGACAAGAAGTTCCTGATGCTGACTCGACAATCACAGACGTCGAGGAGGTTTATTCGTCCAGCTGAAAGATCAACTCGATGCGCTTGTTGAACAGGCGTGCAATGCGGAACGCCAGCGGCAAGCTTGGATCGTACTTGCCGGTCTCGATCGCATTGACCGTCTGCCGTGAAACATCCAGATGCTCGGCAAGCTCGCCCTGCGACCAACCGCGGTTTTCGCGCAGTTCGCGCACGTGGCTGATCACTGCCGCCTACCGGTAGCGACGGGCGACCGCCGCCTTGGTCACGCCGTAGGTCAGGCAAACCAGCGGAAACATCCACAGCATCGCCACGCCAGACGCAATATCGATGACGCCGGCCAGCTGCAGGAACGCGGCCGCCATGTATAGAAGCGAGATCAGCGCGGTGGCCATGCTGACTGCTTCGAGTTCAATGCGACGTTGCAGTTCGTCGGCGTCGCGGATGTAACGAATGATGGCGCGCATGGCCAGCGCGATCGGCGGCACCGGCAGCAAGGCGATCACCGCACGCAGCCAAGCCGTATCGACGCGCTTGAGCAGCCACAGCGACAAGAACAATGCACCGACGTAGCCCAGCATGGCCGGCGTGAACTCGCGGAGGTAGCGCCTTCGGACCGCGGGCGAGCCGGCTTCGCAACCACCAACCAGCTGCGAGCGCCACGCCGCGAGCATGAAGGTGCCGAGCCCGGCGCCATACAGCAGGCCCACCATGTAGCCTGGCAATGGCCCGAGACGAGGCGCCAGCAATGCCGTCACCAGGAAGATCGAGCCAGCCGCCAGCAGGGAGCGTGGGGTTGTCATCGTCACTGTCATGACTTGTCAAGTAAACTTGACAGGACCATAAAGTATCGCGAGCAGCCTGTCAAGGAAGCTTTACAATATCACTTGCTGCTGACGTACTTCTCGCGCCGGATCTGCGGGACCGCCAGGCCTGCTTCCTTGAGCGACTCGAAACATGTGTCGACCATGTTCGGGTTGCCACACAGATAGGCGATGTCAGTGCCCGCGTCGGGCGCAAATTCGGCAAGGAATTGCTGCACATAACCGTGGCGCGTGTCCGGATGCGGGTTGTCGGGCAGTTCACGCGAGAAGCACGGGACGAAACGGAAATTCCGCGGATGCCTGTCAGCGAACACGCGGAATTCGTCGCCATACAGCAACTCCGCCGGCGTGCGCGCGCCGAACAGCAACACGACCTGGATGTCGCGCTGCGCGATCGCATCCTCGATCAGCGGCAGCATCGCGCGGTATGGCGTCACCCCGGTGCCGGTACCGATCAACAGGTAGCGCTGGTTGACATCGGCCGGGGTCATGCAGAACCGTCCGTAGGGACCGCTGGCGTCGATGTGTCCGCCTTCCGGCAGGCCTTCGAACAATGCCGTCGCGGCGCCGCCAGCGACGTAGCTCACGGCGATTTCCACTGCTTCGCCCGGCCCCATCGCGTGGTCGTGGATGGTCGCCAGCGAATAGCTGCGCTTGGTCGCGGTGCCGTCGGCGTAGTGGAAATGCACCTGCAGGAACTGGCCCGGGATGAAGTCCAGAGGCTGGCCATCGTCGCGAACGAACGACAGGTGGGCGACGCTCGGCGCCAGCATGCGGCGGCCGACAAGCTTGAGGGGGAAATGCTGGATGGCCACGACGAAGTTGCAATACCTGCACGACGGTGGCGCAAGCGTGGACGCGAACGCGGCTACCGGGCCGCCTATACTACCGGCATCGCCGCGGCGGCAGCGGCCCAGGTGTGCAATGACTCCCAACGACTTCGGCACCCCGGCGCCAGCGCCTTCCCTTCCTGCGCTTTCCATCCATGATTTGCGCAAGACCTACGACACCGGCGTGGAAGCCCTCAAGGGCATTTCGCTGGACGTGCAACCCGGCGACTTCTACGCATTGCTCGGCCCCAACGGGGCCGGCAAGTCGACCCTGATCGGCATCGTCAGTTCGCTGGTCAACAAGACCTCGGGGGACGTGCGCATCTTCGACGTGGACCTGTCGGCCGATCGCGACGCAGCAATGCGCCTGATCGGGCTGGTGCCACAGGAGATGAACTTCAACTTTTTCGAAAAGCCCTTCGACATCCTGGTCAACTATGCCGGTTTCTATGGGATCCCGCGCGCCGAGGCGTTGCAGCGCGCCGAGGAAGAATTGCAGCGCGCGCAGTTGTGGGACAAGGCCCAGAGCATGTCGCGCACGTTGTCCGGCGGCATGAAGCGACGGCTGAGGATCGCGCGGGCAATGATGACGCGGCCGCGCCTGCTGATCCTCGCCGAGCCCACCGCCGGCGTCGACATCGAGATCCGCCGCGGCATGTGGAAGACGCTGAAGGAAATCAACGCGGCCGGCACCACCATCATCCTCACCACGCACTATCTGGAAGAGGCCGAGAACCTGTGCCGGAACCTGGCAATCATCGATCGCGGCGTGATCGTCGAGCGCGGGCCGATGCGCACGTTGTTGTCCAAGCTCGATGTGGAAGGTTTCCTGCTGGATATCGACGGGGCGCTGCCCGCCACGCTGCCGGTGCTCGAAGGCACGGTCCTGCTCGCGCAGGACGATCACACCCTGGATGTCGAAATGCCGCGCGCGATGGATCTCAACCATGTGTTCGCAACGCTCGACGCGGCCGGCATCCGCGTGCGCTCGATGCGCACCAAGTCCAACCGCCTGGAGGAGTTGTTCGTGCGCCTGACCGGCGACGACGCCGCCGCCAAGCGCAAACGCGAAGGACAAGCAGCATGAGCACGCAACCCGTGGTGATGCCCACTGTCGCACGTCGCAACTTCGTGGCGCTGGGCACCGTCGTGCGTCGCGAGGTCCACCGCATCCTGCGCATCTGGGGCCAGACCCTGGTGCCCCCTGCGATCACGATGACGTTGTACTTCCTGATCTTCGGCGGCCTGATCGGCTCGCGCGTAGGCAAGATGGGCGGCATCAGTTACATGGACTTCATCGTCCCCGGGCTGGTGATGATGGCGGTGATCCAGAACAGCTACGCCAACATTTCGTCGAGTTTTTTCGGCGCGAAGTTCGGTCGCCACGTCGAGGAACTGCTGGTCAGCCCCATGCCCAACTGGGTGATCCTGACCGGATATGTCGCCGGCGCCGTGCTGCGCGGGCTGCTGGTCGGGGTGATCGTGCTGCTGATCGCGATGCTGTTCACCACCGTCCGGGTGCCGCATCCGTTGATCACCTTCACCACCGTGCTGCTGGGCGCGACGATTTTCTCGCTGGCGGGCTTCATCAATGCGGTCTACGCCAAGAAATTCGATGACGTTGCCATCGTTCCCACCTTCATCCTGACGCCGCTGACCTATCTGGGCGGCGTTTTCTATTCGGTCAAGCTGCTGCCGCCATGGGCGGAAGCCGCGACCCACCTCAATCCGATCTTCTACATGGTCAACGCGTTCCGTTACGGATTGCTTGGCGTGAGCGACGTGCCGTTGTGGATGGCCTACGGCTTGATGCTGGGTTTCATGGTCGTGATGACGGCGTTGGCGTTGTGGTTGCTCAAGCGCGGCGTGGGATTGCGCAGCTAGTCCACCGTAGGATGGGTAAAGCGCAGGCGAAACCCATCAACGCATAGGCCAAATTCGCAACGTGCCGCATGCCATGGGTTTCGCTGCGCTCTACCCATCCTACGAAGGCAAAGACAAGCCAAAGAACGCGAGTGCGTTGGCGGTGGTCTGCGCCGCAGTCACGGCAACCTCCTCGCCACGATCTCGCGCGAGTTCCTCGACGATGTGCGCCAGGTACATCGGCTCGTTGCGCCGGTGCGAGGGTTGTGGCTTGACCGTGCGTGGAAGCAGGTATGGCGCGTCGGTTTCGATCATCAGGCGATGCGCGGGGATTTGCTTCACCAGTTCGCGCAGGTGCTGGCCGCGACGCTCGTCGCACAGCCAGCCGGTGATGCCGATATGCCAATCCTGGTCGAGGTAGTCGAACAGCTCCTTGCGGCTGCCGGTGAAGCAATGCACGACCGCGGCGCCCAGCATGCCGTCGAAGTTGCGCATCGCCGCCATGAAGTCGTCATGTGCATCGCGCTGGTGCAGGAACAACGGCTTGCGCATACCGTTGGCGGCGAGGTCGGAACCAATCTGCAGCTGCCGCTCGAAGGCGCGCCGTTGAGCTGGTCGCGGTGAGAGGTCACGAAAGTAATCCAGGCCGCACTCGCCGACCGCAACGACTTGCGAATGCGCGAGCAGCGCACGCAGTTCCGCGTCGCATTCGTCGGTGTACTCACTGGCGTGATGCGGATGCATGCCAGCGGTGGCGTACAGGAATCCTGGATGCTGTTGCGCCAGCTGCAGTGCTTTGGGCGAGCCCTCGCGCGACGCGCCGGTGACGATGAGCTGCGCGACGCCGGCATCTTGCGCGCGTTGCAGAACGGCGTCGCGATCGGGGTCGAAACTGTCATGGCCGAGGTTGGCGCCGATATCAATGAGCTGCATCGCTGCAGTTTACCAACCACCGCGTGGAGATCTTCGCTGCTACGAAACGCGATGCCCGGCTTATGCTTGGCTTGTGAACCACGCCGACTTCCCCATCAATGACCTGCTGCCGCAGATCTGCGATTCGCTTGCGCAACACCCGCGGCTGGTGCTGGAAGCGCCACCCGGCGCGGGCAAGACCACGCAGGTGCCGCTGGCATTGCTCAATGCCGACTGGTTGCAGGGTCGCAGGATCGTGATGCTGGAGCCGCGTCGTGTCGCCGCACGCGCGGCCGCCGGATTCATGTCGCGGCAACTCGGCGAAGCGGTGGGGGAGACCGTCGGCTATCGCATCCGTTTCGACAACAAGGTGTCGGCGCGCACGCGGATCGAAGTCGTCACCGAAGGCATCCTGACGCGGATGCTGCAAAACGACCCCGAACTTGGCGGTCGCGACGGCGTCGGCGCATTGCTGTTCGATGAATTCCACGAGCGCCACCTCGCCAGCGATCTCGGACTTGCACTGGCGCTGGAGGTGCAGGCGTCGCTGCGCCCGGATCTGCGGATCGTGCTGATGTCGGCGACGCTTGATGGTCAGCGGCTGGCGCAGTTCCTGGATGCGCCACGATTGAGCAGCGCTGGCCGAAGTTTTCCGGTCGAGATTGCGCATTTCCCCGCGCGCCGGAACGAAGCCAGCGAACAACAGGTACGGCGCGCGGTTGAGCTGGCCATCACCGCGCATACCGGGGATGTGCTGGTGTTTCTTCCGGGACAGCGCGAGATCACGCGCGTGCAGACGCTGCTTGCCGGCGGTGCTGGGATGGAAGGCATCGCCCTGCTGTCGTTGCATGGCGAACTCACCGTCGAACAGCAGGCACGCGTGCTACAACCCGATACGCACGGCGGCCGCCGCGTCGTGCTCGCCACCAATGTCGCCGAGTCCAGCGTTACCTTGCCCGGCGTGCGCGTGGTAATCGATGCCGGGCTTGCGCGCGAGCCGCGATACGACCCGAATTCCGGATTCTCGCGGCTGGATGTCGTCGCCATCTCGCAGGCATCGGCCGATCAGCGCGCCGGTCGCGCCGGCCGTGTGGCCGAGGGCTGGGCGTATCGCTTGTGGCCGCAGTCGCAACGGCTGGAGCCGCAGCGGCGACCTGAGATCATGCAGGTGGAACTGGCGGGGCTCGCGCTGGAACTCGCAGCGTGGGGTAGCGATGCGATGCGGTTTGTCGACCCGCCACCAAAGGGCGCATTGTCCGCGGCGCGGGAACTGCTGCAGCGACTGGGTGCGCTGTCGGTTGGACAAGCTCAACCGGAGCAGGTTAACTCCATCACGCCGCTCGGGCGCCGCATGCTCGCGTTGGGCGCACATCCGCGGATTGCCGCCATGCTGCTGGCGCCCACTGACAGCAGCGAACGCGCACTGGCATGCGATCTTGCTGCATTGATCGAGGCGCGTGATCCGCTATCGGGTGGTGCTCAGCGACAGCGCAGCGACGCGCTCGCCGATCGCTGGCAGGCGCTGGCGGCGTTCCGCGTGGGTCGCATGCCGTCCAATGCAAATCGCTCCGCACTCGCGGCAATTGATGCAGCAACGACACAATGGCGACGGCGATTACGGCTGGATACCGCACCACAAGCCGTTGCGCCCGCGCATCTGCTCGGCGACATCCTGCTGCATGCGTTTCCCGACCGCATCGCGCGGCAGCACGCAAGTGATCCGCATCGCTACCAACTCGCCAACGGTCGCATGGCGCGGTTGTTCGATGACAGTGCGCTGTTTGGAGTGCGCTGGCTCGTCGCCATGGAACTGCGTTTCGAGGCAAAGGATGCGTTGTTGCTGCGAGGCGCGCCGCTGGACGAAGCCCGCTTGCAGCGCGACTTTCCGCAGCGCTTCGTCGACAACGATGTCGTGCGCTGGGAGTCGACAAAGCGCATCTTGGTCGCGCAGCGCGAACACTGCTTCGATGCGATCGTGCTCGAGGCAAAACCGTCCGGGCGGATTGACCCAGCGCTGGCGGCACGCGCGCTGACCGACGCCGTGCGCGAGCTGGGACTCGATGTCCTGCCGTGGAGCGAGTCGCTCTGGCAGTGGCGCGCACGTGCCGAATCCTTGCGGCAGTGGATGCCCGAGCTTGACCTTCCAGACCTGTCGGATGCCGTCTTGCTGGCGACACTGGACGACTGGTTGCTGCCGGCCTTCATCGGCAAGTCTCGCCTGGATGCGTTGCAGCCGGAGGAGCTGCACGCCGCATTGACCTCGCGGAGTGACTGGAACCTGCGCCACCGCATCGAGCAGCTGGTGCCGTCGCGCATCCGCGTGCCGTCGGGCCTGGAGCGCAGCATCACCTATGCACTGGATGGCGAGGGCAATGTCGCCGCGCCCGTGCTGGCGGTAAAACTGCAGGAGTTGTTCGGCCTGGCAGACACGCCGCGCATTGTCGATGGCCGCATTGCACTGACATTGCACCTGCTGTCACCCGCAGGTCGTCCGCTGCAGGTGACATCGGACCTGCGGAGCTTCTGGGAGCGCACGTGGCCTGAGGTGCGCAAGGAAATGAAAGGGCGCTATCCAAAACATCCGTGGCCAGAAGACCCATGGAGCGCGCCCGCGACCCACCGCGCCAAGCCGCGCGGGACATAAACCCTAGGGTCAATGCTTACGCATGCGCCGAGTCGGCTCGCACCTGCGTTGTGCCAAGTAGTAACGGCAAGTGAACGTCCGCGAGCGAAGCTGTCCAACAATCAGGTCGCGTCACGTCGCTTGAACACGGCGCTGCCGACACTGGTCGCCTGTTCACAGATCGGATTCAAGCCATGAATATGTCGAACCTGCCCGAGCGTGCACTGCAACTGGCGACGCAAGTCGGCGAAGGAATCAAGGACGTCGTCCCTAGTCGCGCGATCAAGTGGATCGAAACCGGCGCGGCGCTGAGTGCATTGAAGACTGGTAGCCGCGTTGCCACGCGTGTCGTGCGTCGCAATCCCGTGGTCGCGGTCGCGGCGGCCGCGGGTGCAGGATTGCTGTGGTACGCCGCGCATCGTCGCGCCAAGCAGAACGGCGCGATCGACGGCGTCGCTACCCGCGTGGAGGCCAAGCGCGAAAATGGCAGCGGTACCCGCAAGCGCACCACTGCGCAGCGTCGTCGCAAGACCACTCCTGCCGAAAGTTGAAGTTGAAGCATCCGCCATCCCGGTAACGCCGGGATGGGCGTCTTGTGTGGTGCGATCAAAATAAAGCGAGTAACGGGATTCAGGTCGGCAAGCAAGAGCCAGCCGACGCTTGATCAGCCGGCAGTCCCACTCAATGCACTGGCAATTCCATCACGAACCGCGCGCCGCCGCCTTCGCGATCTTCATACCAGAGCTGTCCCCCGCTTTCGGCCAGGATCTGCTTGGCGAGCGACAACCCCAGCCCGCTGGACATCCCATGGTCTGGGTCGTGATCGGTCAAGCGGGTAAACGGCTTGAACAACTCATGCTGTCGCAAGGGCGAAATTCCCGGGCCACGATCCTCCACCCGCAATTGCCGGAAACCAGGGGAAGCATTGCGGATCGATAGTTCAATCGCGCTGCCTGGTGCGTATTTCATTGCGTTGCTGATCAGGTTTTCGGCTACCTGCCGCAACACCAGTCCGTCGATCGCCACCATGGTGTTGTCGGTCGCGATGTCCGCCAGTGCGCCGTCGATCTCCAGGCGCATGCCACGGCTTTCCACCTGCAATTCGTAGCGGGACACGAGCCAGACCAATACTTCGCGCAGGGACACCGGCGT
>JBBQTR010000040.1:0-15130 GCA_038213095.1 Lysobacterales bacterium | reverse complement strand
GGCGCAATGACGTTGCCCGCGTCGCGCCCGGGTAGGTTGCTCGAGCCATGCGGCGACGCACGGCCTAGAGGAATGACTGTCCACGACAGAACCCGGCTTATCGGCCGGCTTCGCCACTTTCCTTGGCTTCGCCAAGGAACACACAAAGTTGGCTGCGTAAACTTCGGGCCCCGCTCTGTATACCCAAATCCCGTCGCTCTCGCGAGGCGCCCCCTTTCCCAAAAGGGCTGTCTGTAGTTTGAGTTCCTATGCAGAGCCACGATTCCATCGGTGCCGGAGCGTACTATCGGATTGCTGCAGTGCAGCATCGGACTTGCTCCGTGAGAACTATGGCAGCCCAGCAACCCATCCACGTCTGAAAATCTCAAAATTTGAGACTAAACAGCAGCTTGTGGATAAAGCTTGAAGAATTCTCTGAAGTTCGCTGCAAGTCATTGAGCGGATTGATGAAATTGTCCTGCAAAGTTGTTGACAACCCTGTGTACCACTCCTAAGGTGGCGACTTGTGGGGAAACCGGGAAATTCGTGGTTTTCCATGGTTGGCAAGCCCGCACAGACGGGCTATTCGGGGTAAGGCGATGTTCCAAGGCGAGACCGCCATCACGATTGACGACAAGGGCCGGCTGGCGATTCCGACCAGTTATCGGGATCTTGTCGCCAGTGAGTGCGGCAATCGCCTCGTGCTCACCTATAACCCGTTCGAGGCCGGCAGCCTGTACCTGTACCCGCAACCGGTGTGGGAGCGGGTGCGCGACCAGGTCAACGCGCTGCCCCGAACCCGCCAGACCAGCCGCATGTTCCAGCTCAAGTTGGTCGGCGCCGCCAGTTTCGTCGAGCCCGACGGCAACGGCCGCGTCAGCATTCCGGCCAGCCATCGGGCCGCGGTCGGGATCGAAAAAAAGGCCGTTCTGCTGGGCATGGGCGACAAGTTTGAATTGTGGAGCGAGCAGGCGCACCACGCGCAGATCCGGCAGACCTTGACGGACGCCGACCTGGGCGACGGCCTGCTCGACCTGCAGCTATGACGGGCGGTGGTGCGGATGCCACGTCCGCCCACCTTCCGGTCCTTTTTTCGCAGGTCATGGATGGGTTGCGCGTGGTGGCGGATGGAACGTACCTGGATGGCACCTTCGGCCGCGGCGGACATGCGCGCGGGGTGCTCGAAAAACTCGGCCCCGGAGGCCGGCTGCTGCTGATGGACAAGGATCCCGAGGCGATCGCCGTGGCCGAACATGAGTTCGCCAGCGACGCACGCGTCGCGATCCGCCGCGGCAGCTTCGCTCAGCTCGCGCAGTGGGACGCGACGCGCGGAGGTCTGGACGGCGTGCTGCTCGATCTTGGTGTCTCATCGCCCCAGCTGGATGTTGCCGAGCGCGGTTTCAGCTTCGGCAAGGACGGCCCGCTGGACATGCGCATGGATCCGGACAGCGGTGAAAGCGCGGCGCAGTGGCTGGCGCGTGCTGACGAACGCGAGATCGCCGATGTCTTGTGGACATATGGCGAGGAGCGCATGTCGCGCCGGATCGCGAGAGTGATCGTGGCGCGACGCAGCGAACTACCCGTCACACGCACCGCGCAGCTGGCCGACCTGATCGCCACGGCGGTGCCGCGCGTCAACAGCGACAAGCACCATAAGAGCAGCAACCCGGCAACGCGCAGCTTCCAGGCGATTCGCATTTTCATCAACCGCGAGTTGGCGGATCTCGAACTCGGTCTCGCCGCGGCATATGAGCGACTGAATGCCGGTGGCCGCTTGGTCGTGATCAGCTTCCATTCGCTGGAAGACCGCATCGTCAAGCGTTTCATTGCGGCGCATGCAAAAGCACCCCCCGGCAATCGCCGGATGCCGGTCGCGCAATTGTTCACGCCGACGTTGCGGGCCCTCGGTGAGGCACGCAAGGCCGATTCGGCCGAACTCGTCGCCAACCCGCGCGCGCGAAGCGCGGTGTTGCGGGTGGCCGAGAAGCTCGGCGAGATGGTCTCCGCGCCCCGAACCCTGGCACGCGAGGCAGGCCCGTGACTGCGCGATTGCTGGTCGCCGCCCTTATCGTCGCGAACGTGATGTCCGCGATTGGTGTCGTGTTCGCACGTCACGAGCACCGTCAATTGTTCATCACCTTGACCGGGCTTGAGCGTGCGCGTGACGATCTCAATATCGAGTTCGGTCGCCTGCAGCTGGAGCAGGCAACGTGGGCGGAAAGCAATCGCATCGACCAGGTCGCGCGCGAAAAGCTCGGGATGAAATTCCCGGAGACCAGCGACATCGTGGTAGTGCGCCAATGATCGGCCGCGCCACGCAAAAAGCGGCAAAAATGCGTAGCCGCACGCAGAAGTTCAACCTGCGCGGGCGGCTGGCGTTGGTGGTTGGCACGCTCGGTTTGTGCTCGCTGGCGCTGGTGGGGCGCGCGATGGATCTGCAGTGGCTCGACAATGCGTTTTACCGTGCGCAGGGTAATGAGCGTTTCCTGCGCGAGATCGCTATTCCCACGTCGCGCGGCATGATCACCGACCGCAATGGCGAACCGCTCGCTGTGTCTTCGCCAGTCGAATCGATCTGGGGTAATCCGCCGGAACTTCTGAAAAATCCCGACCGCCTGCCTGAGTTGGCGCAGGCGCTGGGCATGCCGGTCGAGCAGGTGACGCTCAAGCTCGACCAGCGCAGCGACAAGGAGTTCGTCTACCTGAAACGTCGCATCAATCCCGACGAGGCGCACGCCATCCTGGCGCACAAGATCCCCGGGGTGTTTTCGCAGCGCGAATACCGACGCTTCTATCCGCAGGGCGAAGCGTTGGCGCATGTGCTGGGTTTCACCAACATCGACGATCGTGGCCAGGAAGGCGTGGAACTGGCCTTCGATGATTGGTTGCGCGGCACGCCGGGCGCGAAGAAGGTTATTCGTGATCGTCGCGGGCGCATTGTCGAAAACGTCGACCTGGTGCGCGCCGCGCAGCCAGGCAAGGACCTGACACTCAGCATCGATCGCCGCATCCAGTTCCTGACCTATCGCGAACTCAAGCGCGCCGTGCTGGACTCCGGGGCAAGCAGCGCATCGGCGGTGGTGCTCGACGTCAACACGGGCGAAGTGCTGGCGATGGCGAACCTGCCATCGTTCAATCCCAACAGTGTCAACGGCACCAGCCGCGATGCTCATCGCAATCGCGCGGTGACCGATCTGATGGAACCCGGCTCGACCATGAAGCCGCTCACCGTCGCCTCAGCGCTCGAGGCCGGGGTGATCACGGCGCACACGCGCTTCGACACCAATCCTGGATGGATTGCCAACGGCAACTATCGCACCACCGACCACCACAACTACGGTGTGCTCGATACCACCGGGGTGATCACGAAGAGTTCCAACGTCGGCGCGTCATTGATCGTGAGGCGCGTGCCGGATCAACGCTTCTACGATTTCGTGCGGCGTTTCGGCTACGGCAGCAGCACGCACAGTGGTTTCCCGGGGGAAGCCTCGGGATTGTTTCCGCCACCCGCGCGCTGGAGCGGCACCACCAAGCAGACGATGGCGTACGGCTATGGCCTGAACGTCACGCCGCTGCAGATCGCGCGCGCTTACGCTGCGCTGGCCAACGGCGGCCGCGAACTGACGCCGACCTTCGTCAAGGGGCAGCGCAGCGAACCGCAACAGGTACTCGCCCCGAATATCGCGCACGAAATCATGGGCATGATGCAGACGGTGACCGAGCCAGGCGGCACGGCCACCGAAGGCGCGATTCTTGGCTACCACGTCGCCGGCAAGACCGGCACCGCGCGCAAGGCCAGCGGTGGCAGTTACGAGAGCAAGTACGTGGCGTATTTCGCCGGACTGGTGCCGGTCGACAAGCCTCGTTTCGCGATGGTGGTGGCGGTCAACGACCCCACCATCGGATCGTATTTCGGCGGCATGGTGGCAGCACCGGTGTTCAGGCACGTCATGGAAGGCGCGTTGCGATTGATGGACGTGCCGCCCGATGACATCGACACGTGGCTGGCGGCGCAGGCAGCTGATGAAGCAAAACATTCCACCAGGATCCAGCTCGGCAAATCGACGGATCCAGAAGCCGTAAAGCACATCGCTGCCGCCCTGATCCCGACCACGCAGGGCACCGTGCAATGACGCGCGCGATGTTGTTGTCGGAGCTGCTGCCTGATGTCGACGGCATCCCCGTCGATCTTGCGATCACCGGGTTGACGCAGGACACTCGCTCGATTCGTGCAGGAGATGCGTTCGTCGCCATCGGCGGATTTGGAACGCATGGCTTGCATTTCGTGGCGCAGGCCAAGGCGGCCAACGCGGCCGCGATCCTGTACGAGCACCCGGCACCGAAAGAATTGCCGATACCGGTCGGTGCGATTGCCGTGCCGCACTTGCATGCCCGGCTGGGCGTGATGGCCGATCGCTTTCATGGTCATCCGTCGCGCCACATGACTGTCGTTGGTGTCACCGGCACCAACGGCAAAACCTCGACGGTGCAGCTGCTGGTGCAGGCATGGGTGTTGCGTGGAATGCGCAGCGGCAGCATCGGCACGCTCGGTGCGGGGCTGCACGACGCACTCAAGCCCACCGGCTTCACCACGCCGCTGGTGCTGCAGCTGCATGCGCTGCTGGCTGAATTGCACGACGCCGGAGCACAGGCCGTCGCAATGGAAGTCAGCTCGCACGCCCTCGACCAGGGGCGCGTTGACGGCGTGCATTTCGATGTGGCCGTGTTCACCAACCTCACCCGCGACCACCTGGATTATCACGGCGACATGCAGGCCTACGGCGCGGCCAAGGCGCGGCTGTTGGCGTGGCCAGGACTGCGCGCCGCGGTGGTGAACATCGACGACGCCTATGGGCGCGAATTGTGTGCCGCCGTTCCGTCAACCACGCATTGCGTCGGCATGAGTTCACGCGGTGCGCAGGCTGACGTGCGCGCCGACAACATCGTCCTTGGTGCAGATGGCATCACTTTTGACCTGCTGGTCGGCGACGCACGATTCGCGGTGCAGTCGCCGCTGCTGGGCCGGTTCAATGTCGATAACCTGCTGGCGGTCGCCGGAATCCTGCATAGCCTCGGTGATGCGCCGGCCACGATTGCATCGACGTTGGCGCAACTGCAGCCGATTGCAGGACGCATGAATCGCCTTGGCGGCGGCGATGGCCATCCAATGACCGTCGTCGACTACGCCCATACGCCCGATGCGCTCGAACAGGCGCTCGTCTCGCTGCGCGACCACGCGCATGGCCGGGTAGTCTGCGTATTCGGTTGCGGTGGCGAACGCGATCGAGGAAAGCGTGCGCAGATGGCGCAGATCGCCGAACTCAATGCCGACGTCGTCATCGTCACCGATGACAACCCACGCAGCGAGGATGGCGATGCGATCGTCGCCGACATCATGGCCGGCTTCGCACAGCCGCAGGCCGTGCTCGTCCAGCGCGACCGCGCTGCCGCCATCTCCGGCGCGATTGGCGATGCAAGCCCTGGCGACATCGTGTTGATCGCGGGCAAGGGCCATGAGCCCTATCAGGAAGTTCTTGGCGTTCGTCATCCATTCGATGACGCCAGCGTTGCACGTGCAGTTCTGGCTGCAACTGGCAGGCGCGCATGAAGCCGGTTCCGCTCAGCCGCATCGCGCAATGGACCGGCGGTCGCCTGCAGGGCGACGACGTACTGATCGATGCGATCGCCACCGATACGCGCACTCTGGATGCAAGCGACGGTCGCGCTGCACTCTTCGTCGCGCTCAAGGGTGAGCGTTTTGATGGCCATGCCCACATCGGTGAAGCCGTCGATGCTGGTGCGCGCGCGGTGCTGGCAACGCATGCGGCCGACTGTCTCGTGCCGCAGGTCATCGTCGCCGACACCGAGCACGCTCTCGGGGCATTTGCAGCCGCCATGCAACACACGCGCCACGGCAAGGTCGTTGCCATCACCGGAAGCAACGGCAAGACCAGCGTCAAGACGCTGCTGCTGTCGATCCTGCAGCAGGTCACCGACGTGACAGGGCAGGTCGTTCATGCCAACCCAGGCAACCGCAACAACGAAATCGGCCTGCCGCTGGCAGTGCTCGATGCGCCGGAAGATTCCGCTTTTGCGATCTACGAAATGGGCGCCGGCAAGCCGGGCGATATCGCCTACCTGACTGCGATCGTGCGACCCGACGTGGCACTCGTTAATAACATCGCCCCCGCGCACCTGGAACGCATGGGGACCTTGCTCGGAGTCGCCGATACCAAGGCTGCCATCTACGATGCGTTGCCCAGCGGTGGCGTGGCGGTGATCAATGCGGACGATGCATTTGCCCCGTATTTCGCCGAACGCGCACATGGACATCGGATCATCCGTTTCGGGCTCGACGCAACCGCGGATGTCACCGCACGCGACATCGTGATGAGCGGAGAGGACACGCGCTTCGTGCTGGTCTCGCCGCAGGGTGACGTCGAGATCTTGCTGGGGCTGCCGGGACGCCACAACGTGCTCAACGCGCTCGCTGCTGCGTCGCTGGCGCTGGGCGCGGGTGCGTCACTCCAGGCAATCCGCGACGGACTGGTCGCAGCGCGTCCAGTCGCAGGACGTCTTGTGACGCATCGCCTGCCCTGCGGGGCGACACTGATCGACGACAGCTACAACGCAAATCCCGGTTCGCTCTACGCGGCCATCGACACGCTGGTCGCCGACGCTGGCGACAACTGGCTGGTACTGGGTGACATGCGAGAACTCGGCGACGATGCGCAGGCGCTACATGCCGAAGCCGGCCGTCGCGCAAAAAGCGCAGGCATCACCCGGCTGTTCACGATCGGCACCTTGAGTGCTGCTACCGCGAAAGCATTCGGTGCTGATGCGCAGCACTTCGAAACACATCAAGCGCTTGCAGACGCACTGCGCGTTGATCTGCATCCAGAGGTGCGCGTGCTGGTGAAAGGCTCGCGTGGCAGTGCCATGGACAAGGTCGTGCAGGCGCTGCTGGGTGGCGTGGGAGAAGCGAAGCATGCTGCTTGAGCTCACCCGCTGGCTCGAACAACTGCAGGCGCATTTCGGCCTGTTCGCCTATCTCACGTTCCGCGGCATCCTCAGCGCATTGACCGCGCTGGCGCTGTCGTTGTGGTGGGGTCCGGCGGTCATTCGCAAGCTGGCGCTGTTCAAAGGTGGCCAGCCGATCCGCAGCGATGGCCCGCAGACCCATATCGTCAAGGCTGGCACGCCGACCATGGGCGGCGCGCTGATCCTGGTGACGGTGCTGGCGTCGGTGTTGTTGTGGGGTGATCTGCGCAACAAGTATGTGTGGCTGGTGCTCGGGGTGATGGTCACCTTTGGCGCGATCGGTTGGTACGACGACTGGCTGAAGATCGTCAAGCGCGATCCCAACGGCATGAAATCGCGTTGGAAATACCTGCTGCAATCATTGCTCGGTCTCGCCGCGGGACTTTTCCTGTATTACACGGCCGACGTACCGGCGGCGACGACCTTCTACATTCCATTCTTCAAGATGGTGGCGCTGCCGCTGGTCAGCGTCAGCTTCGTCGCAATCGTCTATCTGTGGATCGTCGGCTTCTCCAATGCAGTCAATCTCACCGATGGCCTCGACGGCCTGGCGATCATGCCAACCGTCCTGGTCGCATGCGCGTTGGGTGTGTTCGCCTATGCATCGGGCAATGCGGTGTTCTCGACCTACCTGCAGATCCCGCAGGTGCCCGGTGCGGGAGAGCTTGTGATCATCTGCGCGGCAATCGCGGGTGCCGGGCTTGGGTTCCTGTGGTTCAACACGTATCCGGCGATGGTGTTCATGGGCGACATCGGCGCGCTCTCGCTGGGAGCGGTGCTCGGCACCATTGCCGTGATCGTGCGCCAGGAGCTGGTGCTGGTGATCATGGGCGGCGTGTTCGTCGTCGAAACCCTGTCGGTCATCATCCAGGTCGGGTCGTTCAAGCTCACCGGCAAGCGCGTGTTCCGCATGGCGCCGATCCATCATCACTTCGAGTTGAAAGGCTGGCCCGAGCCTCGCGTGATCGTGCGCTTCTGGATCATCTCGGTGGTGCTGGTACTGGTCGGCCTGGCGACGTTGAAGGTGCGCTGATGAACGACTTCGCCACCGCCAGCACGCCACGCCAAGCAACACGACTGGATGCAATCCGCGGCCACTTCGATCCGTGGCTGCTCGGTGTTTCGATTGCGCTGGCAAGCTTCGGCGTGGTGATGGTCGCATCGAGCTCGATCGCGATCGGCGAGGGCATGCATGTCGGCCCGTTCTATTTCCTGACGCGGCATGTGCTGTTCCTGGCCATCGGCATAGCGATTGCACTCTGGCTGATGCGCACCGAGCTCAAGACCATCGAGAATCGCGGCCAGCTGCTGTTGATCGCGTGTTTCATGCTCCTGCTGCTGGTGTTCGTGCCCGGTGCCGGGCACAGGATCAATGGAGCGCGCCGCTGGTTGAACCTGGGTGTCGCCAACTTCCAGGCAGTGGAAGCGGTGAAGCTGTTCTACATCATCTGGCTGGCCAGCTACCTCAAGCGTTTCAGCGAAGAAGTCACGGCCACGTGGAAGGCGATGCTCAAGCCACTTGGCGTCGCCATTGGACTCGTGGCACTGCTGTTGTTGCAGCCGGACTTCGGCTCATCTTCATTGCTGCTGGCGATCACTGCCGGAATGCTGGTGCTGGGCGGCGTCAACATGCCGCGCATGTTCGGCCCCGTGTTGGGGCTGCTGCTCGCGTTTTCCGCGATCGCCATCGCCGAACCCTATCGCGTGCGTCGATTTACGTCCTTCATGGACCCGTGGGCGGATCCGTTCAACAGTGGCTATCAATTGACGAATGCGTTGATGGCGGTCGGCCGTGGCGAATGGTTCGGCGTGGGCCTGGGCGCATCGGTGCAGAAGCTTGCGTACCTGCCGGAAGCGCATACCGATTTCATCCTGGCGGTGATCGCAGAAGAGCTGGGCTTTGTTGGTGTGTGCCTGGTGATCGCGATGTATGCGTTGCTGGCGGGTCGGGCGTTCTGGATCGGCTTGCGCTGCGTGGAGATGCGTCGCCATTTCGCCGGGTATTGCGCCTTCGGAATCGCATTGTGGATGAGCCTGCAGAGCCTGGTCTCGATCGGCGTCAATCTTGGCGTCCTGCCGACCAAGGGTCTGACGCTGCCACTGATTTCATCCGGAGGTTCCAGCGTTCTGATGACCTGCGCGGCGCTTGGATTGCTGTTGCGCGTGTCGTATGAGCTGGATCGCGCCGAGCGGCAGGTTGCGAAATTGCGCGGGGATGCGATGCAGCCGACGTCCGGCAACACGCCATCGACCGCACAGCCGATACCTGCTGACGTCTCGGCGCGTGCGGGAAGCCGATCGCGTCGCAACGAGCCTGCGCCGGTGCGCGTCAACGCTTCGAATGCATCGCAGTGGCCTGCGCTGCGCAACTTCAGGGTGCGCACATGAGCGTTCGCACCGTGCATGCCGATGCGCCGGTCATGATTCTTGCCGGAGGGACGGGCGGGCATATTTTCCCCGGGCTGGCCGTGGCTGCTGCGTTGCAGTCCCGCGGAGTGAACGTGCGTTGGCTGGGCGCCGATGGCGGCATGGAAACCCGGCTGGTGCCGGCGCGCGGAATCGCCATCGACACCATTGCGGTGAAGGGCCTGCGCGGGAAAGGAATGATTGCGCTATTGATGGCACCGCTGCGCGTGCTGGCTGCGATTCGCGCGGCGGTAAGCGTTTTGAAGGTGAGCAATCCGCGGGCCGTGGTGAGCTTTGGCGGCTATGCTGCCGGTCCTGGCGGGATCGCGGCGCGGATGCGCGGCACGCCACTGATCGTGCATGAACAGAATCGCGCGCCTGGCATCACCAATCGCGTGCTCGCGCGATTCGCCCAACGCGTACTGACTGGTTTCCCCCAGACGTTCAAACACGTCGATGAGGAATTCGTCGGTAATCCGGTGCGCAAGGAAATCGCCGAATTGCCGACCCCCCGGCAAAGGTTCTCGCAGCGCAGCGGTGTGCTGCGCCTACTGGTGCTTGGTGGCAGCCAGGGTGCTCGTGCGTTGAATGCCGCCGTTCCCCAAGCATTGACTGGATTGCACGATGCGGTCGACGTGTGGCACCAGTGCGGGGAGAAATTGCGCGACGATGCCCAGCATGCCTATGCCGGGGCGAACATCCGCGCCTCGATCGAGCCGTTCATTGCCGACATGGCCGCTGCCTACGCATGGGCCGATCTTGTCGTTTGCCGCGCCGGCGCGTTGACGCTGGCGGAATTGTGCGCGGCAGGCGTCGGCAGCGTGCTGGTGCCTTTCCCGCAAGCGGTGGATGACCATCAGACGCGTAACGCCGAATACCTGGTCGAACATGGCGCGGCGTTACTGCTGCCGCAAAGTACCAACTTGGCAGTGGAACTGCGCACGATCCTGGCCACGTTGGTTGCCGATCCCGTGCGCCGCCTGGCGATGGCCGAGTCAGCCCGCGCGCTGGCCAAGCCCGATGCTGCGCAACACGTTGCCGACATCGTCATCCAAGTCGCCACGGCCGCGCCGCACCAACGGGAGGCCGCATGAGTCCCATGCGCAGGCTTCTGGCGACACGTGATCTACCGCAGGCGGATGTGGCGCGCGCCGGCATCAACGGCGCATCTGCGCGTGTGCATTTCGTTGGCATCGGCGGCGTCGGCATGAGCGGCATCGCCGAAGTGCTGTGCACGCTGGGCTACCAGGTGTCGGGCTCGGACAATGTCGACAATGCCACCACGCGCCGGCTCACCACATTGGGCGCGACAGTCCATCGCGGCCATGTCGCGGCGAATGTCATGGGTGCCGATTGCATCGTCGTCTCCAGCGCCATCAAGCGCGACAATCCTGAACTCGCCGAAGCGCGCGCGCAGGGTATTCCGATCGTCCCCCGCGCGGAAATGCTGGCCGAGTTGATGCGCTTCCGCCGTGGCATCGCCGTTGCGGGCACGCACGGCAAGACCACGACCACCTCGCTGCTGGCCAGCGTGCTGGGCGAAGGCGGCCTGGACCCGACGTTCGTGATCGGCGGCCAATTGCTCGCCGCTGGCGCCAATGCACGGCTGGGCAGTGGTGACTGGCTGGTGGCCGAAGCGGACGAAAGCGACGGCAGCTTCCTGCGACTGAATCCTCTGGTCGCGATCATCACCAACATAGATGCCGATCATCTTGAGAATTACGGTGGCGACTTCGCGCGCGTGCAGGCGGCATTCGCTGAATTCCTTCATCGACTGCCGTTTTATGGGCTGGCGGTGTTGTGCATCGACGATGCTGAAGTCGCAATGTTGGCCGCTGATACGTCGCGTCACATGATGACGTACGGATTCGCCGATCACGCCGACGTGCGTGCCGAAGATGTCACGCAGGATGGCGGCTGCATGCGCTTCACCTTGCGCCTGCCTGACGACTCGCGCACTGCGATCGAGCTGGCGCTGCCGGGCCGCCACAACGTGCAGAACGCGCTCGCCGCTGCCGCGGTTGGCTGGCAGCTTGGAGTCGAGCCGAAAACAATCGCCACAGCCCTGCAGAAGTTCGCAGGCATCGGCCGCCGTTTCAACCTGCTGGCGAAACTGCGCACGCCAAAAGGCGCCATCGTGCAGCTGGTCGACGACTACGGCCATCATCCCAAGGAATTGGAAGCGGTTTTCGCTGCGGCACGGGGCGGCTGGCCCGACAAGCGCCTCGTGGTGGCCTTCCAGCCACACCGCTACAGCCGCACGCGCGATCTGTTCGACGATTTCGCCAGCGTGCTGTCGAGCGTGGATGCACTGGTGCTCACTGAAATCTATCCCGCCGGCGAAGCACCGATCGTGGGCGCCGACTCCAAGTCACTCGCGCGCGCCATCCGTGCACGCGGCCGCATCGATCCGGTCGTGGTGAATGCCGCCTCCGACCTCGCCACGATCCTGCCCGACGTCCTTCAGGACGGTGACCTGCTGTTGCTGATGGGTGCGGGGGATATCGGCTCCGCGGCGCAGCAACTGGCGGACCATGGGTTTGAAGGAAGTGTGCAATGAGTGCGTCGATGACTGGACAGAACTTCCCGCCCCTACGCGTCACCGATCCGGCTGACTTCGGTCGTGTCGCCGTGCTGATGGGCGGCACCAGCTCCGAGCGCGAGGTGTCACTGGATTCCGGCCGCAACGTGCTCGACGCGTTGCGCGCGCGCGGCATTGCCGCCGATGCCGTTGATGGCATTCCCAGCATCATCCGCGAGCTGCAGGGCAAGCATTTCAATCGCGTCTTCAACATCCTGCATGGCAACAACGGCGGTGGCGAAGACGGCGTGCTGCAGGGATTGCTTGCAGCGATGCAGATGCCCTGCACGGGCTCGGGCGTGCTCGGCTCGGCGCTGAGCATGGACAAGATCCGCAGCAAGCAGGTGTGGATGTCACTCGGACTGCCGACGCCGCGATACGTGCGTCTTGTCAAGGGTGGCGACGTGCACGCAGCCGCACGTGAGCTGGGGTTGCCGGTGATCGTCAAGCCGTCATGCGAAGGCTCCAGCGTTGGCGTTTCGCGCGTGCTGACCGACGCCGATCTGGACGATGCCGTGGCACTCGCCGCGCAATATCCTGGCGAGCTGTTGATGGAACAGATGATCGAGGGTGATGAGCTCACCGTCGGCATACTAGGTGATGTCGCATTGCCGTCGATCCGCATCGTGCCCAAAGGCCAGTGGTACGACTACCACGCCAAGTACATTGCGCAGGACACGCAGTACCTGTGCCCGGGTCTTGACGGCGCGGCCGAAGTTGAAATCCGGCGCATCGCCTTGGAGGCATTCGCCGCACTGGATTGCACCGGCTGGGGACGGGTCGACGTGATGCGCGATCACGGCGGCAGTTTCCATCTGCTCGAAGTGAACACAGCGCCGGGCATGACCAGTCATTCGCTGGTGCCCAAGGCTGCGCGAGAGATGGGTCTGGAATTCGAGGAACTGTGTTGGCGGATCCTGGAGATGACCATCGACGGAGATGCGCGTCGATGAATGCTGCCCTGCGCATTTTCGCCTGGACGCTCGCGTTGCTGCTGGTGACGCTGCCGGTGGTGGCCGTCGTTAACGGGTGGATCGGAGCAAGCCATTGGCCGCTGCGCACGCTGCGGGTGGAAGGGGCGCTCGAGCGCGTCGATGCGCAGCGGCTGCGCGCGACCGTGCTGCCCTATGCAACGCAGGGATTCTTCGCGGTACGACTGGCCGATGCGCAAAGCGCGGTCACCAGGCTGCCATGGGTCGAGCGCGCCGAAGTTCGCAAGCGTTGGCCCGATGTGCTGGAAGTGAGCATCGTCGAGCATCGTCCGTTCGCGCAATGGGGCAAGGATCGGCTGTTGTCCGAACACGGCAGCCTGTTTCCCGCGCAAGGGATCCAGGTGCCGAAGGGCATGCCGATGCTTGATGGCCCCGAGACGCGCGTGGCCGATGTCGTTGCGCTTTACAACCAGTCGCGCGAGCTGTTCGCGACCAGCGGCATCGATGTGCGCGCCCTGGTGCTCGATCCTCGCGGCAGCTGGTCTCTGACCTTGTCCAATGGAACGCAGGTCGTGATCGGCAGCAGTGAAGCGCGGCTACGACTGGCGCGTTTCGCGCGCTTGCTGCCGCAACTCCTGTCGCAAAAACAGCTGCCGCTCACGCGCGCCGACCTTCGCTACACCAACGGGTTTGCGCTCACCTGGCCCGATAAATCATCAGGCGGGAATCTGGAGCCAAGTGCAGGTCAGCAGCAAAAGGTGGCTTCCGCAGCAAGAAGTGGGGGGCAGGTTCCTGCTGCCTTTGTCCCGTGGTTCCAGATTCCGTATTCCCGACCTCTCATTCCCGGCTCCCAAACATGAACCGCAAAGGCGACAAAGCCCTCATCGTCGGGCTCGACATCGGCACCTCCAAAGTGGTGGCGCTTGTTGGCGAGTTTTCGCCTGGCAATCCGATCGAGGTGATCGGCATTGGTTCACACGAATCACGTGGGCTCAAGCGCGGAGTCGTGGTCGATATCGAATCGACGGTGCAGTCGATCCAGCGCGCGGTCGAGGAAGCCGAGCTCATGGCCGGTTGCGAGATCCGTTCCGTGTATGCGTCGATTTCCGGCAATCACGTGCAATGCCGCAATTCGCCTGGCATCGTGCCGATCCGCGATGGCGAAGTGACGTGGTCGGACCTGGATCGCGTGCTCGAAGCAGCAAAAGCGGTTGCAATCCCCGCCGACCAGAAGATCCTGCACGCGATTCCGCGCGAATACGTGCTCGACGATTCGCAGGAAGGCATCCGCAATCCAGTCGGCATGACCGGCGTTCGCCTGGAAGTGCATGCGCACCTGGTCGTCTGCGCGCAATCGGCCGCCGCCAACATCACCAAGTGCGTGCAGCGGTGCGGGCTGCAGGTCGACGACCTGATCCTTTCCTCGCTGGCATCGGCGACCGCGGTACTGACTGCCGATGAGCGTGAACTCGGCGTGGTGCTTGTTGACATCGGCGCAGGCACGACGGATCTGGCGGTGTTCGTGCAGGGTGCCATCAGCCACACCGCATCGTTGCCCATCGCTGGTGACCACGTCACCAATGACATCGCGCACATGCTGCGAACGCCGACCCCGGAAGCCGAGCAGATAAAGGTGCGTTATGCCTGCGCCTTGGCACAGCTGGCGACTGCGGAAGAATCGATCCAGGTACCAAGCGTGGGTGATCGACCGCCACGTCGCTTGCCGCGGCATGCGTTGGCGCAGGCGGTGCAGGGGCGATATGAGGAAATCTTCGAAATGGTGCAGGCGGAATTGCGCCGCTCCGGTTTCGAGGAACTCGTGCGCGCCGGCATGGTGCTGACCGGTGGTGCATCGAAGATGGAAGGCGTGGTCGAACTGGCTGAAGAAATGCTGCAGATGCCGGTGCGTATCGGCATCCCGCAACACGTCACCGGATTGGGCGAGGTGGTCGGCAATCCGGTGCACGCGACCGGCGTCGGCCTGCTGCTCATGGGTAGCCAGATCGAGCATCCGCGCCGGCCGGTGATTCCAACCGGGCGTGCGGGAAGCTTCTTCAACAAGGTGAAGAACTGGTATCGCGGCGAGTTTTGAAAACACATTCAGCACCGTCGCGAAGGCGCGATGGCGGCAGGCAGGACGAGCGGACGATTGTGGGACTTGGCAACACAAACCCGATCAAACAATCAGCAA
>JBBQTR010000039.1:0-15663 GCA_038213095.1 Lysobacterales bacterium | reverse complement strand
CGATCATCAATAGAACGGCCGCACCGAGCGTGCCTGCGATCAGCCAGGTACGACGCTGTCGTGCGCGCGGCGTGATCGCAGCCACGCTGATGTCTTGTGCGGAGGTGTCGCGGATGCTCATGGCGTGCGGGCGATGGAAGTTCGAGTGTTACCACGCAGATTGCATGCCAAGCCTTAAGGCATTGATCGCAAAAGGAATCCGTTCGGCCACAGGGTGTCCGCCGGACACTGTCCGCGTCCGCCCGGACAGCTGGGCGAAAGCGGCCAGCCGCTACACTGGCCCCTGACCAGCGGAGTTCCTGTCCATGTGCGGCATCGTCGGCGCGATCGCGGATCGCGATGTGGTTCCAGTCCTGATCGAAGGACTCAAACGGCTCGAATATCGCGGCTACGACTCGGCCGGGATTGCCGTGGTCACCGAGGAAGGCGTGCGCCGCGTGCGCCGCACCGGACGCGTGACGGAAATGGAAGCCGCCGCGCAGGCCGAGCATTTCGTCTCATCGCTGGGCATCGGCCACACGCGCTGGGCCACGCACGGTGGCGTTACCGAGGACAACGCGCACCCGCACATCAGTCACGGCGAGCTGGCGCTGGTGCACAACGGCATCATCGAGAACCACGAACAACAGCGAGAGCGATTGCTTGAGCTGGGATACGTCTTCGAATCACAGACCGATACCGAGGTCATCGCGCACCTGATCCACCACTACCGCGCGCAAGGCGACAGCCTGCTGCACGCGCTGCAGAAATCCGTGCGCGAACTCGATGGCGCCTATGCCATCGCCGTCATCGACCGGCGCGATCCCGACCGCATGGTCGCAGCACGCATGGGCTGCCCGTTGTTGATTGGTCTTGGAGATGGCGAAAATTTCGTCGCCTCCGATGTCTCGGCGATCCTGACCTCCACGCGCCGGGTGATCTTCTTGGAGGAAGGCGACACCGCCGAGCTGACACGCAGTGGCGTGCAGGTGTTCGATGGGGACGGCCATGCCGTGCAGCGCGACGAGCGCCTGTCAGACGTCTCACTCGCCTCGCTCGAACTCGGTCCGTACCGGCATTTCATGCAGAAGGAAATCCACGAACAGCCGCGCGCAATCGCCGACACGATCGAGGCATTGCTTGGCGACAATGCATTCACCCCATCGCTGTTTGGCAAAGATGCCGAAGCAGTGTTGGGCGACGTCGACTGCGTGCAGATTCTCGCCTGCGGCACCAGCTACTACGCCGGTCTGACTGCGCGTTACTGGATCGAGGCGATCGTCGGCATTCCCTGCTCGGTGGAAGTTGCCAGTGAATACCGTTACCGCGACGCGGTCGCAAACCCGAAGCAGTTGATCGTCACCCTCTCGCAGTCGGGCGAAACGCTCGACACGATGGAAGCGCTGAAGTACGCCAAGTCGCTCGGCCAGCACAAGACGCTGTCGATCTGCAATGTGCCCGAGAGTGCGATCCCGCGCGCCAGCAAGTTGGTCTATTACACGCGCGCCGGCGCCGAGATCGGCGTGGCCTCTACCAAGGCTTTCACCACGCAGCTGGTGGCGTTGTTCATCCTGACCGCGACCCTGGCCAAGCTGCGCGGCAAGCTCAACGATGCGCAGGAGATTGAATACCTCGATGCGCTACGCCATCTGCCCGGCAGCGTGCAGCACGCACTCAACCTGGAGCCGCAGGTCGCTGTGTGGGCCGAACGCTTCACGCCCAAGCACCATGCGTTGTTCCTCGGTCGCGGCGTGCACTATCCGATCGCACTGGAAGGCGCGCTCAAGCTCAAGGAAATCTCCTACATCCATGCCGAGGCATATCCCGCGGGCGAGCTGAAGCACGGCCCGCTGGCGCTGGTGGACAAGGACATGCCGGTGGTGGTGATCGCGCCCAACGACCGCCTGCTGGAAAAGGTCAAGTCCAACATGCAGGAAGTGCGCGCGCGCGGCGGCGAACTGTTCGTGTTCACCGATGCCGACAGCCACTTCGGAGAGTCCGAAGGCGTGCACGTGATCCGCACCCCGCGACATGTCGGTGTGCTCTCGCCAATCGTGCACACCATCCCGGTACAGATGCTGGCGTATCACACCGCGCTTGCACGCGGCACCGATGTCGACAAGCCGCGCAACCTGGCGAAGTCGGTGACAGTGGAGTAACGCTGGCGTATCAAGAGATTGGGGGATTCGCCACGGCCTATGCGGTGAACTGGTGGCTCATCCGCGTGGGCCTGAAGGAGAAAATGTAAGACTTGGTCGCCAAGCCCCACTGCGGATATTCCACCCGATGACCTTCATAGATACCGCCTTCGTGCTGCTCGCGCTGATCCTGGTGACCGCGCTGGTGGCACGCCGGCTGACGACGCCGGCGCCGATTATTTTCGCCGCGGTCGGCATCGCTGCCGGTTTGGGCTGGCATTTGCTGCCAGCGCTGCCGAGGGTGACGATGCCGCCGGGCTGGGTGTTGTTCGTGTTCCTGCCGCCGTTGCTGCTCACCGCCTCCTATGCCCTGCCGCTGGGATCCGTGCGTCGCAACCTGCTGCCCATCGGGCTGCTCGCCATTGGCCTGGTGCTGGCGACGATGCTGGTCGGCGGCGCCGTCGGTCACTGGGTGGCGGGCCTGCCGTGGGCGGCGGCGCTCGTGCTCGGCGCGATCGTGGCGCCACCCGATCCGGTGGCCGCCACGGCAATCGCGGCCCGCACGGGCCTGCCGCATCGGTTGGTGGTGATCCTGGAAGGCGAGGGCCTGGTCAACGATGCGGTCGCGATCGTGGCGTTCGGCATCGCGGTCAACGCGGCGGTCAGCGGGCAGTTCGCATGGGCCGACGTGTTGGTGGAACTGGTGAAGCAGGCGCCGATCGGGATCGCCGTGGGCTTTGCCGTCGGCTTGGCTGCCAGGCATACGCGGGTGCGCATCGACAGCGTCCCGCTGGAAGTGGGGATATCCATCGTGAGTCCCTATCTTGCCTATCACCTGGCCGATCGCTTCGGCGGCTCCGGCGTGCTGGCCGTGGTGACACTCGGATTCCTGTTGCGACGTTATGTCGACCATATCCATTCGCCGGCGGCGCGGCTCGCTGCGCGCACGGTGTGGGGAGCATTCCGCTATGCCAGCACCGCGCTGGTGTTCCTGCTGCTGGGGCTGATGATTGGCGAAAACACCATCGCATGGCCGGGGTGGCCGGTGTTCCGGGCGGGGGTCTACCTGGCGGTCGCGGTCATTGCCTTGCGTCTGGTCTGGATGTGGCTGATTCCGCGCCTGGTGGCGGCGATTAGCAAGGACGCAGCGGAAACGAGCAACTGGCGCCAGCAGACCGTGCTCGGATGGGCCGGCATGCGCGGCGTCGTCTCGCTGGCCCTCGCGCTGGCGCTGCCGATGTCGCTTGCACCAGGTGGCGTGCGGTCGACCATCATTTTCATGACGTTCGTGGTGATCTTTGCCACGTTGCTGGTCCAGGGCGCCACCCTGCTGCCGTTGATTCGTCTCTTGGGTGTTGGCGATCCCCATCTGGATACGCGGGACGAAGCGCGGGCGCGCAAGCGGGCGCGGCGCGCCGGCGTCAGGGCGCTGCGGCGGGCCCTGCATGACGATCCTTCGGGCCTGGAGCGGGCGCAGCGGCTGCTCCCGCGCGTCGCTGACGGTAGCGTCGGCATTGCCGGTGCGGGCGCGGAAGCCGGTCAGCCGGGTGACCAGGGCCCGTTGATGGAAGTACTGAAAGCGCAACGCGATGTAGTGGCGCGCCTGCGCGATGCAGGACGCATGGGCGAGTCCGTCGCCGAGCGCCTTGAAACCGAACTTGACATGGATGAACTGGCCGCAGGCGGTGAGGCAGATCGATTGACCGGCGCTGCGGAATGAGACTCGCCCCCAGCGCGCGCTAGAACTTTACGCTGCTGTAGATCCCCGCCACCAGCGCGTCACGCCGGCCATCAACGCCGCCGGGATCGTGCACGTATTGCAGGTTGGGCCGCACCTTGATCGATGCCACCGGACTCCAGCTGTAGAACACTTCCGCCGCGCGCTCGTCGTGGCCCTGCACGGCGAGCTGGTCGGCGTGTGTCTGGTTGTAGAGCCTCTGGTATTGGACCAGGCGGTCGCTGGAGTGCGTGGCGCCCACGCCAAAGCCGATGGCGTCATGACTTCGGCCGAACGGCGCCTGGTATTCCACGCCCGCAGAGATCTGGCGATCGGTCGAAGAAGTCGCTGCGTCGGCGCGCACGGCGCGCAGGAACAATGTCAGGCCGCGACCCTTTGCCTCGCCAGTCACCTGCTGCTTGAAGTCGATGTAGGCGCCATGGCGCGAAGCGTGTTGCAGCGGAGTTCCGCCGCTCACGGCAAGCGGTTGTCCCGCCTGGTCGCTGAAAAGATCGTCACCGGGTGAGCTGCTGTGCCACGCCCCCAGCTTGTAGATACCGGGCAAGCCATGCAGCTTGGGTGTCCATCCGAATTCCACCGGGATCAGCGCGCCGGTGGTGCCGCTTGGAAAGTCGGGCTTCCATCCATTTGCCCGCGCGTACTCGTTGTCGATGTACTTGGGATTGACCTGATACGCACCGGCTTCGACATACGTCGTATCACTTGTCTTGACCTTGAGCACCGTTGCCCATTGGCTGGTGGGCCAGTTGACCCAGTAATCGCCGACGATGTTGCCCGGCTGGGAGCCACAGAACGTCAGGTTCTGGAAATTGCAGGAAAATCCGGCGACGTCGCGCCCGACCGGCAATCGCCCGATGCGCCATTCCACAGCGCCATCGCGCCATTTCTTCTCGAAGGCGAACACCGTCAAATGCAGCGTCTGGCCGCGACCGTAAAGATCCTGCACCGACTGGTTGCTGCCGATGTATGCATCGTTGCCTGTATTGCGTCCGTCGCGCTGAGTCATCAGCCACTTGAATGACGCGCCGTGCCAGCCCCAAAGTTTGTCGAAGTCGAAGGTGACGCCTGCCGTCCACTGATCGGTGTAGCGCGTGACCGAGCGCGTACCCCCACGGAAATTGTGCGCAACCTGGCTGTCGTAGCCGAGGTTGAAATCAATTCCCTTGTCCGACAGGCGGGTGCGCTCGCCATTCCAGTCGCCGAACAAGTGCTCATTATTTCCGGCGTGGACCCGCGCGGACGACGCCACGCAAAACGCGGCCACGATTGTTGCCAGCATTGAGTGGTTGTGATGTCGGTAGCCACGCATGTCGTTCCCTCCAGTCGGTTCGATTCCGATGTGAAGCCAGTTTTGTCTGGGCTGGACTGGCTATCGACGAATGATTTTGCCCAGTGGCCCGTCGACATAGCGGGAAGCTTTCCGGTTGCATCGGCTTACTTTTCATTAAATGTTCTTAATGTGGCATTCATTTTTTTATCACTTTTCCTGTGGTTTTATTGACCCTCGAATCCCGGGAGCAGCCTAGTGCCGTCAGCATGCGCGGTGTGCGCGAGATCTTCGAAGTGGACACGGTTATCGACGGCCGCGATCCCATTGCTTCCAATGGTTCTTGCACTCGGCGCCTGCGATCGATCGCATCACGCGACGACGCCTGCGACGGCAACCGCGACAACTTCGCAGCCAGCGGCAAACCGCAGCTTCAACCCCGCACCTGGTGGCCCGCCCGGCGAGTGGCCCAGCCAGGCGCGTGATTACGCCAACACGCGTTACAGCCCGCTCGATCGGATCAACACCAGCAACGTCAGCCGCTTGCGTGTCGCATGGACATTTTCCGATGGCGTGCAATACGGCCACGAAGGTGCGCCATTGGTCGTTGGCAACACCATGTACGTGGTGTCGCCGTTTCCCGACAAGGCCTATGCGCTCGACCTGACCAAGCCCGGCGCGCCGGTGAAGTGGATGTTCAACCCACATCCCTCCGAGATGGCCATTGGCAAGGCGTGCTGCGATGCCGTGCTGCGCGGCTGGGCGTATGGCGACGGCAAGCTGGTCTACAACCTGCTTGACGACCATGTCGTGGCGGTCGATGCGCAGACCGGCAAGCAGGTGTGGCGCACCAAGATGGCCAACGTCGAGCATGGCGTGACCATGACATCGCCGGCGTTGATCGTCGGCAACAAGGTGTTTGTCGGCAATTCCGGCGGCGAAATGGGCGTCTCCGGATGGTTCGCCGCGCTGGACCTGCAGACCGGCAAGGAGTTGTGGCGTGCGTACTCGGTCGGCAACGATGCGCAGGCCAAAATCGGTGCGCGCTTCAAGCCGTTCTACCCGCAGTACAAGGGCAAGGATCTGGGCGTGACCACCTGGCCGGCGGGCATGGCGGTGACCGGGGCCGGTGCGGCCTGGGGCTTCCCGTCCTACGACCCGGAGACCAACCTGGTCTTCTATGGCACCTCCAATCCGAGTCCACGCGTGCCCGTACAACGACCGGGCGACAACCTGTGGTCGTCGACGATGTTCGCGCGGGATGCCGACACCGGCGAGGCGGTCTGGGCCTACCAGTTCACTCCGCACGACGAGTGGGACTACGACGGCGTCAACGAGGCGGTGCTGCTTGACCTGCCGATCAACGGCCGCATGCGCAAGACGCTTGTGCATTTCGACCGCAACACGTACGCCTATGTACTCGATCGCCAAACCGGCGAAGTGCTCAAGGCCGATCCGTTCGCGTACCAGAACTGGTCGACCGGCTTCGACATGAAGACCGGCCGTCCCATGGTCAATCCGGCCGAACACCCCAAGCCTGGCGTCAAGCTCAAGGTGTGCCCGCCCGATATTGGCCAGAAGGACTGGGAGCCGCCGGCGTTCTCGCCGCGCACCGGTCTGATGTACGTCGGCATTTTCAACATCTGCATGAACGTCACCGACCACAAGGCCAGCTACATCCCCGGCACGCCATACGACGGCATGGAGATGACCCGCATGTCGGTCGATGGGCCGAATGGCGACTGGGGCGCCTTCATCGCCTGGGATCCGGTGGCCGGCAAGCGCGCGTGGGCGATCCCGGAGAAATTCATGGTGATGTCCGGTGCGGTGGCGACGGCGGGTGATCTCGTGTTCTACGGGACGTCCGATGGCTGGTTCCGCGCGGTGGATGCGCGCAACGGCAAGGTGCTGTGGCAGCAGAAACTGTCGTCCGGGATCATCGGCCAGCCGATGACATACCTCGGGCCCGACGGTCGCCAATACATCGCGATTCCCAGTGGCGTGGGTGGCGCCGCCGGCGTGCAGAAAGCGCGACCGGGCTATCCGTCGCGCGGCTCCACGCTCTACGTATTCTCGCTGGACGGCGTGGATGCCGGTGGTCCGGCGACCCCGGTCGCAACGGCGACCACCCCCCAGGCACACCCATGAAAACCGGCAACGCCATCGCCAGCATGGTCGGATGCGCCGTCGTCGGTGCCGCCATCGCCGGATGGGCCATCAGCTGGCATCACGCGCCCAGGCTGCAGCAGGCCATGCTGATGAAGTCGCAACCGCAGCCGCTGGCAGCACTCACCGCGCCGGAGGCCGACCTCGCCGGCGCCGCGAAGGCTCAGTGGCCGCTGGATCTCCCCAACCCCCTGGGCGAAGGCCCCGACGTGGTGATGAACGGTAAAAAGCTGTTCGTGGCCATGAACTGCGCCGGTTGCCATGGTTACGACGGGGGCGGCGGCATGGGGCCCGACCTCAAGGATCCGTACTGGATTTATGGCGGCACGCCAGCAGCGATTTTCCGCAGCATCGCGCTTGGCCATCCCAAGGGCATGCCAGCCTGGGGGCGGGCATTGCCGGCCGAAACCATCTGGCAGCTGACGGCGTACGTCGGCTCGCTCGGTGGAGGCGTGCCCCCCGACCAGGCGCAGGCCGCGCTTCAGGGTGATTTCCAGGGAGGACAATCCGAGAACGTTGCGCCCCAGAGCAGGAACCAGTCAACGGGTGCGTCGGCTGCCGATCCCACCGAGGAATCGGGTGAGGTTGCAGGAGCCCGCGGATCGCATTCCGACGACTCGCCTGGTAAATGAAGAAGCCCCGCCTCGCCAGCGTCCTGGCAGCAGCGTGTGGCCTAGCCGGCTGCGTCGACCATCCAATGGGCTATCTCAGCGGCGCCGCCGGCCCAGCCGCCGCTCCTGGGCAGCATCTGGCGGTGGGTTTCGTCGGCATCGCCATCGGCGTGGTGGTCATCATCGCCGCCATGATCGTGCTGGCGATCGTCAGCGGTCGCCGGGCCACGCGACGCGACGGCGACGTGGTCCATCGCGACGCTCGCGGTCTGAGCTGGATCTACTGGGGCATCGGCATCACGGTGCCGGTCCTGCTCGCGATGACGGTGTGGAGTTTTGCCGTCACCCGCGAGATCTCCGCGCGACCCGCCGGTCCCGCGCTGCGGGTCCAGATCACCGGTCATCTCTGGTGGTGGGAGCTTCGCTATCCGGACGCAATCCCCGGCAACATCTTCAGCACCGCGAATGAACTGGTGATCCCGACGGGCATGCCGGTGCGGCTGGACCTGAGCTCGGCCGACGTGATCCATGATTTCTGGGTGCCCAAGCTGGGTCCGAAAATCGACGTGATCCCCGGCCAGGAGACTCATGCCTGGCTTCAGGCCGACCGCCCCGGTGTCTATCTCGGCCAGTGCGCCGAGTATTGCGGCCTTGAGCACGCGCACATGGGCATCCGTGTGGTGGCGCTGGCTCCCGCGCAGTTTGCGGCGTGGCAGCAGGCGATGCGGATGCCGGCACAGGCGCCGGCTTCCCACGGTGCCGAAGTGTTCGCCACTTCCTGTTCAAGTTGCCACGCCGTGCGCGGCACGCAGGCTGGCGGCATCCTCGGGCCGGATCTCACCCATCTCGCACTGCGCTCAACACTGGCTGCCGGTGTGCTACCCAACACGCGGGAAGGAAGGCTCGAATGGATCGGGCATACACAGTCGGTCAAACCGGGGGCGCAGATGCCAGAGATTCCGTTGAGCCCCGCAGACCTCTCGGCCGTCGCCGACTACCTGGGTGAGCTGCGCTGATGGCCGCGAATATTTCTGACGACCTGCCGATGCGCGCCGCGCGCTCCGATGTCGTCGCCAATCCGGTCGACCAGCCATCGCGCTCGCCGAATCCGCCGGCGATCGCCGCGCGCCTCGAGGCGTTGTGGGGCGAAGCGCCGGGACTAAAGGGATGGTTCGGAACGGTTGACCACAAGACGATCGGGTTGCGCTACATCGTCACCGCCTTCGTGTTCCTGATTGTCGGGGGACTTGAGGCCTTGACCATGCGCCTGCAACTGGCGCAGCCCAACGCACACGTGCTGACGCCCGAACAGTACAACCAGCTGTTCTCGATGCACGGCGTCACCATGATCTTCCTGTACGCGTTGCCGGTGCTGTCGGGATTCTCCAATTACCTGTGGCCGCTGATCCTGGGCAGTCGCGACATGGCATTCCCGCGGCTCAACGCGCTGAGCTATTGGCTGTTCCTTGCGGCCGGGTTGTTCCTGTACGTCAGCTTCCCGATGGGCGCGGCGCCCGACGGTGGCTGGTTCAATTACGTGCCGCGCTCCAGCAAGGAATATTCGCCGGGGCCCAATATCGACGTGTATTGCCTGGGCCTGATCTTCCTCGGCATTTCGACCACGGTGGGCGCGGCCAACTTCGTGGTGACGTTGTTGCGCATGCGTGCGCCGGGGATGTCGATCAACCGCGTCCCGATCCTGATCTGGGGCACGCTGACCGCGTCGGTGGCCAACCTGTTCGCGGTGCCGGCTTTGAGCGTGGCCTGCCTGATGCTGTGGCTGGACCGCAATTACGGCACGCACTTTTTCGACGTCGCCGGTGGTGGCCAGCCGCTGCTGTGGCAGCACCTGTTCTGGATGTTCGGACACCCCTGGGTGTACGCGATCGTGCTGCCGGCGATGGGACTGGTCTCCGATGCGTTGCCGGTGCACTGCCGTCGCCCGCTGGTCGGGTACACGCCAGTGGCGATGTCGACGGTGGCGACGATGGTGATCGGATTTGGCGTGTGGCTGCACCACATGTTCGCCACTGGCGTGCCGGTGCTGGCGCTGAGCTTCTTCTCGGCGGCGAGCTTCATCATCACCATTCCCAGCGCGGTGGCGGTGTTCGCGTGGATCGCGACGATCCACACCGGTCGCGTCAAGATGACGACGCCATTCCTGTTCTTTGCCGGTTTCGTGTTGCTGTTCGTGATCGGTGGCGTGTCGGGCGTCCTGACCGCAAGCCTTGCACTGGACTGGCAGCTCACCGACACCTACTTCGTGGTCGCGCACCTGCACTACGTGTTGCTTGGCATCAATGTGTTCCCGGTGATCGGCGCGATCTACCACTGGTTCCCGAAATTCACCGGACGGATGATGTCCGAACGCCTCGGCCGCTGGACATTCGGTGTGATGTTCATCGGCTTCAACCTGGCGTTCTTCCCGATGCATTGGCTGGGCTTGGCCGGCATGCCGCGACGGGTCTACACCTATGCGCCGCAGATGGGCTGGGGTCCGGCCAACCTGGTGATCAGCATCGGCGCGTTCCTGTTCGCCTCCGGCATCCTCATGTTCCTGGTCAACGTGGTGCAGGGCTTGCGCCGGGGCGCGATCGCGGGCCCGAACCCATGGGATGGCCCGACGCTGGAGTGGTCGATCCCGTCGCCACCACCTGTGTACAACTTTGCCGTGCTGCCGCAGGTCGCGTCGCGCCATCCATTGTGGGAGGACCGTCTGCAGGAATCCGACGCGCGTTCGGAGTTCGATCGCGGCTTCCTGCTCGACAACGGTCGCGAGACACTCGGCGTAACGCCGCTGGATGGCGTGCCCGACGTGATCCTGAAAATGCCCGGCGACAGCCTGCTGCCGGTCGCGCTGACGGTGGCGTTGCTGGTGTTTTTCTGCGCGCTGCTGGTGCACATGGACTGGCTGTCGGTCGCGTCTGCATTGGCGTGTCTGGCGATCCTTGCCGCATGGTTCTGGCCGACGCGCGAGACAATTGCCACCGAACAGGTCCGCATGTATGAGTGACGCCCGCACCGTCGACGCGACCCTGCCGGTCCACGGGCAGGGCCTGATCGGGACGCCCTGGTGGGGCATGCTCTGCGTGCTCGCGACCGAAGGTATCCTGTTTGCCTACCTGATCTTTTCCTATGCGTATCTCGGCAGCCAGCATGTGGGCGGCTGGCCGCCCAGCGGGCCGCCGTCGCTCAAGCTGGCCCTGCCGGCCACGGTGTTGTTGTTGGGAAGCAGCGCCGTACTCGAATGGGGCAAACAGGTCGCGCGAAAGGGACGGCTGGTGGCCAGCCGCATCGCGGTCGCGATCACGTTACTGATGGGCGCGGGATTCGCAGCATTGGAACTCAAGGAGTGGCACGACAAAACATTCGGGATCGGGCAGGACGCCTACAGCTCGATCTATTACCTGCTGACCGGGACGCACCTGACGCATGTATTGCTGGGCCTGATCGCGTTGGCCGCGTTGTTGTTGTGGGGACTGGCCGGCAAGGTCCATGCCGGCCATGAACAGCATCGCGCACTGGTCACCCTGTACTGGCACTTCGTCGATGCGGTCTGGTTGTTCGTATTCGCCGCGGTCTACCTGAGCCCGAGGCTGACATGACCGGCACCTTGCATCCGCTGGCCGATGATGTCTCGGATCCGGCGCCGCAACGACATCTGGTCGCGGGTTGGAAGCTATGGGCTGGATTGCTGCTTGCACCGCTGGCGTTTTCGCTGCAGGTCGTCGCCAGCTATACGATTGGTTCGGACATGTGCAGCGCGGGCGGAGCACCATTGCCGTGGCTGGTGGTGGTCAACATTACCACCGCGTTGCTTGCGGGGTTCGGGATGTTCATCGCGTGGTCGAACTGGCACGTGACGCGCCGCGAATCCGGTGGCGATGTGCATCAATCCGTTGATCGCGGCGATGGCCGCACGCGTTTCATGGCGTTGTTCGGCCTGATCTGGAGCGCGTTGTCCCTGTTAGCGGTGGTCGTCCAGGTGATGGCGCTGGTGTATTTCGGTCCATGCACCGGTTTTTCCGCGCTGGGCTGATCATCGTGGGGCTGGTCGTGCCGTGCGTGGTGTCTGCGCATGGCGACGCGACCGACGCGGCAGGATGGCACTTCGATCCGCTGATTGGGTCGCTACTGCTGGCATCCTTTGGTGTGCAGTGCGTGGGACTCGTGCGCATGGGTGTGGCACGGGCGACCATCGCGCCCGCTTGGCGCATCTGTGCTTATGGCGCCGCGATTGCCACCCTGCTGCTCGCGTTGCTTTCGCCGCTGGATGCGCGGGCGGACACGCATTTCTCCTGGCACATGCTGCAGCACCTGTTGCTGATGTTGGTAGCCGCGCCATTGCTGGCGATGTCCAACGCGCACTTCGTCGCGTTGTTCGCGTTCCCGAAAGCCTGGCGACGGCATGTCGGCCGATGGATGGGTTGGCTACCCGGCGCAGGAGCCGGCTCAAGCCATCGCGCCGGACCGTGGCTCGCCGCGCTGGCGTTTATGGTCGGTCTATGGCTTTGGCATGCACCGGTTCTGTACGAAGCCGCGCTGGCCAATTCAACATTGCACACGTTCGAGCACCTCACCTTCCTGCTGACCGCCGCCGTGTTCTGGCGCATGGTGATCACCGCAGGCAACCGCCGCCTCAACCTGGGCTCGGCGATCGTGCTGGTGACGCTGGTCGGCTTGCAGGGAAACCTGATGGCCGCGCTGATCACGCTCGCGCCCGCGCCGTTGTATGCCAGCTATGTGGGCGCCGGTGCATTGCTGGACCAGCAGGAAGCAGGCCTGCTGATGTGGATACCCGCGGCCGTTATCTACATGGCCAGCACTGTATGGACACTGCGCAAATTGATGCGCTGACGGACCATCGATCATCGTGCATGTCGTCGATTCGACTTGATCGCGGCAATCCAGCGCGCCGCCGCCATTTTTCGCTCTTCGCATTTACAACACAGCACAGTCGCTGGTGCGAAGACGTGCCTGCTTGCGAGGCGGTGCTGGCAATCGGCACGGCTGGCTGCCAACACGGAAGCGGAAAACTCCACTAGTCTCGGAGGCATCGACAACAGCGGAGCGATGCGTGAATCCATCCATCGCATGTGGCGCGCCCGCAGAATTGTGGCAGGCGCTTGTGCACGAAGCAGGGCAACGTACCTGCACCGCCCTCGACGATACGCGGGAAAGTTACCTGGTGTTCGTGTTGTTGCGTTACCAGAGCGATGCCACGTTGCTGGCGCGCACACAGGCACTGGAGTGGCTGCAGGCCCAGGATCACGTCGGCAACGTTCGCGCCGATGCATTGCGTGATGTCGGCGATCGTTGCCTGCTGATCGCCGGCCTGTATCCAGCCCTGGCCGAACGGCGCCGGGTGGGAACCGATTACTTCATCGACTTGGGCCGCGGGGCCTATGCCGAAGTCGCGGTGGCCAGCCGCAATTCCTATGCAACGCTGTTCGAGCAGCTGGCGCGTAGCTATCGCGACCTGGTGCGCACGCTGCGCGCATTGCGTGGCCTGCCCGACATGCCGCTGCTGCCGGCATGGCCGGCGCAGCTGCATTGATCGTGATGGCGCTCAGTTGCCCGGACGCCACCGCACGCTGATCGCGAATTCCCGCCCGGGCTGGTTGTAGAACGCCGCCGTTTCATATTCGCGATCCAGCAGGTTGCGCACTTCGGCCTGCAGCGTCCAGTCGCGATGCAATGAATATTCCGTGCGTAGATCCAGCGTGCTGTAACCGCCAACATGCAGCGTATTGGCGGCATCGTCATAGCGCCCGCCCTCAGCGATCCAGCTGCCGCCGACGCGCCATGCGCCGAACGCGCGATCCAGGTCAACGCGTGCACTTTGGCGTGCGCGCCGCGCAAGCAGTTTGTCGAAATTATCTCCGCTGCGATTACGCGGATCGACATAGCTGGCCTGGCCGGTGACATCCCAGCCAGCAAGCGTCGTCCCCGCCGTCAGTTCAGCGCCGCGGATGCGTGCGCTGTCAATGTTGTTGGCCCGGAACTGCGCTGCGTCGTAGCTGATCAACTGATTGATCGTGGTCTGGTAGGCGTCAAGTCTCCAGTGCCAAACCGACAGGTGTTGCGCGACGCCGACTTCAACGCTGCGCGAAGTCTCCGGCCGCAGGTCGGGATTGCCGTAGTACGGGTAATACAACTCGTTGAACGTCGGCGCCTTGAATGCCGTGCCCACGCTGGCAGTGACGCGCATGCCGTGCGCCGCATCCATGCCCCATGCCAGGCCACCGGTGTCATGGCCGCCGAACTGGTCGTTGTCATCGTGGCGCAGTGACGCTTCAAAATTGCTGCGTCCGGCATGCCCCTGGTACTGGACGAACCCGGCGCGATTGCCTCGATTCAATGGCTGGAAGAGCTCGGCACGATCACGTAGCCAGTCCAGTCCCACCGTGAGCAGTTGACCTTTCGCAAGGCCGATATCGCCCTGCAACGACGCGCTGTCGCGCGTGCTGTCGAAGCGGTCGGTAAAGATATGACCCAGGAAGTCGTTGGAGGCATCGAGGTTGCGCCCGGCAGTGAACTGCAACGTGAAGCGATCGCTCGGCACGTAACGCACTGTTGCACCACCGACCTGTTGCACCGTGTCGGAGTTGTCGGGCAGGCCGAAATCCGGGTTGGAGTCGTACTTGTTGTGGCCTTCGCTGCGCAGCGCGCTGGCTTCCAGCGTCAGCGTGTCCGAAGGTTTTACGCCGCCATGCGCCGACACCGAGGCATTGCGATATCCATCGCGATCCGGCTGCGGCGTGCTGATATAGCAGCCGCCCGAAAACGGCGATGGCGTGGCGACATTGCAGGCGTTGATCCCGTCACTTTTCTGCCAGCTACCGTCGACACCAAACCAGCCGCGTGCCGAACCCGCATCGATGCCGGCACTGGCTTCGCGAAGCCCGTGGCTGCCTACGCCCGCGCGCAGATGCGGATGGACGCCTTCGACTCGGCGACGGGTGAAGATCTGGATCACGCCACCGATCGCTTCGGAGCCATACAGGCTCGAACGCGGACCGCGCACGATTTCGATGCGCTCGATCTCATCGACCGGGATGTCCTGCAACGACGCCAGACCAGACGTCGCAGATCCAATGCGGACACCGTCCACCAGGAACAATGTCTGGTCGGATTCCGTGCCACGCATGAACAATGTCGTCAGTTTCCCAAGGCCACCCTGGTTGACCAGATTGATGCCTGCGCGTCCGCGCAGCAGTTGCGGCAACGAGTGTGCCTGGCTGCGTTCGATTTCGTCGCGGTCGATCACCTCGACTGCAGACAAGGAGTCGTCGACGGTCACCGCCGTACGCGTGGCGGTGACCGTGATCCGGTCGAGATCGGTGGCATCGTCTTGCGCCAGCGCACACGCTGGCATGGCCAGCGCGAGCGCTGTGGTGAGGATTCGCAATTGCATGATGTTTCTCCTGCGCGCACGCCCGCGCGCATCGACGGGAAGGAGTCGCAATGGAGAAGGTGTGCGTGCGATGGGCCGCGAAAGCAGACGGCGCCGCCGCCGCAATGCCCGCCGCATCGCAACCAGTGACTTCGTGGCCGGTCTCCGGACTTGCAAGTCGGACCGAAGTCCGGGCGGCGACGCCTTCCCATGCTGCCTTCGTCAGGCATCGCACAGTGGCGGATGTCGCAGCTTGTCTCGCTTACCGTTGCGGGGGCAGTGCCGGACTGGCTGCGCATCGCATTGCGCGTGCAGTGTCACCGGCTTCCCGTTTCAACCCTTGGACGGATGTCCGCAGGTCACCATGA
>JBBQTR010000038.1:0-15944 GCA_038213095.1 Lysobacterales bacterium | reverse complement strand
CGGTCGAACTGGCCGAAGCGCAGCACCACGGCTCGTTGCTGCTCGGTCACCAGCACGAAGCAGTTGAAGGCCAGCCACAACGCGAATGCAACGCCAATCCAGCGCGCGATGCCGCCACCGCCCGGGCCTTGAGCCAGCATGCCGCGCACGGGATCCAGGATCCGGTCGACGATGCCGCCCGCGCCGCTGCGCGGCTGTTTCTTGCGGCCGTCATTGTCTGAACCGCCAGGAATATTCCAGGCCATGCCTGCTCCAGAAAATACATCGACGCGTGAATGGGTCGCGCCAGTGGAATGTGTGTCGAGGCCAGCCTGTCTGGACTGGCCGGGGGAATTCTACCTGCCCGTGCCCTCGGCGATCACCCCGACAGGATGGGCCGCAGCCTCAGGCAGGAGCGCCTGCAGCGGTGCGCCATACGCGAGCGAGGCAATGCGCCTGACATCGGCTTCGGCAAGATCCAGTTGCAGTGTCCAGCCATGTTCGTCGTGATGCTCCCCGCGCACGGCTCCCAGCTCGTGGAGTTGTGCACGCAGGCGGCCGGCGGCGACGGGCAGCAGCAGTTCGGCGTGGATGCGTTGCGAGCCGAGTCTCGCGCCGAGGGCTTCACGCAGTAACACGATCCCGTCGCCATTACGCGCCGACAACCAGACACGCTCGCGTGCGCTGCCGTCGACGCCGCCGTTTTCGACGCCGTTGTCGGGCTGGTCATGGCGGGGACTGCCGCCTTCGAGACGGTCGATCTTGTTGAAAACCAACAGCTGCGGAATGTCGCCTGCGCCGATTTCCTGCAACACGGCGTCCACTTGGGCGATGCGCTCATCGCGCAATGGATCGGCGGCATCGATCACATGCAACAGCAGGTCCGCGTCCCGCGCTTCGGACAACGTCGAGCGGAAGGCCGCTACCAGGTCGTGCGGAAGATCCCGCACGAAACCGACGGTATCGGCCAGCATCGCGGAGCTTGCCGACGGCAGCAGCAGGCGACGCACGGTGGGATCCAACGTCGCGAACAGTCGATCATCGGCGTAGGCATCGGCGCCGGTCAAAGCATTGAACAGCGTCGACTTGCCGGCATTGGTGTAACCGACCAGCGCGACACGTGGCAACTCGCTGCGCACCCGTGCACGACGCATCTGTGTGTGTTGCACTTCGACCTTGTCCAGCCGTTTCTGCAATTGTTCGACGCGTTTCTGCAGCAGGCGGCGATCGGTTTCCAGCTGCGTTTCACCTGGGCCGCGCAGGCCGATCGAACCACCGCGCTGGCGCTCTAGATGGGTCCAGCCACGGATCAGGCGCGTGGCCATGTGCTTGAGTTGTGCGAGCTCGACCTGCAGCTTTCCTTCGTGGCTGCGGGCGCGTTGGGCGAAGATGTCCAGGATCAATCCGGTGCGGTCGACGACGCGGCGTTCGAGCGCCTTCTCTAGGTTGCGTTCCTGTCCCGGCGACAACGGATGATTGACCAGTACCAGGTCGGCGCCCGTAGCCTCACAGGCGGCCTTCACTTCCTCAAGCTTGCCGCTGCCGATCAGGGTTGCCGGGTTGGGCTTGTCGATGCGCGCATTGAGCGTGGCGGCGACGGTGGCGCCGGCCGACCGGGCGAGATCGGCGAATTCCTCCAGAGCGCCATCCTCCGGAGGACCTCCGGCGTGGGGCTGGATCAACAGGGCGATCTCACCCTTGCGGGAACGTTCGAACAAAGGCGCTGGACTCCGGAACTGCGACGGGGATACCGACGAGGCAGACATTCGTCGCCGGCTCCCCACAAGATGCGGTTGGATCGGCCGATATCAAGCGACCGATCCCGCCATCGCCCGGATCACTCGGCCTCGTCTTCGCCTTCGTCGGATTCGTCGGATTCATCGTCGGCACCCGATTGCACATAGCCGCCGCCTGGCCCGACGCGGACGTTACGGGCGGGCACGACCGTGGAGATCGCGTGCTTGTAGACCATCTGGCTGACGGTATTGCGCAGCAGCACGACAAACTGGTCGAAGGATTCGACCGTCCCCTGCAACTTGATGCCGTTGACGAGGTAGATCGAGACGGGCACACGCTCGCGCCGCAGTGCATTCAGGAACGGGTCCTGCAAGGATTGGCCTTTGGACATGGGTGTTTCCCCAAGTTGGTGGTCTTGTTGTTGGTGCGGCCGGTCTCGCGCCGGTTCCGCATCGCCCGACCCACTCCCCGTGGCGGCGACCGGCCGATGGTTGCACAACATCGGTGTGCCGGATAGCGACCTGCGTCGCCCTTCAGGCGCCCGATATAGCTTTCGTAGGATGGGTAGAGCGCAGCGAAACCCATCAATCCGACTGTCGTACTGCCTCGCCCCCCTTCCACCCTGCGGGCACCTTCTCCATCGAGGGAGAAGAAACAGCATCACCGGCGCAAGGGGAGGAACAGCTCCAGGGCGTCTTCAAGATCAGCCGCTTGAGTCATGGGATCGAACCAGCGCACGTCCATCTGCGCGCGCAGCCACGTCAACTGGCGCTTGGCCAGTTGTCGGGTGGCGAAGATGGCGCGGTCGCGGAATTCAGCCATGTCTGTCGTGCCTTCCAGGTATTCCCAGGCCTGCCGATACCCGACGGCGCGCATGGCGGGCAGCTCGAGCGGCGATGGGTGCGACTGCAACGCCGGCAATCCGCGCAGCGCGCGGACTTCGTCGAGAAACCCTTCCCCGAGCATCGCATCCAACCGCCGTGCAATGCGCGCATGAAGCTGGGCGCGATCCCGTGGCGCCAGCACGAGCTTGAGCACGCGTAACGGCAACGGGTCATCAGCGCCGTCGCGTTGCCAGTCGCTGATCGACCTGCCGCTGAGTCGCCAGACCTCCAACGCACGCTGGATACGCTGCGCGTCGGTGGCATGGATACGCGCGGCGGCTTGCGGGTCGACCGATGCGAGCTCGGCGTGCATCGCCGCCCAGCCGCGCTCACTCGCTTCGTTTGCGATCTTAGTGCGCAGCGCCGGATCGGCATTGGGCATCGGGGACAGGCCCTGAAGCAGCGCACGAAAATAGAGGCCGGTGCCACCGGCGAGGATCGGCAATTTGCCGCGCGAGATGATGTCAGCGATCGCGACGCGAGCATCGGTGGCGAATTCCGCGGCGGAGTACGGCTGCCATGGATCGCGCAGGTCGATCATGTGATGCGGGATTTGTGCCTGCTCATGCACTGTCGGTTTCGCGGCACCGACGTCCAGGCCCCGATACACCAGCGCCGAATCGACGCTCACGATTTCGCCGTCAAATCGCTGCGCCCATTCCAGCGCCAAAGAAGATTTGCCCGATGCGGTCGGGCCCATCAGCGCGATGGCGAGTGGTCGATGGTCAGCAGACACGAATGGCGGCGGCGTCAGTAACCGGTCAAATTCAACTCATCGCGCACTGAATCGTGGCGAACCTGCACGGCGTCGGGCGGAGCGCGGCCGAGGTGGCTTACGACGATGATCGCCAGGGACGCAGCAACCACTCCGGGCACCATTTCGTACAGGGCGCTGCCAGTCTGCTTCCACAGGATCACCGTCAATGCACCAACGATCATTCCAGCCAGTGCACCGTTGCGCGTCATGCGTTTCCATGCAAGCGAGAACAACACGACTGGGCCGAAGGCGGCACCAAAACCCGCCCATGCGTAACTCACCAGGCCGAGCACGCGGCTGTCGGGATCGCGTGCAATCCAGATCGCGATCAACGCGACCGACAACACCATGGCGCGACCGAACCAGACCAGTTCGCGCTGCGTGGCGCGGGGCCGCAGAAATCCACGGTAGAAATCCTCGGTCAACGCACTCGAGCAGACAAGCAACTGACACGACAGAGTGCTCATGATCGCAGCAAGGATTGCCGACAACAGCACACCGGCGACCCATGGGTTGAACAGCAACGTTGCCAGCGCGATGAAGATGCGCTCGGGATTCTCATGCACCATGGTTCCCTGCTGCGGATGCGCCGCGAGGTAGGCAATGCCGAACAGTCCAACCGCCATTGCGCCGGCCAGGCACAGCACCATCCACGTCATGCCGATGCGGCGCGCCTTGGGTATCGTCTGCAGGGAGTCGGCCGCCATGAAGCGCGCGAGGATGTGCGGTTGCCCGAAGTAGCCTAGACCCCATGCGATCGCAGAAATCACGGCGATCAAGCCGCCTTTGCCGATCCATTGCAGCCGCGCAGGATCGACCTGCTGGATCAACGCCAGGCTGGTCGAAACTCCGCCCAAGCTCATCAACATGATGACCGGCGTCAGCAACAACGCGAAGATCATCAGCGTCGCCTGCACGGTGTCGGTCCAGCTGACGGCGAGGAATCCGCCGACAAGCGTGTAAAGAATGGTGGCCGCCGCACCCCACCACACCGCCTGTGCGTAGGGCAGGCCAAACACGCTCTCGAACAAACGCGCGCCAGCCACGATGCCGCTGGCGCAATAGACCGCGAAGAACACCAGAATCACCAATGCCGAGAGGATCCGCAGCAGTTTGCTGTCGTCGGCGAAGCGATGCGTGAAGTAGTCGGGCAACGTCAACGCATTGCCGCAACGTTCGGTATAGACACGTAATGGTCCGGCGACGTACTTCCAGTTGCACCACGCGCCGATGACCAGCCCGATTGCGATCCAGGCTTCAGACACGCCGCTCAGGAACAACGCGCCGGGAAGCCCGAGCAACAACCAGCCGCTCATGTCCGATGCGCCTGCGGAAAGCGCGGTGACGTAGCTACCGAGCGAGCGGCCGCCGAGGATGTAATCGTCGAAGCTTCGCGTCGAGCGCCACGCGATGAAGCCGATCGCGACCATGGCCATCAGGTAGATGGCAAACGTGACGAGCAATGGCGTGCTGGCGGTCATGCTGTGGACTCCGGGTTCAGCGAAGGCTAGCAGACGCCTGCGGGTTTCTGCCTCTTCGCCCTCACTGGAAGGTGGGACGCATCAATCCTCGTCGGACCAGCGAATGTTCGATCCTGTGGGCTTGGGTCTCGGCATCGGCTGCGCAGCCACCGCATTCCACACATTCAGCGCGTCGACGGTCGCGGCAACATCGTGCACGCGCAGCAGTTTCGCTCCTCGTTGCGCTGCGATCAACGCGGCGGCAACCGATCCGTGGACACGTTCGCGCGGATCGCTGCGGCCGGTGAGTTCGCCGATGGTCTTCTTGCGCGACAACCCTACCAACACCGGCACTCCAAGTTCGGTGAACCGTTCCAGCTGCGCCAGCAACAGCAGGTTGTGCGCGATGGTCTTGCCGAAGCCGAAGCCGGGGTCGACCACGATGTTCTTCTTGCTGATGCCCGCCATTTCCGCGGCAAAGATGCGTTCGGCGAGGAATCGATGCACCTGGGCGACGACATCATCGTAATCCGGAGCTTCCTGCATGGATCGCGGTTCGCCCTGCATATGCATCAGGATCACCGGGACACCAAGCGCGGCGGCGGCATCGAGCGATTCTTCGCGACGCATTGCATACACGTCGTTGATCATGCCGGCGCCGGCGGCGACCGCGGCGCGCATCACTTCTGATCTGGAAGTGTCGATGCTGATCGGCAGCGACGTCAGCTTAGCCAGTTGTTCGATGACGGGAATCACGCGTCGCAATTCTTCTTCGGCCGACACCTCGTCAGCACCCGGACGGGTGGATTGCCCGCCGACATCGAGCGCGTCTGCGCCCTCCTTGGCCAGCCGCAATCCGTGTACGACGGCTGCATCGAGTGTCGCGTACTCACCGCCATCGGAAAACGAATCCGGGGTGACATTGACAATGCCGAGCACGCGCGGACGATCAAGTTTGAGCAGTCGGCCAGCGCAGTTCAGTTGTGGGGAGAGGTCGAACATGTCATCGATTCCATCAAGCAGGCACGCGTCTGTTCTCGAAAGATAACCCGGGGATCCCGCCTTTTTGCGGATGACGAGCTGAAACGAAAAAGGACGGCCGAAGCCGTCCCGTCTATTCGCCAAGGATTGACCAGATCAGGTCTGCGCTGCCGGCCCACCGATCGTGAACGGCTTGGGCTGTTCGCGCGCCGGTCCACCCTTGGTCCAGTTGCCCGGGGGCGGCGGTTCGCGATTGGTCATCACGGCTTCGATCTGCGGGGCGTCGATGGTTTCGTACTGCAGGAGCAGTTTGGCCATGGTGTGCAGCTTGTCGAGGTTCTCGGTCAGCATTGTGCGGGTGCGTTCGTAAGCACGGTCGAGGATGCCGCGCACAACTTCGTCGATCCTGTTTGCGGTTTCATCGGAGACGTTCTTGTGCTGGGTGACGGAGCGGCCGAGGAATACTTCGTCCTCCTCCTCGCCGTAGGTGATCGGACCGAGTTCGGACAGGCCCCACTTGGTGACCATGTTGCGCGCCATCTTGGTCGCACGTTCGATGTCGTTGGACGCACCGGTGGTGACCTTGTCGTCACCGAAGATCAATTCCTCAGCGACGCGACCGCCATACAGCGAGCACAACTGCGACTCGATCGCGGTGCGGTTGTAGCTGTACTTGTCGCCCTCGGGCAGGTACATGGTCACGCCGAGCGCACGACCGCGCGGAATGATCGTGACCTTGTAGACCGGGTCGTGCTCGGGCATCAGGCGGCCGACGATGGCGTGGCCGGCCTCGTGGTAGGCGGTGAGCGTCTTTTCCTGCTCGCTCATCGCCATCGAGCGATTCTCGGTGCCCATCATGATCTTGTCGCGGGCCTTGTCGAAATGCTCCATGCGCACTTCCTTGCCGTTCTCGCGGGCGGCGAACAACGCCGCCTCGTTGACCAGGTTGGCCAAGTCGGCGCCGCTGAAGCCAGGCGTGCCGCGCGCGATCACCATCGGCACGACATCGTCGGCCAACGGCACCTTGCGCATGTGCACCTTGAGGATTTGCTCGCGGCCGCGCACATCGGGCAACCCGACCACGACCTGGCGATCGAAACGACCAGGGCGCAACAGCGCCGGATCCAGCACGTCGGGGCGATTGGTCGCAGCGACCACGATCACGCCTTCGCCGCCTTCGAAACCGTCCATCTCGACCAGCAACGCATTCAGGGTCTGCTCGCGCTCGTCATGGCCGCCACCCAGGCCGGCACCGCGATGACGGCCGACTGCGTCGATCTCGTCGATGAAGATGATGCACGGTGCGTGCTTCTTGGCCTGCTCGAACATGTCGCGCACGCGCGAGGCGCCGACGCCGACGAACATCTCGACGAAGTCGGAACCGGAGATCGAGAAGAACGGCACCTTGGCTTCGCCGGCGATGGCCTTCGCAAGCAGCGTCTTGCCGGTGCCGGGCGGGCCGACCATCAACACGCCGCGGGGGATCTTGCCGCCGAGCTTCTGGAAGCGGCCCGGGTCGCGCAGGAATTCGACCAGCTCGGAAACTTCCTCCTTGGCCTCATCGCAGCCCGCGACATCGGCGAAGGTGACTTTGGTCTGATCCTCGGACTGCAGCTTTGCGCGCGAACGGCCGAAGCTCATTGCACCCTTGCCACCGCCCTGCTGCATCTGACGCATGAAATACACCCAGATGCCGATGAACAGCAGCCACGGCAGCACGTTGATCAGGATGGCAGCCAGCGACATTCCGCTTGCAGGGGGTGCCTGGGTGGTCGTCACGCCATGGTTGATCAGGTCGTTGACCAGATCCTTGTCGCCCGGGTTGTAGGTTGTGAACTTGGTGCCGTCCTTGCGCTCGCCACCAATGGTGGTGCGGTCTTCGCCGATGTTGACCTTGGCGACGTGGTTGCCTTGCACTTCCTGCACGAACTGGTCGTAGGTCAGCGCGTCGGAACCCGCGGTCTTCGGGCTGAAGCTCTGGAACACCACCATCAAGACGACGGCGACGACAACCCACAGCAACAGATTCTTGGCCAGATCGTTCATCGGGATACCTGCATGCAGTCGCCTGCGTGGTTATTTCTTCATCTGCAAAAGCTTGCCTTGGGCCAAGGCATAGACTTCAGCGGATCGCTTGCGTGACGCTTCGGGCTTGCGGATCACCACTTTGGCATATCGCCGCCGCAGGTCCCGCACGTAATCATCGAATCCGACGCCCTGGAACAATTTGATCAGGAACGATCCATCGATTCGCAGGTGACGATCGGCAAATTCCATCGCCAGTTCCGCCAGGTGCATCAATCGCGCCTGGTCGACCACATCCACTCCGCTCATATTGGGGGCCATGTCGGACAGAACAAGGTCGACGGGTTGGCCTTCCAGCATGGCTTCCAGCATGGATAAGACGCCATCCTCCCTGAAATCGCCATGAAGGAACTCCACGCCGGCCAGCGTTGGCATCTCCAGGATGTCCAGCGCGATGACGCGACCGGGATTTGCCTGGTCAATGCTACCCAGTGCCTGCCGCAGCCACTGCGACCATCCGCCGGGCGCCGCCCCCAGATCCACCACCACCATGCCCGGCTTGAGCAGGCGGTCGCGTTCGACCAGCTCCTCCAGCTTGTAGGCCGCCCGCGAACGCAGCCCTTCGGCTTGCGCTTTCTTCACGAAGGGGTCGGAGAAATGCTCCTTCAACCAGCGCTGGCTGGATTTGCTGCGGGTCGCCATACGTCCTGCCATGATAACCTGCGCGCCCGCATTCACTTCGCTGTGCCGCTTATGCCGATCGTCCTGACCAACGCCCAGACCCGTTTCCTTCGAGGTCAGGCGCACGGCCTCAAGGCGATCCTGCAGGTAGGTGGCAAGGGCATCAGCCAGACACTGGTGGACGAAGTCATCGGTGCGCTCGAGCATCACGAACTGATCAAGGTGAAATTCGCCGCCGACGATCGCGACAGCCGCCATGCGCTGGTCGATGAACTCGTCCGTCGCGCCGACGCTGCGCTGGTGCAACGTATCGGTCATGTCGCAATCCTGTACCGACCCAGCCTGGATCATCGCCAGATCGTATTGCCGCGAGCCTGACCCAAGGCAGCGTCAATCCTTCCCGACGCTACCCGCTGATTCCCTTTCAGTCGCCAATCGCGCCATGCGTTGCGCATCGGCGAGGATGCCGCGCAGCAGCCGCACCTCGTGCGTGTCCAGCCCGATGCGCAGGAACAACCGCCGCAACTTGCGCATCGCCGACTCCGGGGCACGACCCTTGTGGAAGTCGATCGCGTGCAAGGTGTCCGCCAACTGCGCGAAGAAGCCCTCGACCTGCTGGTGGGAAGCCTGCAAATCCTCCTTGGGCAACGTTTGGCTGGCGGAGAGATCCGCCGCGGGCACCGCCATTCGCAACTCATAGGTCAATACCTGCACGGCAGCAGCCAGGTTGAGTGAGCTGTAGTCCGGATTGGCGGGGATGTGCACGGCGCCGTGGCAAAGCTGTAATTCGTCGTTGGTCAGCCCCGTGCGCTCGCGGCCGAAGACCAGCGCAACCTCGTCGCCCTCGCCGGCTGCCGACAGGATCCGCATCGTCGCATCGCGGGGTAGCTGCTCATCCAGCGCCACTCGGCGGCTGCGGGCCGTACAGCCCAGCACCAGGCGGCAGTCGGCGACGGCCTCGGCCAACGTCGCATACACCTGTGCAGAGGCCAGCAGGTCGTCGGCGCCGGCAGCCAGCGCATCGGCTTCGCTGTGGGGGAAACGTTCGGGCGCAACCAGCACCAGCCGCGACAGTCCCATCGTCTTCAGTGCACGCGCCGCCGAACCGATATTGCCTGGATGCTGGGTGCCGACCAGCACGATGCGGATGCGTGCAAACGGCTGGGTGACCGGGGAATCGGTGCTCATGTGCCAATGGTAAACTCCGCGCCCGGCTTTCATGCCGGTCCGCTCTTTTCCACTGCCTGCCGACAGTTCCCTGATGTCTTGATGGGCTCACTACGAGCCTCTCAAGCTCGCGGCCACTCTGTCGAACCATCGGAGCTCGTCCGCGTATGCAAAAGCCCGCCGTCAACGTCATGGTCAAGGCAGCGCGCGCCGGTGGCAACGTGCTGCTGCGACACATGCACCGGCTCGACGCCATTAACGTGATCGAGAAGGATCGCTTCGACTACGCCAGTGAGGTCGACAGCTTGGCCGAGGCAGAGATCATCAGGGAGCTCAAGCGCGCCAATCCCGACTACGCCATCCTCGGCGAGGAAGGCGGCAAGCAGAAGGGTATTCGCGACGGCGGCCGCTTCACCTGGGTGATCGATCCGCTCGACGGCACCAGCAATTATTTGCACGGCTTCCCCCACTGGTGCGTCTCGATCGCGCTGGTGGAAGCGGGCGAGCCGATCCATGGCGTGGTGTTCGATCCGCTACGCAATGAGTTGTTCACTGCCAGCAAAGGCTCGGGCGCCGTGCTCAACGAACGCAAGATCCGCGTCAACGAACGCAAGGACATGACCGGCGCGATGCTGGCCACTGGTTTCCCGCCGCGCGAGCGTGCGCGCGCCGCCGCGCAACTTGAATGCCTGCGCGAGCTTCTGCGCGATGCCGAGGACGTGCGTCGCACCGGCTCGGCGGCGCTAGACCTGGCGTATGTGGCGAGCGGACGCACCGACGGTTATTTCGAAGCGGGCCTGCAGCCATGGGACATCGCTGCCGGCGTATTGCTGGTGCGCGAAGCCGGCGGGCGCGTCTGCGACTATCGGGGCGCCGCATTGGGGAAAATGGACATCGCGCCGACCCGCGGCCACCAAGTGGTTGCCGGCGGCATCAAGCTGATCGAACCGCTGCAGAAGACGATCGTGTCGTCGGGATATGCAGCAGCGTTTGCATAACGCAATCCTGGCCCTTGTAGGATGGGTAGAGCGCAGCGAAACCCATGCTGAGTGAGCAAAAAAGATGGGTTTCGCTACTCTCTACCCATCCTACGGTGCTTTGAATTGACGTACGAAAAAGGCCACGCTTCTGCGTGGCCTTTGTTTGAATGCCTGAGAGATTACGGGCGCCGCGCCAATGCCGCATCGTCCTTCGCCTTCGGCATCAGATCCTGCTTGGTGACATTCATCATCAGCAGCAACGGGCAGGCCACGAAGATCGACGACAGCGTGCCGATGATCACGCCAATGATCTGCGCTTCTGCCAGCCCACGCATCGAGGCGCCTCCGAAAATGTACAGGGCCAGCATGCTGAGGAAGGCCACGAAGGACACGATCACCGTGCGCGACAGGGTCTGGTTGACTGCATGGTTCATCACTTCGCTCGGCTCAGCGCGCATGCCACGGAAATTCTCGCGCACCCGGTCGAAAACGACGATGGTGTCGTTGATCGAGAAACCCATCACAGCCAGCACGCCTGCCAGCACGGTCAGGTCAAACTCATGCCGGGTGATCGCGAACCAGCCACACACCAGGATCACGTCATGAAGCGTCGCGATGATCGCGGCGATCGCGAACTTCAATTCGAACCGGAATGAAATGTAGATCAGGAAGCCAAGCAGCACGAACAGCAGTGCATACAAGCCATTGAGTGCCAACTCCTTGCCTACCTGCGGACCGACGAAGTCACTCTTGGTGACAGTGGCCGAATTGTCCGCTGTCGATACAGCGCGCACGACGTCTTCCGCCGTCTGCGCCACAGCTTTGCCGACGGTTCCTTCCTTGGTCTGCAGGCGGATCAGGATGTCTTTGCTGGAGCCGAACCGCTGCACCTGGGCGCCTTCAAACCCGGCAGCAGACAGGCGCTGGCGCACGACATCGACATCGGCGACCTTGTCGAACTTCAACTCGGTCACCGTGCCACCGGTGAAATCAAGCGCAAAGTTGAATCCCTTCAGCGCGATCGTGCCGATCGAAACGAACATGAACAGCGCTGCGATGCTTAGCGATATCCACCGCAACCGCATGAAGTTGATGTTGGAATTGTAAGGAAACACGGTGAAAGGTTTCATTGGTCTGCGTTCCCTAGATCGATATCGACTGCAGCTTGCGGCGACGTCCGTAGACCAGCGCCGCGATGCCGCGAGATACCGAGATCGCGGTGTACATCGAGGTCACGATGCCCACGATCAGCGTGACGGCGAAGCCCTTGACGGGGCCCGTCCCGAACGCGAACAGCGCGACACCCGCAAGGATGGTCGTCATGTTGGCGTCGAAGATCGTTCCTGCCGCGCGCTTGTAACCCTCGGTGATGGCGGTAAGCGGAGGCAGCCCAAGCCGCAGGTCCTCGCGTATCCGCTCGTTGATCAGCACGTTGGCATCGACCGACATGCCGACCGTCAGCGCGATGCCCGCCAGTCCCGGCAAGGTCATGGTCGCGCCCATCACCGAGAGGACGGCCAGCACAATCAGTAGATTCAGCAGCAGAGCCAGACAGGTAATGATGCCGAATATGCGGTAATAGAAGAGGAAGAACACCAGCGCGAACAGGAACGAATAGCCGACGGCCTCGAGACCGCGTCGGATATTCTCTTTTCCCAGGCTGGGGCCGACGATGCGCTCCTCGACGAAGTCCATCGGCGCGGCCAGCGCGCCTGCGCGCAGAAGCAAGGCGAGATCACCGGCTTCCTTCGCGCTTTCAAGACCGGTGGTCTGGAATTCCTTGCCGAAAACGCCCTGGATAGTCGCTTCGGAAATCACCTGTTCGCTGGTGCGGGTCGTACGCACCTCCTTGCCATCGACCTTGGTGACCTCTGGAATGCGCTCGATGTACACCACCGCCATTGGCTTGCCAACATTCTGACTGGTGAAGTCGAACATCCGCTGGCCGCCGGGACCGTTGAGGGTGACCGACACTTCTGGTGTCCCGGTACGCTGGTCCAGGCCCGATCGCGCATTGACCAGCTGCTCGCCCGACGCGATCACCCGCTTGTTCAGCAGCACCGGAATGGGCTTGCCGTCCGGACCGAGTTCCTTGCGGTAATACACGCGTGCTTCGGGCGGAACATTGCCGCTGCTCACGGCGTCATAGGCATTGCCTTCCACCACGCCGCGGTATTCCAGCGTCGCCGTCGCACCAAGAATGCGCTTGGCCTGCGCGGTATCCTGCACGCCAGGCAGCTCCACGACCACGCGATCGCTTCCTTGGCGCTGGATCACCGGCTCGGCGACGCCTAGCTCGTTGATGCGGTTGCGCAGCGTGCCGACGTTCTGCTCGATCGCATCGGTGGTGATCTTCTGCAGTTCGGCGTCAGGGACTTTGACAACGATGGTATTGCCGACGATGTCATTGGTGAGGTTGGCAAGATTCTTCGCGATCAATGCCTGCGAGGCTGCAGTGTCAACGCCGGGCGCCAGCGTAACCACGATGGAATTGTCCGGACGCCGCTCGACGGCTTCATAGCGCACGCGGTTTTCCCGCAGCAGCACGCGAATGTCCTCCGCATACGAATCGAACCGTTTGTCCAGCGCCGCTTTCTGGTCCACCTGCATCAGGAAGTGCACGCCGCCCTGCAAGTCCAGGCCCAGCAGCATCGGCCGCGCGCCAACCGAGCGCAGCCAGTTTGGTACGGTCGATGCCAGATTCAAGGCGACCACATAGTTGTTGCCGACGGCCTGGCGCAGTTCGTCGGAGGCCTTGATCTGCGCGTCGGGTGTCGCCAGCCGCACAAGGAGTTCGCCACTACTTTGCAGATCGATGCTCTTGGGCGCGACGCCTGCGGTCTTGAGGAGGCCTTCGACCCGCTGGCGGAACGCCTGGTCGACAACCGAACCACGATTGGCCGTGATCTGCACGGACGGGTCCTGGGGGTACAGGTTCGGCAGCGAATACAACACGCTGAGCAGCAGCACCACCAAGGCAAGGATGTATTTCGAGCGGCCGTAGACAAGCATCGCATGAACCCCACGCGCGACCACACCTGCAAGGCTGGGTCGGCGTTAATCAGTGAAAAGAAGTGAAACTCAGACCGATTTGAGCGTGCCCTTCGGCAGCACGTTGGCGATCGCGCCTTTCTGCATCCGCACGCGCACGTTGTCGGCGATTTCGACCGTGATGAAGCTGTCACCGATCTCGCGCACGGTGCCGGCGATGCCGCCATTGGTAATCACCTCATCGCCGTTGCCGAGCTTTTCCAGCATCGCGCGGTGATCCTTGGCACGCTTGGTTTGTGGCCGGATCATCAAGAAATACATTGCCCCGACAAGCAGGATCGGAAACAGGAACGACATGCCGCCAAAACCTCCGGCTGCCGGTGACGCGGCCTGGGCGTAAGCAGGGGAGATCAAGAAGTCGAGCAGGGTCATCGTGCGGTCCGGTGAAGAGAGCGGAAATAACAACGGGCAATTATGCCATGCCTGCTGGATTCCCTCCCCGCTGGGGCCCGGGGAGGCTGGAAGGGTTGCGGGCTGCGTAAAACGACTCACGAAAGGCCGCGAAGGTTCCCGCTGCGATTGCGGCACGCATGTCTGCCATCAGCGTTTCGTAATGCCACAGGTTGTGCAGGGTGCCCAGGATCGGCGCCAGCATCTCGTTGCAGCGATCCAGGTGTCGCAGGTACGCACGGGTGTACCCGTGGCTGCAGGTATGGCAGCCGCAGCCTTCCTCAATCGGCCGCAGGTCCTTTTCATATTGCGCATTGCGGATGCGCACCACGCCGGAGCGCGTGAAGAAATGTCCGTTCCGGGCGTTGCGGGTTGGCATCACGCAATCGAACATGTCGACGCCTCGCGCAACCGCCTCGACCAGGTCTTCCGGCCGGCCGACGCCCATCAGGTAGCGCGGACGATCTTCGGGCAATTGCGGACAGGTATGTTCGAGCATCGCGTTGCGTTCGGCTTCTGGTTCGCCGACCGCGAGTCCGCCGATCGCGTAACCATCGAATCCGATCGCCTTCAATCCTGCGGCGGACTCATCACGCAACGAGTGATGCACGCCGCCCTGGACGATGCCGAACAGCGCCGCATCATTGCCCGCGTGCGCACGCTTGCTGCGCTCGGCCCAGCGCAGGCTCAACTGCATGGAGGCGCGCGCGACATCTTCGGTCGCGGGATAAGACGTGCATTCGTCGAAGATCATGACGACATCCGCATCCATTACGCGCTGGATGCGCATGCTTTCCTCGGGGCCCAGGAATACCGTCGAGCCATCGGTCGGCGCGGAGAATGTCACGCCGGCTTCGGTGATCTTGCGCCGGTGCGCGAGCGAGAACACCTGGAATCCACCGGAGTCGGTGAGGATCGGGCCGCTCCAGCCGGTGAATTCGTGTAGACCTCCGTGCGCTTCGATGACGTCCAGACCCGGCCGCAAATACAGGTGGAATGTATTGCCGAGGATCATCTCGGCGCCCAGCGCCTGGAGTTGTTCCGGAAGCATCCCCTTCACCGATCCGTACGTGCCGACCGGCATGAAGGCGGGCGTTTGGACCGTGCCGCGCGGGAAGGTCATGCGACCACGGCGGGCGAGGCCGTCGTTGGCGAGCAGTTCAAACGTCATCCTGCTTGCCGATGCCGCGCTCATGCGCCCTGACCAGCTTTCGGAAACAGCAACATCGCATCCCCATACGAAAAAAACCGATAGCGCTCGGCAATCGCGTGCGCATACGCCGCCATGATCCTGTCCTTGCCTGAAAACGCCGAAACCAGCATCAACAGCGTGCTTTCGGGCAAATGGAAGTTGGTCAGCAATGCATCGAGGCTGTGGATGCGAACGCCGGGCAGGATGAAGATGTTGGTATCGCCGGCGAAGGGCAGCAGTTCGCGCTCGCCTTTTCCGTTCATCCTCATGGCGCTTTCCAGCGCGCGCACCACGGTGGTTCCGACCGCGATCACGCGGCCGCCTCGTTCGCGCGCGTGTCGGATCTTGGTGATGAGTCCGGCACCGACATTCAGCCATTCGCTATGCATGCGGTGGTCGGACAGGTCATCGGCGCGAACAGGCTGGAAGGTCCCCGCGCCGACATGCAACGTGATGTGCCCAAACTCGACGCCACGCGCCCGCAGCGCATCGAGTAGTGGTTCGTCGAAGTGCAGTCCGGCCGTCGGTGCCGCCACCGCACCGGGTTCACGCGCGAATACCGTCTGGTAACGCGCATGATCTTCCCCGCTTGGTTGGCGGCGGATGTAGGGCGGCAGGGGTAACCGGCCTGCGTGCTCCAACCAAGTGTCCAGCGGCTGG
>JBBQTR010000037.1:0-16386 GCA_038213095.1 Lysobacterales bacterium | reverse complement strand
CTTGTTGGCGATGCCCTACTTCTCGTTCGCGCAGGGTCTGCGCCGCAACCGGAGCTGATCCATGACCGCAATCATCTGGAGCGACGGCGCTCCCATCTACCGCCAGCTGAAGGAGCGCGTCGTGGCGATGATGCTCGACGGCGTCCTGAAGCCGGGCGATGCCCTGCCCTCCGTGCGACAGGTCGCCGCCGAGTACCAGCTCAACCCGATCACCGTGTCGCGCGCCTATCAGGAGCTCGCTGACGAAGCACTTGTGGAAAAACGCAGAGGACTGGGGATGTACGTGACCGAAGAAGCATCGAAGAAACTCCTGGCCAGCGAGCGCGAACGCTTCCTGCGCGAGGAGTGGCCGCTGGTCCTGCAACGCATCCAGCGCCTGGGTCTTCTGACCGAAGACCTGCTCAAGTCCTCAGGAGGCACCCGATGAACCTGTCCGTCGACCAACGCCAGCAGGACGTCGCGCAGCTAGGCACTCCCGTGATCAGCGCGCGCAATCTTCGCAAGGCCTACAAGAACAAGCTCGCACTGGCCGACACCACGTTTGAAGTGCGCCCAGGTCGCATTGTCGGCCTGATCGGCCCCAATGGCGCCGGCAAGACCACCGCACTCAAGGCGATCCTCGGACTGATTCCGTTTGAAGGCGACTTGAGCGTGCTCGGCCGCGACCCGCGCACCCAACGCGACGACCTCATGAACGACGTCTGCTTCATCGCTGATGTCGCCGTGCTGCCGCGCTGGATGCGCGTGCGCGAAGCCATCGAATTCGTCGCCGGCGTGCATCCGCGCTTCGACCGCGCACGCTGCGAACGCTTCCTGGCGGGCACGCAACTCAAGCCACAGATGCGCGTACGTGAATTGTCCAAGGGCATGATCGTGCAACTGCATCTGGCCTTGGTGATGGCGATCGACGCCAAGCTGCTGGTGCTCGACGAGCCCACCCTTGGACTGGACATCCTCTACCGCAAGCAGTTCTACCAGCGGCTGCTCGAAGATTATTTCGACGAGCAGAAAACCATCATCATCACCACGCACCAGGTGGAGGAAGTCGAGCACATCCTGACCGACGTGATGTTCATCCGCGACGGCAAGATCGTGCTGGACGCACCGATGGACGCGGTCGGCGAACGCTATGTCGAAGTGCTGGTCGATTCCGGCCATCTTGATGCCGCACGCGGGCTCAAGCCCGTCGATGAACGAGCACTTCCGTTCGGCAAGACCGTCATGTTGTTCGACGGCGTGCCGCAGTCGCAACTCGCCCCGCTCGGGGAAACCCGCACACCCGGCCTGGCCGACCTGTTCGTCGCCACGATGAAAGGAACCTACGCATGAACGCCAATCTTTCTATGACAGCGGACACGCGCGCCCCAGTGGCCGCACCGCATGGCACCCACAAATTCAAGCTGCTGCTCAGGCGAGAATTTTGGGAGCACAAGGGTGGCTTCCTTTGGTCGCCCATCTGGGCCGGAGGAATTTCCTTATTGCTTACGGCCATGGCCGCGATCACCGGTGAGGTGATGCTCAACCGCGCAAGGCAAGCTGGCAGCGGCCTGAATGTCAACGGCATGAACATGTCAATCAACGGTCTGGATTTGGGGAAGTTGACTTCGACGCTGGATCCTGAAGCCATGCGCAACCTTGGCGGCGCTGTCGATACCAGCCTGCTGGTGAGCTCGCTCTGGCCTTTCATCGCCATGACCTTCGTCGTGTTCTTCTATTGCCTGGGCACCTTGTATGACGAGCGCAAGGATCGCAGCGTGCTGTTCTGGAAGTCGCTGCCGCTGTCGGATCGCGACACTGTGTTATCCAAAGTCGTAAGCGCAACCGTGGTGGCTCCGGTGATCGCCTCCTGTGTTGCATTGGCGACGATGTTCGGCTTCCTGTTGATCGCCAGCGGCCTGGTGCTGGCGCATGGCGGCAGTCCGATGCAGATGCTATGGATTCCCGGCAGCCCGTTGTCGATCGCTGCGCAATTCGTTGCTGCCATTCCGGTCTTCGCATTGTGGTCGCTGCCGACCGTTGGCTGGTTGCTGCTCTGCTCGGCATGGGCACGCAGCAAACCCTTCCTGTGGGCGCTCATGATTCCTGCGTTCGCCGGCATCTTCGTCAGCTGGTTCGACATCATGCATGTGTTCAACCTGGAGTCGACCTGGTTCTGGAAGAACATCGTGGCCAGGATGTTGCTTGGCACCGTGCCCGGCAGCTGGTTCAGCGTCGTCAACCTCGACCATGTCCACATGGATGGGCCACAGTCGATCAGCCAGATCGTGAACCTGCAATCGATCTATTCGGTTCTGTTGACCCCACAGTTGTGGATTGGCGTGGTGGCAGGCGCTGCGATGATTATCGGAGCGATTCGCCTGCGTCGCTGGCGCGACGAGGGTTGATTCTTCAGCGGAAATCCGATCAGACCAATTGATACTCGACCAAAGGGAAATCCTGTCAATGAAAACTCGACTTCGAATCCTAACGGGGGTCGCCTTTTTCTCCATCCTGGTGACAGGCTGCGACGAAGCTCCTTCCCCGCAAACATCCACGACAGCGGGCCCTGCAGCTCAGGGGCCGCAAACCGTCTTGGGCCGCGCTGCGAAGAATGCCATCGACCAGGCGCGCATCAAGCTCGCCAGCGGGAACATCAACCTCAATGGCGAATTCTTCTCCGGTGGCCATCACAATGTCGTTGCCCGCATGGGTCACAAGGATCCGACGGATCCTCGTCCTGACGCCGAGCTCACGCCTGCGGGCGACCTGCTGATCGATGGAAAGCAGGTGTCCGTAACGACGGCACAACACACAGTGCTGGTCCAGTACCGTGAAGCCATCATGGCCGTGGCCGAGACCGGCATGAATCTTGGTGTGCAGGGCGCAGACCTGGGCGGCCAGGCGATCACCGAAGTATTCAATGGACTGATGAGCGGCCATCCGGACCAGATCGACAAGAGCATCAATGCCAAGGCCAGCAAAATAGAGGCAGCGGCGACCCAGTTATGCACGCAATTGCGGCCGGTGCAGGAACTGCAACAACAACTGGCAGCGACGCTGCCGGCATTCGCGCCCTATGCCACGCTCAAGGCAAGCGATATCGAGGATTGCGGCAAACATCACCAGGATGGCGCCCATGTCACCTCCGCAACGGATGCCGACCGGGCAGAGATCCGCGACGAAATCCGCAACAGGATCCGCAGCGGGATCCGCGAATCCGTCCAGGCCAGCACCCCCGCTAACGTCAAAGATGCCAATGCGCCGGTGTCAGCTCCCGCCCACTGATCAGGAATGAATTCCCCCCTGCGCAAGCAGGGCGGGATCGAGCAGGCGTTGCAACTCGTTACGTTGCAAACCACTGTCTTCCGCGGCCACGTCGAGGATCGGCCGCCCCTCGGCGTACGCACGCTTGGCGATCGCCGCGGATTTCTCGTAGCCAATGATCGGGTTGAGCGCTGTAACCAGGATGGGATTGCGGTCCAGTGCGGCAGCCACCCGCTCGCGCCGCACCTTGATTCCGGCGATCGACTTGTCGGCAAGCAATCGCATCGCATTGGACAGCAAGCCGATCGAATCCAGCAGGTCATGCGCGATCAGGGGCAGCATCACATTGAGCTGGAAGTTGCCACTGGCGCCTGCAACGGTGATTGCCGTGTTGTGACCCATCACCTGGGCGCACACCATGCAAAGCGCTTCGGGAATCACTGGATTGACCTTGCCAGGCATGATCGAGCTGCCAGGCTGCAGTGCCGGCAATTCGATCTCGCCAATCCCCGCCAGTGGCCCGGAATTCATCCAGCGCAAGTCGTTCCCGATCTTCATCAGTGCAACGGCAAGTACGTTGAGCTGACCGGACAATTCGACTGCATCGTCCTGCGCCGCCAGCCCTTCGAACTTGTTGTCGGCCGATTCGAACTTCGTCCCGGCAAGTTTGGACAGTGACTTTGCCATTGCCTTGCCGAAGCGCGGATCGGCATTGATGCCGGTGCCAATTGCGGTGCCGCCAATCGGCAGCCGTTTCAGGCGTTTCAATGCATCGTCGATGCGATCCTGCGCGGATTGCAGTTGCGCTGCCCACGCGCCGAATTCCTGCGCGAACGTCAGCGGCATCGCATCCATCAGGTGCGTTCGCCCGGTTTTGGTGATGTCGCCCAGCGCCTTGCCACGTCGCTCGATGGTCTTGCGCAGATGCTTCAAGGCGGGCAGCAGCTGTTCGACCACCGCAAGTTGCGCCGACACCCGGATCGCGGTCGGAACCACGTCATTGGAACTCTGCCCCAGATTGACATGATCGTTGGGATGGATATTTTCGCACCCGCGTGATGCAAGCGTGGCGATGACCTCGTTGGCATTCATGTTGCTGGAGGTGCCGGAACCAGTCTGGAAGACGTCGATTGGAAATTGAGCGTCATGAGCGCCTTCAGCGATGGTGAGCGCGGCCGTGCGAATCGAAGCGGCCTCGGCGGCGGGGAGCAGGCCGAGATCGGCATTGACTTCCGCCGCTGCCGCCTTGATCAGCCCGAGCGCGCGAATGAATCCGCGGGGCATCGGTTGGCCGGAAATCGGGAAGTTCTCGACCGCACGCTGGGTCTGCGCGCCCCACATCGCATCGGCCGGCACCTGCAGTTCGCCCATGCTGTCGTGTTCGGTGCGGAATGCATTCTTTCGGGTCACGTCAGTCCTCGCATCGATCTGTATGGAAAGTCGCTTCGTCCGTCCTGGGCATGAGCGCGAAGCGCCGATCCTTCGACTCCGGGCCTGCGGCTCTGCGCTCAGGACGAACGCCTTAAAGGGATGGCAAATCCGAGGATACCCCCCGACCGTTTAGAATTGCGCGTCTCCTAGCCGCGCCCCAGCCATGTCCGACGCCCAGTTGCTCGCCTTGTCCCCACTCGATGGCCGCTACGCCGGCAAGGTCGGTGTACTTCGCCCCATCTTTTCCGAGTTCGGGCTGATCAAGGCCCGCGTGAAGGTTGAGGTCGAATGGTTGCTGGCGCTTGCCAGCGAACCGGGCATTGTCGAGCTCAATCCCTTCCCTGATTCCGCCGCCAATCGCTTGCGCGCGCTGGCCCGCGATTTCACCACTGCCGACGCGGCACGCGTCAAGGACATCGAGCGCACCACCAACCACGATGTCAAGGCAGTCGAATACCTGATCAAGGAACGCCTGGCCGACGATGCTGAACTGGGCCCGTCAATGGAGTTCGTCCACTTCGCCTGCACCAGCGAGGACATCAACAACCTCAGCTATGCATTAATGCTCCACGAGGCCAGGCAAGGCGTGATGTTGCCGCAGCTCGATGGTTTGATCGCGACGTTGCGCGAAATGGCGCACGAGCACGCCGCGCTGCCTATGCTGTCGCGCACCCACGGGCAAACCGCCTCGCCGACCACCGTTGGCAAGGAACTGGCCAACGTCGTCTCGCGGCTGGACCGCCAACGCAGCGTGCTTGCATCGCTGCCGATGCCTGGCAAGATCAACGGCGCGGTAGGCAATTACAACGCGCATGTGGCTGCCTATCCGGATGTCGATTGGCCTAGGTTCTCGCAAGCATTCGTGACGTCACTGGGCCTGGACTGGCAGCCGCATACCACCCAGATCGAATCGCATGACGGCATCGCCGAACTCTGCGATGCACACAAACGCATCAATACCGTGTGCGTCGACCTGTGTCGCGACATCTGGGGCTACATCTCGTTGGGCTATTTCAAACAGACGGTCAAGGTGGGCGAAATCGGAAGTTCGACGATGCCGCACAAGGTAAATCCGATCGACTTCGAGAACGCCGAAGGCAACTTCGGCATTGCGAATGCACTGTTCGAGCACTTTGCGGCCAAGCTGCCGATCAGCCGCTGGCAGCGCGACCTCAGCGATTCGACCGTTCTACGCGCCCTCGGCACCGCCTTCGGTCATACGCTGGTGGGCGTGGAGGCTCTGCAGCGCGGGCTGGGCAAACTCAATACCAACCCAGAGCGTCTGCACGACGATCTAGACAGCGCATGGGAAGTCCTGGCCGAGGCCGTGCAGACGGTCATGCGGCGACATGGACTACCCAATCCGTATGAACAGCTCAAGGCGCTGACGCGTGGCAAGGGCATCGATGCGCAATCGATGCGTGCATTCATCGCGACGCTGGAGCTCCCCGCCGATGCAAAGCGACGCCTTCTCGACATGACGCCTGCCAGCTACATCGGCCTGGCGGAACGCCTCGCACGGGATATCTAGGTCATGGCGAAACGCGCGTTGCCGATCGAGGTCGATGCAACATCGCTGCCACCGCTCGGCATGCCTCCGGCGATCTTCCTGCGCGATTACTGGCAGAAAAGACCGCTGCTGATCCGCAACGCGTTTGCTGATTTCGTTTCCCCGATCTCGCCCGAAGACCTCGCAGGCCTCGCCTGCGAGGACGCTGCGTTGTCGCGGATCGTTGCCCATGAGCGCGAGCACGATCGCTGGCTGCTGCGCCATGGCCCGTTTCCGGAGGCCATGTTTCCCACGCTGCCTGATCACGACTGGACATTGCTGGTGCAGGACGTCGACAAATGGGACGCCGATGTTGCCGCTTTGCTGCCGGCGTTCGATTTCCTGCCGCGCTGGCGCATCGATGACGTGATGGTGTCGTTTGCCGCGCCCGGCGGATCGGTGGGCGCGCATGTCGACCAGTACGACGTGTTCCTGTTGCAGGCGCAGGGGCGGCGGCGCTGGGAGATCGATACAAGCCCCAACCCACCCGTGCATTTTCGTCTTGATTCGGAACTGAAGCTGCTGCAACGCTTTACACCGACGCATGACTGGATCCTTGGACCTGGCGACATGCTCTACCTGCCACCGGGCGTGCCGCATCATGGCATTGCGCAGGATGCCTGCCTGACCTTCTCGATCGGCATGCGCGCGCCGGCCGCGTCGGAATTGCTGGGGGATTTTGTCGATACATTGATTGAATCGGCGGACGATACAGAGCGTTATCGTGATCCCGATCTCGTGCCTGCGAAGGACGCCAATGAAATCGATGCCGCATCGATGCAACGCGTGCTGGAGGCTTTGAACGTTCTGCGGATGAACGATGCAGACCGGCTCGGTGACTGGTTTGGCCGCTTCATCACCCTGTATCGCAACGCGGGCGAGGCGGTGCCAGGCAGCATCCCGCCACGCATCGAAATTGAATGGGCGCTCCAGCAGGGCGCGCGGCTCCAACGGCATCCGTGGACCCGCATGGCCTGGCGCAAGTCAGGCCGCAGCGCACGGCTGTATGTCGCAGGCCAGGACATGTCGTTGCCAGTACGCGATGCGCGACGACTGGCGGCTGCCCCTGCAATCGACGGTGCTACCTATCAGGCACTTTCCCAGCCCGGTCGCGATGTCGTCATCGAGTTGCTGGGTGCTGGTCACTACCAGCTGCCCGATGATGATCAGCAGGAGAGTGGCGAGGATCGCGGGGAAGGCCCATGAGCGCGATGGCGTTCTCCGCCATCGAGGATCGGGACGATGCCGTCGCAGTCGCTGTCGCGATTATTTCGGCGGCACGGCGTGGGTTATGGATCTACACCCGCGATCTGGATCCAGGCCTGTTCGATCACCCTGATGTGCTCATTGCGATGCGTCGCTTCGGTACCAAGGGGCGCGGTAACGAAGCACGGATCCTGCTGCAAGACGCGGCCGCGCCCCAGCGAAGCCATGCCCCCCTGCTCGCCCTGGCGCAACGGTTGTCGAGCGTCTTCCAGTTCCGCGAGGTCGTAGATTCCGTCGATCGCGCCTATCCGTCTGCGTTCATCGCCAACGATGCCAGTGGGTTCTATTTCCGTGGCCTGGGACATCGTTTCGATGGCGAGGCCGACCTGCATGCTCCGGGACGTGCACGCCAATTGCGCGCGGGGCTGGATCGGGTCTGGGAGCGGTCCCGGCCAGTGACGGAATATCGCAGCCTGGGTATTTAGCGGGAATTGCGGTTTCACCAAAAGCCCTTCGGCAATCGCATTTCATGGCGCGCGGCGGCGCGTTTGAATCTGACGGTAGGCGAGTGCTTTTTGCGCGCGCTATAATTCACATCCTTTCGCTTAAGGCTCCGCATTCGTGCGGAAACTTCGGTGAATTCAATCGCTTATACCAGCGCCTTCCTCTCATTCGAGCTTCCCGACGCCATAGTGGACAGTCTCCTGAAGCAGTTTGCCCAGTCCTCGCAACTCGGCGCCAACGCCGGCTATATCGAGGATCTATACGAGCAGTATCTGGTGTCCCCCGATAGTGTCTCAGCGAAGTGGAAGGCGTATTTCGACGACTTCAAGGGTCGCGAAGCAGGCGATGTTCCTCACTCTGCGGTGATCCACGACATTGCCCTGGCCGGTCAACGCGCCGCGCGCGGGGTGATGTCATCCAGCACCGCCGCAGGCGACGATCGCGATCGTGCCGTCGGCAAGTTGTTGACCGCGTACAGGTCCCGCGGGCACCTTGCAGCCAACCTCGATCCCCTGGGGATGGCGGCTAAACCCGAGGCGCCGGACCTGAGGCTGGGGTTCCATCATTTGTCCGACAGCGACCTTGACCGCGAATTTTCCACCGGCGGCGTGGGTGGCCGCGAGCGGATGAAGCTGCGCGAGCTGCAGGTGTTGCTCAAGGCGACATACACCGGCTCGATCGGCACTGAGTTCATGCATATCACCGATGTCGAGCAGCGTCGCTGGATCTACGATCGCTTGGAACACGCTGCCGGCAATTACGGGCAGGCGAAAGACGCCAAGCTGCGCATCCTCGAGCGCCTGACCGCGGCCGAAGGCCTGGAGCGCTACCTACACACCAAATATGTCGGCCAGAAGCGCTTCTCGCTGGAGGGTGGCGACGCGTTGATCCCGCTTCTCGACGGGATGATTCGTCGCGCCGGTCGCGCCGGGGTCAAGGACGTCGTGCTCGGTATGGCGCACCGTGGGCGCCTAAACGTGCTGGTCAACACGCTCGGCAAGCCACCGCGCAAGTTGTTCGATGAGTTCGAGGGCAAGTTCGAGCACGCATCGAGCGACCGCGCGCACACCGGCGACGTCAAGTACCACATGGGTTTCAGCGCCAATCTCGCCACCGACGATGGTCCAGTACATGTCGCGCTGGCGTTCAATCCATCCCACCTTGAAATCGTCGATCCGGTGGTTGTAGGCAGCGTGCGCTCGCGCCAGAACCGTCGCAACGACAAGCAGCGCACGCAGGTCCTGCCGGTGCTACTGCATGGCGATGCGGCATTTGCCGGACAGGGCGTGGTGATGGAACTGCTGCAGATGTCGCAGGCACGCGGGTTTGCCGTCGGCGGAACGGTGCATGTCGTCATCAACAACCAGATCGGTTTCACCACCAGCGCTGCGGATGATGCGCGCTCGACGTTGTATTGCACCGATGTCGCCAAGATGGTCGGCGCTCCCATCCTGCACGTGAACGGCGATCATCCCGAAGCCGTCGCGTTCTGCACCGAGCTGGCATTCGATTTCCGCCAGCAATTCGGCAAGGACGTGGTCATCGACCTGGTCTGCTATCGCCGCCACGGCCACAACGAGGCCGACGAGCCAGCCGCCACCCAGCCGCTGATGTACCAGACCATCCGAGCGCACAAGACCGTGCGTGAGTTGTACGGCAACACGCTGGTCGCCGAAGGCGTGCTTGCCGCCGATGCGGTCAAGGCGATGATGGATGCCTATCGCGACAAACTCGATGCCGGACAAGTCACCGCCGAAGTCGCAGAAGTAAAGCCGGACGAATTCTCGATCGACTGGTCGAAGTACCTGCACGGCAAGGTGTCAGATCCCGTCGATACAAAAGTCGAACGCAAGCGTCTGGATGCGCTCGCCTCACAGATCAACACGATCCCGGACCATATCGTCCTGCACGCGCGCGTCGCCAAGATCTATGAAGACCGTCGCAAAATGGCGGCCGGCGAACTGCCGGTCGACTGGGGCTTCGCGGAAAACCTCGCGTACGCGACGCTGGTCGACAGGCAACTTTCCAACGGTGGATTCAAGCTGCGGCTGGTGGGACAGGATTCTGGGCGCGGCACGTTCTTCCACCGCCACGCGATCCTGCACGACCAGAAGACCGACGAGTATTACGTGCCGTTGCGAGAACTCGTGCAGAACCCCGAGTCGGTCACCATCATCGACTCGCTGTTAAGCGAAGAGGCGGTGATGGGCTTCGAATATGGCTACTCCACGGCCGATCCGATGACACTGGATATCTGGGAAGCGCAGTTCGGCGATTTCGCCAACGGCGCGCAGGTCGTGATCGACCAGTTCCTCTCATCGGGTGAAGCCAAGTGGGATCGATTGTGCGGGCTGGCCTTGTTCCTGCCTCACGGGTACGAAGGCCAGGGCCCTGAGCACAGCTCCGCGCGACTGGAACGTTTCCTGCAGCTATGCGCGATGGACAACATGATCGTCTGCGCACCAACAACCCCGGCGCAGGACTATCACATGATCCGCCGGCAGATGCTGATGGCCACGCGCAAGCCGCTGGTGGTGATGACGCCCAAGTCGCTGCTGCGTCACAAGCTTGCGGTGTCGTCGCTGGACGAACTGGCCAATGGCAGCTTCCAGTGGTTGATCCCGGACACGACGGCAAGCGCCAAAAAGATCAAGCGCGTCGTCGTCTGCGCAGACAAGGTCTACTTTGACCTGTTCGAGGAAGCGCAGAAGCAGAAAATTACCGACGTTGCCATCGTGCGAGTCGAGCAGTTGTATCCGTTCCCGCGCCCTCAACTCATCTCAGAACTCAAGCGCCATGCATCGGCTGGCGAAGTCGTCTGGTGCCAGGAAGAGCCACAGAACCAGGGCGCGTGGTATCAGATCCAGCATCACCTGCGCGCCTGCCTGCAGGGCAAACAGTCCCTTCATTACACGGGTCGCGCACGTTCGCCCTCGCCCGCCGCTGGACATTTTGCCGAGCATGTGGCCGAGCAGGCGCAACTGGTCGCCGATGCGCTGATGAATCCGTTGAATGGCGACGCGACTGTGGAATGAAGCAATCATTGAACAGCAAGACACCCTCACGCATTTTCTTCCAGGACGCCTGCCATGGCCATTGAAGTCAAAGTCCCGGTTCTCCCCGAATCGGTTTCCGACGCCACCATCGCCAACTGGAACAAAAAGGCCGGCGATGCGGTTGCGCGCGACGAAAACCTCGTCGACCTGGAAACCGACAAGGTCGTGCTGGAAGTGCCCTCGCCCGTCGATGGCGTGCTGAAGGAAATCCGGTTCGAAACCGGCGCCACGGTGACCAGCCAACAGGTACTGGCGATCATCGAAGAAGGCGCTGCACCGACGAAGTCCGACAAGCCGAGCGCCCAAAACAACGCAGCTCCCAGCGCCGAATCCAAGCCCGTGCAATCCAAGACTGAAGCTGCGAAACCTGCTGCAGCGGTCCAATCCACCGAGTTGCCCCCTGGCGCGCGATTCACCGCCAACAAGGAAGGCGTCGATGCATCGCAGGTGGAAGGCACCGGTCGCAAGGGCGCGGTGACCAAGGAAGACATCGTCAATTACGCGCGCAGCGGAAGTCCCGCAGGCGGCGCGCGTCCGGAAGAACGCGTACCGATGACGCGCATGCGCACACGCATTGCCGAGCGCCTGATGCAGTCGAAAAATTCCATCGCGATGCTCACGTCCTTCAACGAGGTCAACCTCGGCAAGGTCATGGCGATGCGCAAGGACCTGGGGGAATCGTTCGAGAAGGCCAACGGGATCAAGCTGGGCTTCATGAGCTTCTTCGCAAAGGCCGCCGCGAATGCACTGCAGAAATACCCGGTCGTCAATGCGTCGGTCGATGGCAACGACGTGATCTATCACGGTTATGCCGACATTTCGATCGCCGTGTCGACCGAAAAAGGCCTGGTGACCCCGGTATTGCGCAATGCCGAGCGCATGGGCTTCGCCGACATCGAGAAGGCCATTGCCGACTACGCAAAACGCGCACGCGACGGCAAACTCGCGCTCGAAGACCTGCAGGGCGGAACGTTCACCATCACCAACGGCGGCACCTTCGGCTCGCTGATGTCCACTCCGATCGTCAACCCACCGCAATCGGCAATCCTTGGCATGCACACGATCAAGGAGCGTCCGATCGTCGAGAATGGACAGGTGATTGCGGCGCCGATGATGTTCATCGCGCTGAGCTACGACCACCGCATCATCGATGGCAAGGATGCCGTGCTGTTCCTCGTCGATATCAAGAACCAGCTGGAAAATCCCCACCGGATGCTGCTGGGCATGTAATTTTTTCTCCCGCCCCGGTGTGGGTAGGAAATTGGAGACAGATGTTCATGGAACAGCAGAATTTCGATGTCGTGGTGATTGGCGCAGGTCCCGGCGGCTATGTCGCCGCGATCCGGGCGGCCCAACTCGGCCTGAAGACCGCGTGCATCGATGCCGCACTTGGCAAGGACGGCAAGCCAGCATTGGGTGGCACCTGCCTGCGTGTCGGCTGCATTCCATCGAAGGCGCTGCTCGACAGTTCGCGTCAGTTCCACAACCTCAAGCACATGTTCGCCGCGCACGGCATCACTGCCGACAACCCGAAGATGGACGTGGGCACCATGATCGGCCGCAAGGACACGATCGTGAAACAGTTCACCGGTGGTATCGCGGCATTGTTCAAGAACAGCAAGGTGACGCCAATCTACGGTTTTGCCACGTTGCATCCGGGCAACATCGTCAAGGTCAAGCAACACGACGGCAGCGAGATCGAACTCAAGGCCACCAACGTCATCCTTGCGCCGGGTTCGGATTCCATCGAGTTGCCGTTCGCGAAGTTCGGGAAGGACATCGTCGACAACGTCGGCGCGCTCGATTTCGACAAGGTGCCGAAGCGCCTGGGCGTGATCGGCGCGGGTGTCATTGGCCTGGAACTGGGTAGCGTGTGGAAGCGACTGGGCAGCGACGTGGTCATCCTCGAAGCGATGACCGAGTTCCTCCCCACAGCAGATGCCGACATCGCGAAGGCAGCTGCCAGGGAGTTCAAGAAGCAGGGCCTCGACATCCGCCTCGGCGCCAAGGTCGGCAAGTCCGAGTCGAAGAACGATGGCGTGCATGTCACCTATTCCGGCGCTGATGGCAAGCAGGACACGCTGGTGTTCGATAAGCTGCTGGTATCTGTCGGCCGTCGTGCCGCGACCAGGGGCCTGCTCGCCGACGGCACTGGCGTCAGTCTCGACGCGCGCGGAATGATCGAGGTCGACGCCCACAACCACACCGGCGTTGATGGTGTGTGGGCGATCGGCGATTGCGTACGCGGCCCGATGCTCGCGCACAAGGCGTCGGAGGAAGGCATTGCGGTGGCCGAACTGATCGGCGGCATGCCCGGACACGTCAACCTCGACACCGTGCCGTGGGTGATCTACACCGAGCCGGAAATCGCCTGGGTCGGCAAGACCGAGAAGCAGTGCAAGGACGAAGGCATCCCGTACAAGACCGGCAGCTTCCCGTTCGCGGCAATCGGTCGCGCGGTGGCGATGGCCGAACCTGCGGGCCTGGTCAAGATCATCGCGCACGCCGAGACCGATCGCATCCTTGGCATGCACCTGTGTGGCGTGAATGTCTCTGAACTCGTGCACGAAGGCGTCATCGCCATGGAGTTCAACGGCGCCGCCGATGATCTTGCGCGCATCTGCATCGCGCATCCCACGTTGTCGGAAGCGGTGCACGAAGCGGCGATGGCCGTCGACAAACGCGCGATCCACAAAGGCAACTGAGCATCCTTACCTTGCGGAGCGGGATGCGATGAGCGAACCGAATCCGATCCGCAACGTTTCCGATACCGCGCTCTGGGTTGCAATCTATCGGGCGATGGAAACCGAGCGTACCGATGCGCTGTTCCACGATCCCCATGCGCGCCGCCTCGCTGGCGAGCGCGGCCAGGCGATCGTCGACGCGATGCCGCGTGGCAAGTCGATGAGCTGGCCGATGGTAGTGCGCACCGCAGTCATGGACGAGATCGTTATGCGCTGCGTGCAGCAAGGAGCACGCACGGTGCTGAACCTTGCCGCCGGACTTGATGCCCGCCCGTATCGCCTCGCGCTCCCATCATCGCTGCGCTGGCTGCATGTCGACCTTCCTGAAATGGTCGGCTACTTTCAAGAACGCATGACGGGCGAAACACCGCGATGCGAGCTGGAATTCATCGCCGCGGACCTGCGCGAAGCCGATGCGCGACGTGAGTTATTCGCGAAAGCAGCGTCGCACGACCCAGTGCTGGTGATCACCGAAGGCTTGCTGGTCTATCTGGAAAGCGATGAGGTGTCGGCGCTGGCGCGTGACCTGCATGACATCGCGCACGCCCGATGGTGGCTGACCGATCTTGCCTCGCCGATGCTGCTGAAAATGCTTGCGCGCAGCTGGCAGCCAAAGCTCGATGAAGGCCATGCGCCGTTCCGTTTCGGGCCGGCCGAAGGAACCGCATTCTTTGCTCCCTTCGGATGGCGGGAATCGGAATTCCATTCGACATGGGATGAGTCATTGCGCCTCAATCGCACCATGCCCGGTGCAGCGCTGTGGACATTGCTGTCGAAATTACAGTCACAGCAGAAACGCGAAGCCGGCCGTCGCATGTCAGGCATCGTGCTGATGGAAGCGACCTGACACGGATGAAGTCGGTCTGCGTCTACTGCGGCTCCAGTGTCGGTAACAAGTTGGTCTATGCCGAACGTGCAGCAGCCTTGGGAGATTGTCTCGCCCGTGAAGGCCTGGCGCTCGTTTACGGCGGCGGCAATGTCGGCCTGATGGGCGTGCTGGCCGACGCGGCGCTCGCTGCGAAGGGCGAAGTCATAGGCGTGATTCCCCACCAGCTGGTCGGATGGGAAGTCGCACATACAGGACTTGGCCGCCTGGAAGTCGTCGCCACCATGCACGAACGCAAGGCCCGCATGTTCGAACTCAGCGACGCTTTCATCGCGTTGCCCGGTGGATTCGGCACGCTGGACGAAATGTTCGAGATGCTGACATGGCGACAACTCGGGCTTGGTGAGAAGCCATGTGCGTTCCTGGATGTCGATGGCTACTACGAACCGCTGATTGCGATGATGGATCGGATGGTCGCAGAGGGTTTCCTGCGCGCGGAACATCGCCGCGATCTTTGGCATGGAGAGGACATGGACGTGCTGATGGACTGGATGCGTGCGCGCGGTCCGAGCCAGCAAGGCACCACGCGAAAACACCTGTCCTGATTTGCGATAGTGTTGCTCGTCAATTCCGGCTTTCACCGGTCTGGCGGCCTTTGAGTGATCGCGAGCATATGACACCAGGCAATTTCCCCGCCTTTCGCATCCACAACGATGCCGCCGGCTATCGCAGTGGCACCGAACAGATCTCGCTAGCCGACTTGTCGCCGGGCGAAATTGTCATCAAGTCGGCGTACTCCTCGGTCAACTACAAGGACGCCCTGGCTGGCACTGGACAAGCCAGGGTCCTGCGCAGCTACCCGCTGGTCGGCGGCATCGATGTCGCCGGCCACGTCGTCGCATCGCTTGATCGCAAGTTCAAGGAAGGCGACGCGGTGCTCGTCACCGGATGCGGGCTGTCGGAAACACGCGATGGCGGTTATTCGCAATACGCGCGGCTTGAATCGCAATGGGCGATTCCCCTGCCTGGCGGATTGAACCTGCGCGAAAGCATGATCCTCGGAACCGCCGGATTCACGGCGGCGCTGGCGCTCTACCGGATGCTGGAAAACAGGCAGATGCCTGCGCTAGGGCCGCTCTGCGTAACGGGAGCGACCGGCGGGGTCGGCTCGCTGGCGGTCGATATCTTCAGCCGCGCCGGTTTCGAGGTGCATGCGGTCAGTGGCAAGCTTGCCCAGGCCGACTACCTGCTGTCGATCGGGGCCAGCAAGGTGCTCGGACGTGATGTCCTTGCAACCACCAGGCCCATGGAAACCGCACGCTTCGGGGGTGGCTTGGACAATGTCGGTGGCGAGATGCTCTCAAGCCTGCTGGCCCAAACCCATCCCTACGGCAATGTTGCCAGCGCCGGCCTTGCCGCCTCATCAGCACTCCCGGCGACCGTCATGCCATTCATCATCCGGGGCGTTTCCCTGCTCGGCATCGCCTCGGCCGGCACTGCGCGGGACATTCGTCAAGCTGTCTGGCAACGATTGGGGAGTGATTGGAAGCCCTTGCACCTGGACCGTATCTGCACCCGCGAGGCGACATTGGAGGAACTACCGAGCGTTTTCGCCACCATGCTTGGCGGTGGCTCGCTTGGAAGGACATTGGTGCGGCTCTAGGATGTATCGCAGGTTTGCGGCATCGCTTGCGCCAGCTACAATCGTTGCGGTCTCCGGGGAATATCTATGGCGCGCATCCTGATTGTCGACGATTCTCCTTCCCAGCTGATGGGAATCCGGCGCATCGTCGAGAAACTCGGACACGAGGCCTTTACGGCCGAAGA
>JBBQTR010000036.1:0-16493 GCA_038213095.1 Lysobacterales bacterium | reverse complement strand
GGCGGTTGGTGCTTGAATCCGGGCATGCGCACCAAGGGCAACCACATCCAGCAAGTCCTGCTCGGCATGGCGCTGCTCGCCGCTGTCTGCTGGAACTTGGCACACGCTGGAGAGTTGCGAGGCGTGCAACTGGCCAGTGGCCCGACCGGCACCCGTGCCGAACTGCGCATGGACAGTGAGGCTGACTACCGGCTGATTTCCCTGGCGAATCCGGTCCGGCTGGTCGTGGATCTGCCCGACTCGCGACTAAGGCACGGCTTGCGTCTGCCCCCGGCGGCAGGCGTAGTGAAAGGCATCCGCAGCGGGCAGCCATCTCCCGGCACCACCAGGATCGTGTTCGACCTCGCCACGTCGGTGATGGCACTCAAGCCCCATTTCGAGGCAGGCATCGATGGCCCGCGGCTGGTGCTTGAATGGCCTGACGACGGCGCGGGCGGCCCCGCTTCGCGTGAGCCTGTCCGCCAGACCCTGACTGCGGCATCGCAGCCAAATGTTGGCCAGCCTGACGTTGGACGACCCAATCCTGATGCATCACAGCCTGATCCAACCGGGTCTGAAACGGACGCGGACTCAACTGCAGCCACATCGCGTCTGGTGACAAGTTTGCCTGACGAATCCATCAGGCACCTGCCTACTGCTGCTTCGTCACCAGTGGCGCATGCACAGGCGAGTGTGATCACCCCGACGGACACGACCTCGGGAAGGATCGCCACAGGCGTTCCCACTCGGATTGCAACGGGAGAGCCGACGCGTATTGCATCTGCTGAAGTCGCGCCGGTCTATTCGCGCGGCGCAGTCAAGACCATGCAGGACGTGATGCGTCGTGGCGGCATGCGCCCATTGATCATTGCCATCGATCCTGGCCATGGCGGGCAGGACCCCGGCGCACGCGGTCCGGGCGGAAGTCGCGAGAAAATGGTGACCTTGGCGATTGCCAAAGAACTCGCCCGCCAGGTGAACGCAACGCCGGGGCTTCGCGCTTACCTCACCCGCGACACCGATGTCTTCATCCCGCTGACCCAGCGCTACCAGAAAGCGCGCGCGGCCAAGGCGGATCTATTCGTCTCGATCCACGCCGACTCCTGTCCCAGCCCGGATGCCAGTGGCTCGTCGGTGTTTGTCTTGTCCCAACGCGGCGCGTCCTCGCAGGCGGCACGTTGGCTCGCCAGCCAGGAGAATGCCGCTGACCTGGTCGGCGGCGTCCGGCTGCAGGACAAAGACGACACCCTCGCGTCGGTACTGCTCGACCTGTCGCAGAGCGCCAGCATGAAGGCCTCTGAGGACATGGCCAACCAGGTGCTCGCTGGACTCAAGCACTTGGGCAAGACCCACAAGCAGGAGATCGAGCGCGCCAATTTCGTCGTGTTGCGCTCCCCCGACGTGCCTTCAATGCTGGTCGAGACCGCGTTCATCTCCAACCCCGATGAAGAGCGCCGGCTCAACGACCCGGCGCAGCAGGCGCAGCTTGCGCGCGCCGTGCTCGACGGCGTCAATGCGTACTTCATCCGCCAGCCGCCGCCAGGCACGTTGTATGCCGCGCGCGCCGATGCGGGTGCCAATGGAATGCCAGGCGGCGGCAGCCCATAAGCGCGCGGCACGGCTATGATTGCCGGCAGTGACGATCCGCCAACTGCCTGACACCCTCATCAACCAGATCGCGGCCGGCGAAGTCGTCGAACGGCCTGCGTCTGTGGTCAAGGAACTGGTCGAGAATGCGCTCGACGCCGGCGCGCGCAGGATCGACATAGACCTGGAAGAGGGCGGCGTCCGCCTGATCCGGATCCGCGACGATGGCGATGGCATTGCCCCCGAAGACCTGTCGCTTGCGATCGCCCGCCATGCCACCAGCAAGATCACATCGCTGGACGACCTGGAAGCCGTTGCGACCCTCGGATTTCGCGGCGAGGCATTGCCATCGATCGCCTCTGTCAGCCGCTTTGCGATGATCTCCCGTCACAACGGCAACGAGCATGGCGCCGCATTGCAGGTCGATGGCGGCCGCGTGGGTGATGTCACGCCGAAAGCGCATCCGCAGGGCACCACGGTCGAGGTGCGGGACCTGTTCTTCAACGTGCCTGCGCGTCGCAAGTTCCTGCGCGCCGAGCGCACCGAACTCAACCATATCGAGGAGTGGCTGCGCTCTTTAGCCCTGGCGCGTCCGGATGTCGAATTACGTGTGTCGCACAACGGCAAGCCTTCTCGACGCTATCGTGGCGACAGCGTCCTTGCATCATCCGAGCGGCTGCTGGAAACGCTGGGCGAGCAATTCGCGCGCAATGCGCTGCGCATCGACCACAGTGGCGCGGGTCTTCGCCTGCACGGCTGGATCGCCCAACCGTCTTACAACCGCGCCAGTGCCGATCAGCAGTATCTGTACGTCAATGGCCGCAGCATCCGCGACCGGAGCATTGCGCATGCGGTCAAGCAGGCGTACGCCGATGTGCTGTTCCACGGGCGGCAACCGGCGTACGTGTTGTTCCTGGAACTCGATCCGCGTGCGGTAGATGTCAACGTGCATCCCGCCAAGCACGAGGTGCGGTTCCGCGAATCGCGCCTGATACACGACTTCGTGTATCGCACCTTGCAGGCAGCATTAGCGGATACGCGTGCGGGAAGCACCCCCGTCATCGCTGCAGCGTCAGTGTCGGCAGTGGCGGCAACGCAGTTGAGTGCATCGCAATGGAACACGCCGCAGCCGCATCTGGGATTGCAGGTCGACGAGGTGCGTGCGGGTTATGCGGCGCTGTATTCACGCGCGCCCGGAGTCACTGCGGCGGTGGGCCAAAACCCGCCTCTTGAATCCACCGACGCAACACTGCCACCACTTGGCCATGCCATCGCCCAGCTGCACGGCATCTACATCCTGGCGGAGACCGTCGATGGCTTGATTGTGGTCGACATGCATGCCGCGCACGAGCGCATCGGTTACGAACGGTTGAAAGCAGCGCACGACGGTGTCGGCGTGCGCGTGCAGCCATTGCTGGTTCCGCATGCGGTGGCCGTGTCAGAACGCGAAGCGGATATCGCTGCAAGCGAAACCGCCACCCTGGCTGCGCTGGGCTTCGAGGTGTCGCGCTCTGGCCCACAAACCCTGTTGTTGCGTGGCGTCCCGGCGCTGCTTGCGGACGGCGACGTCGAAGCGTTGTTGCGCGACGTCCTCGCAGACCTGCGGGAACATGGCGACAGTCGCCGCATTGCGGAAGCGCGCGACGAGTTGTTATCGACCATGGCCTGCCACGCCGCGGTGCGCGCGCACCGACGATTGAGCATTCCGGAAATGAACGCACTGTTGCGGGAAATGGAAGCCACATTGCGTTCCGGACAATGCAATCATGGCCGCCCGACCTGGGCACGTTTCAGCCTGCCCGAAATCGACAAATGGTTCCTGCGAGGGCGCTGACATGCATGCGATTCATCGAATATCTGGTCTGGCACTCTGCATGGCGGTCGCGTCATTGGTGGGATGCCAACGCGGCAGCAACAACAATGGGACGTCGACAATGGATTCAGCAGCAGCGACGGCATTCGCGCAAAGCGAACAGGCATGGCGTGACAAGCGTCGCAACGAACTGCTCAAGCCAGACGGATGGACGAGCCTGATTGGCCTGCACTGGCTGGACCCTGGGGCGCACTACATCGGCAGCGATGCCGGCAATGGCATCCACCTGGCGATGGGGCCCGCACACCTGGGCATGATCGTCATCCCCGACAAGCACGCCGCTGACCAACGGGCGCAATTCGTCCCCGATAAAGCAACGGCGTTGACCGTCGATGGCGAACCGCTCACGGCGCCGGCCATCTTGCGTACCGAAGCCGACAAGGCCGGTGCGAGCGTGATCGGCTTTGATGGGGGGAAGGGGCAGGCAACCGTGATCGAACGCAACGATCGCCATGTACTACGGGTGAAGCACGCCGATGCACCCAGCCGCACGCAGTTTGCCGGGCTGGACTATTGGCCGGCGGACCCGGCGTGGAAGATCACGGCGAAATTCATTGCACACACCACGAACAAGACCATCGACATCGCCAACATCATCGGCGGGACGGATGCGATGGCCAACCCCGGCGTCGTAGAGTTCCAGCACGGCGGCAAAACCTACCGCATCGAGGCGCTCGATGAAGGCGAGGGCGTGCTGTTCCTGGTGTTCGCCGATCGCACCAACGGGCACGGCAGTTATGGCGCCGGGCGGTTCCTGGACGCGCCGATGCCTGATGCCAAGGGCAATGTGATCCTGGACTTCAACCAGACGCGCAATCCGCCGTGCGCGTTCACAGCGTTCGCGACGTGTCCGTTGCCGCCACCGGAAAATCGCCTTGACCTGACGATCACCGCCGGCGAAAAGGCATATCGCAAAGCACCGCATTCCTGAGGATTCCATGCGTCCGCCCACAGTCACGCTACTGACATGCCTGGCATTTTTGCTCGCAACGGCGGTCTATGCCGCGCCGCCGAAATCGCCGCCAATACCACTGCTGTGGAAGGTATCCGACACCGACAACGCTGTTTACCTGCTGGGATCGTTTCATCTGTTGAAGCCTGACGATTACCCATTGTCGAAGGATGTCGACAATGCTCTGGCGGATGCCCGGCTGGTGATGTTCGAAATTCCACCCGAAGACATTGGGTCGCCGGCTTTGGCCATGCAGATGGGGCAGGCGGCATTGCGCAGGGATGGGACACAACTGAACAGCGAGCTGGGCCCGGTGTTGTCGCACAAGCTGGAAACCTGGCTGACTGTCAACGGGGCCAGCCTGCAGAAAGCCGGCATTCCGCCGCAGATGCTGCAACTGTTCGAGCCGTGGTTTGTCGGCCTGACCATCAGTCTTGTCGAGATGACCGATCGCGGATTGGATCCCAAGTTGGGATTGGATTTGCATCTCGCCAATCAGGCCAAGGCACAGGGGAAATCGACCGCGGGGCTGGAAACGGGCACGCAGCAGATCGCGTTCCTCGACAGCATGGATCATGACGAGCAGTTGCAGTTCCTCGATGAGGAGCTGAGCGAGTCCACGCAAGCCAAGCAGGAGCTCGACAAGCTGCATGCCGCGTGGCGCGCGGGTGACGCGGCCACGTTATGGAGCGGCATGGCCGTCGACATGAAACACCACTATCCTAAGTTGTACCAGCGTCTCGACGTCGACCGTAATGATGCATGGCTGCCAAAGATCGAGCAGAGACTGAAGACGCCAGGGCACGACGACACGCTGGTAGTTGTCGGCGCGTTGCACCTGCTGGGTAGCGATGGCGTGGTCGAAAAGCTGCGTGCCAAGGGGTACAAGGTCGAGAGGATTTGCTCGGCGTGCAAGTAGGGCGGACATTGTTCCGCCATGCAATCCCGTAACGGTGGCGGGCCGGGACGCGACCTACACCAGCGCAAGCAAGTCGATGCAATCCACCGGGCAGGCCGGCACGCACAACTCGCAACCGGTACACAGTGGCTCGATCACGGTGTGCATGTATTTACTTCCACCGATGATGGCGTCCACAGGGCAGGCCTGGATGCACTTGGTACAGCCGATGCATTCGGCTTCGATGATGACAGCCACCTGCGGCGGCTTGTGTTCGCCACGCACGCGGTCGAATGGTTTGGAGGCGACGCCTAGTGCGTGCGCCAATGCACGTGCGCCGACATCACCGCCCGGCGGACAGCGATCAATGTCGGCGATACCGGCCGCCATTGCTTCAGCGTAAGGGCGGCAGCCGGCATACCCGCATTGCCCGCACTGGGTTTGCGGAAGGATGCGGTCGAGGCGTTCGGTGAGGTCGGGCATTACGCTCGACTATTTCACCGGCATGCCGGGCTTAGCCCCACTGTCGACATCGAGCAGGTGCAATCCATCACCCTCCATGCCAGCCGACAGGATCATGCCTTCGCTGATGCCGAAACGCATCTTGCGTGGTGCGAGGTTGGCGATGAAGACGACGCTGCGCCCGACCAGTTTTCCGGGCTCACCATAGCTGGCACGGATGCCGGAAAAGACCTGACGCTTGCCGAGTTCGCCGGCGTCGAGCTGGAAACGCAGCAGCTTGTCGGAGCCATCGACCAGTTCGCAGGCCAGTACGGTGGCAATGCGAAGATCGAGTTTGGCGAAATCGTCGATGCTGCTGAGGGCGGAAACCGAGGCTGGAGATTCGTGGCCAGGCGCAGCAGCTTTCAAGGCCTTGTCATCAGCAGAGGGCATTTGTGCCGAAGTTGTCGGTTGCATCGTTTCCCTGCTCGCTTCGATCATGGCTTCGATGTTCTTCTGGTCGATTCGGGTGAACAGCGGCGTATAAGGATTGATGCGTCGCGACACCAGCGGCGCTTCAAGATCCTGCCAATGTGGTGTGCTTGCGCCAAAAAAAGCGTCTACCTGCGACGAGGTACGTGGCAACACCGGCCTGAGCATCATCGCCAGTACGCGGAACAGGTTGAGTCCCTGAGTGCACACCGCCTGCAATTCGCCATCGCCACCTTCCTGCTTTGCGATCACCCAGGGTTTTTGCTCATCGATGTAGCGGTTCGCTTCGTCGGCCAGCGCCATTGTCATGCGCAGGACGCTCGCCGGATCATTGGCTGCGTAGGCCAGTGCAACGGCTGGCAACTGCGCAATGAAGCGTGCATACATCGCCGGTTCCGGCAATGCATCGGCAAGCATGCCGTCGAATCGCTTTTCGATGAACCCGGCGCAGCGACTTGCGAGGTTGACGAACTTGCCTACCAAATCCGAATTCACCCGCGCAACAAAATCAGCCAGGTTCAGGTCGACATCATCGATGCCACCCGAAGATTTGGCGGCGAAGTAATACCGCAGAGCTTCCGGATCGAGGCCAGCATCCAGATAGGTACGCGCCATGATGAAGGTGCCGCGGGACTTCGACATCTTCGCGCCGCCGACAGTGAGATACCCGTTGACGTGCAGTCGCGTCGGTGCGCGGAAGCCCGCGCCATGCAGCACCGCCGGCCAGAACAGGCCGTGGAAGGTGACGATGTCCTTGCCGATGAAATGATGCAGTTCGGCATCACTGTTGCGCGCAAGAAACTGGAAGACGTCAAGGCCATCGCGTTCGCACAGCACTTGCAGACTGCTGAGATATCCGATCGGCGCGTCCAGCCAGACGTAGAAATATTTTCCCGGATGGCCGGGAATTTCAAAACCGAAATAGGGTGCATCGCGCGAAATATCCCATGCGCGCAGGCCGCCTTCGCCATCCATCCATTCCAGCAGCTTGGCCTTGACGCCGGGTACTGCGACATCGCCCGCCAGCCAGTCGCGCAGGAATGCATCGAACTGGCCGACCTCAAAGAAAAAATGATCCGACTCGCGCAACTCCGGCGCGATGCCGCTGAGCACCGAACGCGGCTCCTTGAGGTCAGTTGGTGCGTATGTCGCGCCGCAATGTTCGCAGTTGTCACCGTATTGATCCGGCGTGCCGCAATTGGGGCAGATGCCTTTGATGTAGCGGTCGGGCAGGAACATGCCCTTGGCCGGATCGTAGAACTGCGCCACGCTGCGTCGGCTGATGTGCCCGTCGTTGTCGAGCTTCGCGTAGATCGCCTCGGTCAGGATGCGGTTATGGGACGAGTGGGTCGAGTCGTAATGATCGAAAGCGACGTCGAACGCGGCGAAGTCGCGCTCATGCCCGGCCTGTATGTCGGCGATATAGGCTTCCGGCGGCAACCCCGCCTTTTCCGCTGCCAGCATGATCGGTGTGCCGTGGGTGTCGTCGGCGCAGACAAAATGCGCGATGTCTCCGGACATACGATGCGCGCGTGTCCAGATGTCGCCCTGGATGTAACCCACCAGATGACCCAGGTGCAGCGCGCCATTGGCGTAGGGCAGGGCGCAGGTGACGACGGCAGTACGAGGCATGGCGATGACGTTGACGAGCGACTGAGGATTGTCGCATCAAACCCCGCAGTTCCAATTCGCGCGCCCAATACGAAGCGACCCGGCCAAGGCCGGGTCGCGAAGACTGTATGTCAAGCCGACGGCCTTATATCGGCGTTTACTGCTCGCGGATCCACGTCTGGCTGCGGCCGAACAGTGAGAAGCCCATGTAGCCGCGCACTTCAAGCTTGGCGCCGCCATCCATCGGCGTCATCTTTGCCGAATAGATCTTGCCGCTGTGGGGGTCCAGGATCTTGCCGTCTTCCCAGCTGTTGTCCTCTTTCTTCAGCCCCCATGCGATCACCATCCCGGTCACCGGCTTGTTATGGCGTTCTCCGTCGCAAGGGACACAGAGCGGGTTCAACCCCTGGTCGGATTGCAGCACCTGCAACACCTTGGCCGACAGCGAACCATTGCCGGCATCGTAGATCTCGACGATGGATTTAACCTTGTGGGTCTTGTCGTCGATGGTGCGCCATTTGCCGACAGGCGTGTTCTGCGCGAAGGCAGCCAGCGGCAGCATGAGCAGCAGCAGGGCAATGAATTTGATTCGCATGGTTCCTCTCCAGGAGTTCGAATGACCCGAGCGACGATGTGTCGCCGGATTGTCGTTTTATACCGCATCCGCCCGCGTATGGAAGAGGGGCCGCGGCTGCCGGTTCAGGTCGGACTCCAGCTTGCGCTGGCAATTTGACGCTGGCCGCTACAATCCATGGTTTTGGACCACGGCATGAACGAGCTGGAATCCCGCATTGCGGACGCGATCGACCCCGCCTGCGGCTTGAGCCTTTCGGCAACCAACGCGCGCATCCGGGCGGTAGTCGAGGGGTCCCACGCTGCGCTCGCTTTGACGCTCGGCTACCCGTTGGGTGGTGAAGGCATCGCTGCCTTGCGTGAAGCGGTCGCTGTAGTCGTCTTGGCTAGCGGGTTGCAGATAAGCAGCTTCGAGGTGGGCCACCGCATCTCTTCGCATGCGGTGCAGCCGAATGTGTCGCCGTTGCCGCGAGTGCGCAACATCATCGCGATCGGGTCGGGCAAGGGCGGTGTCGGCAAATCGACCACGGCCGTCAACCTGGCCCTTGCGCTGGCGGCGGAAGGCGCGCGGGTCGGGGTGCTGGATGCCGATGTCTACGGCCCCAGCGTCCCGATGATGCTGGGTTTGTCAGGAAAGCCGGACAGCCCCGACGGCAAATCGATAGAACCGATGCGTGCGCATGGCGTGGAAGCGATGTCGATCGGCCTGATGGTCGAACCCGACACACCGATGATCTGGCGCGGACCGATGGCGACGTCGGCGTTGACCCAACTGCTCAACGACACATTGTGGGGCGGTGACGCTTCGCAAGGGCTGGATTACCTGATTGTCGACTTGCCTCCGGGTACCGGTGACATCCAGCTGACGCTCGCGCAGAAGATCCCGGTCGCGGGCGCTGTGATCGTCACCACCCCGCAGGATGTCGCCACGCTGGACGCACGCAAGGCGCTGAAGATGTTCGAGAAGGTGCAGGTGCCGGTGCTGGGCCTGGTCGAGAACATGGCCGTGCATGTCTGCACGAATTGCGGGCATGTCGAACATCTGTTCGGGCAAGGCGGCGGAGAGCGTATGGCGGCGCAATATGGAATCCCGTTGCTTGGGAGCTTGCCGCTAGAGATCGGGATCCGTGAGCAGGGCGATGTGGGCGTACCGATCATGGTCAGCGCGCCGGACAGCTCGGCGGCACAGGCATATCGATACACCGCGCGCAGGATGGCCGCGGTGCTGGCAACACGACCACGCGCCGCGATGCCGATCGCCGCGTCGCTGCTGTAGGACGGTTTCTACGTGGTCCCTTCCATCGCAAACAGTCAATGCGCGCGGCGGCACGATCAACATGGCGCAGACCGGATCCATGCCCGGCGCCTACAATGCCTGGACTAGGCCTGGAAACCACTGCATGAGTATCAAGAGCGACCGCTGGATCCGCCAAATGGCGCAATCACAGGCCATGATCGAGCCGTTTGAACCAGGCCAGGTCAAGCATGCGGCCGACGGGCATCGCATTGTCAGCTACGGCACCTCCAGTTACGGCTACGACGTGCGCTGCTCGGGCGAGTTCAAGGTCTTTACCAACATCAATTCGACGATCGTCGATCCCAAGGCATTCGATCCCGGCAGCTTCGTCGACATCAATGCCGACGTCTGCATCATTCCGCCGAATTCCTTCGCACTGGCGCGCACCGTCGAGTTCTTCCGCATTCCCCGCGACACGCTGGTCATCTGCCTGGGCAAGAGCACTTACGCGCGTTGCGGGATCATCGTCAACGTCACTCCACTGGAGCCGGAATGGGAAGGGCACGTCACGCTTGAGTTCAGCAACACTACGCCGCTGCCCGCGCGCATCTATGCCAATGAAGGCGTTGCGCAGATGTTGTTCTTCCAGTCTGATGAAGTCTGCGAAACCTCATACAAGGATCGCGGCGGCAAATACCAGGGCCAGACGGGCGTGACGTTGCCGCGCACATAAGGCCGGCACGTTCAGATTTTGCAGTGCATTGCAGCGCAATCCGGTGAGCCCTGCCCACAGTTGAGCCAATGGTCAATTGAGTTTTGAGCAACGCCTGTCCTTTGCCAAATACTCAGTGTTCGGATCCGGCGGCCAGCCGAATATCGGCGCCCGTGGTCAGTGCCGTTTGCAACAGGATTCGCAGGGCCGAAATCAGGGTGTCGATCGGAAGACTCGCGGCATCGACATGGCGCGCCGCCTGTTCGGGCGAAAACGGCACGTGGAGGAATCCGCCGCGTGCGAGTGGAGTGCGTTCCAACGCGTGCATCAACCCATAGAAGACGTGGTTGCACACATACGTGCCCGCCGTCTGGGAGATTTGCGCGGGAATCCCTGCTGCATTCAGTGCCCTGAGCATCGCCTTGATCGGGAGGGTCGCGAAATATGCGGCCGGGCCGCCATCGACGACCGGCCTGTCGATTGGACGAGTGCCGGCATTGTCGGGCATCCGTGCATCATCGACATTGATCGCGACACGTTCGAGGGAAAGCTGCGCGCGCCCACCTGCCTGGCCCACGCACAACACCAGCGAAGGCGAGCTCTCGAGGATCGCATCGCGCAACGCCGAAAGCGACGTGCCGAATTCGACCGGTAGTCGTCGGGCAATGATGCGATGGCCAGAAATTTTCTCGCCATCGAGTGCGGATACGGCTTGCCAGCTGGGGTTGATGGTCTCGCCGCCGAACGGGGAAAAACCAGTCAACAACACGCTCGGCGACGGCAGGGTGGACGTCGGGTTCATCGAAAGATCAGCCATTCCATCAGCACCAGGTTGGCCAGCAGCAGCGGGATCGCCGTCGGCAGCTGCGCGCTGATGACGGCATTGGGATCGTCGAGCTCCAATAAAGCAGCAGGCACAAGGTTGAAATTGGCGGCCATTGGCGTCAGCAGCGTGCCGCAGTAGCCGGTCAGCATGCCGAGCGATCCGAGGATCGCCGGATCCGCGCCGTGCTGGCGAATCAGCAGTGGCAGTCCGATGCCGGCGGTCATCACCGGGAATGCGGCAAACGCGTTGCCCATGATCATGGTGAACAGCACCATGCCCAGACCGTAGGCAAGCACGCATGCAAGGCGACTGTCGGTCGGAATGACGGACGACACCAGCGCAGCGATGGCGTCACCGACACCGCTTGCTGCGAACACGCCACCCAATGTCGCCAGCACCAGCGGCAGCAACGCAGCCCAGCCCATGGCGTCGAGCAGCCGTCGACCTTCAGCCGGTGCGGCCACCATGGGTTGGCGGGTGACAACGATCGCCGCAATCGCTGCGATCACACTTGCCAATGCCAGGCCGATCAGGGTGGCGCTGCCTTTGCCGAAAACCGGTGAGCCGCCAAGTAAAAGCTTCGGCCCGGCAAGCGCCACCACCACGGTGATCAGCGGAATCAACAACGCCGGGAGGAACAACCAATGACCCAATCGTTGCGCTGATGCCAGCCGAAGCTCTGGGGATACTTCCGCGACGGGTTCGCGGCGCATGCGTATTGCCAGGAATGCCAGCGCGATGACACCGACCCCTGCCCATTGTGCTGGCAACGGATTGCCTGCCTTGCGCGCAGCGAGGATGGCATCGCCACCGGCAAACAGCATCGCCAGCACCAGCCAGAAACCGGCATGGATCCACCGTCGGTCACGCGCATTGCACCACGCTGCATACGACAGGAACGCGGCCAGCAGCCAATAAAAAATTCCGATATCAAGCATCACTGCGCGCTCGTTGCAGTGCGCGTTGGAAAAGCACGATACGCAATGCGTGGATGACGAACGCGGCGAACGCGGTCGGTAGCGCCCACAACGCGATCTGCAGGGGTTCAAGCACGATGCCGTTCTGCGCATAGAAGCCCTGAATCAGCAGCACGGCGCCGAGTGCGACGAACACGTCCTCGCCAAAAAAGAGGCCGACATTGTCTGTGGCCGCATCGAGTGCAAGGATCCGTTGGCGTGTGTTTTCATCGATGGGCCCGAGTGTCTTTTCCGCAGCCGCCTCGCTCATCGGTGCCAGCAACGGGCGCACGGTTTGTGCGTGGCCGGCCACATTGGTCAGGCCGATCATGCCCAGGAGCTGACGCAGGCCCAGATAGCCGATCAACAGGCGTGCCAGTGTCATTCCGCGCATGCGCAGGATCCATCCGTGGACGTGTTCACGCAGCCCCGACCGCTCCAGCACGCCGATTGCAGGCAGCGTCAGCGCGAACAGCAGCAACGCGCGATTTGAGACGAAGCTCTCCCCAAGCAGGGCCAGCAATTCAGCGAGCGGTTTGCCAGCAAGCAGGCCGCTGGACAGTCCCGCCGTGACGACCACAAACACGGGATTGAAGCGCAGCACGAAACCAATGACGACGATGGCGATGCCCAGCAGTGGCCAGTAGTTCATCGGGTATTGCCCGGTGCGCGGATGACGAGGCCTTCAGCTTCCAATGTCCTGCGCAAGGCCAACGCGAATTCCGCTGCATCCGGTCGATCGCCATGCAGGCAGACGGTGTCCGCACGCAAGCGGACGCGGATGCCGTCGCGTGCAATGACGGCGCCCTCGCGCAGCAGAAGGCTGACTTGCGATATCGATGCATCCAGGTCATCGATCACGGCGCCTGGCGTGCCTCTCGGGGCGAGTCGGCCATCGGCGTCATAGGCGCGCTCGGCGAAGACTTCATGCGCGACGTGCAATCCGATCGCAGTGCCTGCATCGGTCAGGCATGAACCCGAAAGCCCATACAGGATCAATGCGGGATCGATTGCATGGACCGCCGCTGCGATAGCATCGGCAGCATCGCGATCGCGCGCGGCGAGGTTGTACAGCGCGCCATGCGGTTTGACATGCTGAAGCCTGGCGCCAGTTTCGGCACAGGCCGAAGCCAGACGTGCAATCTGGCGCACCACCAACGCATGGATTTCGGCAGGCGGTAGCGTCAACTCGCTACGACCGAAATTGACATGATCCTCGAACGACGGATGCGCGCCGATCGCTACGCCGTATTGCACGCATAGCGCAACCGTGTCGCGCATCGTCGTTGCATCGCCTGCGTGTCCACCGCAGGCGATGCTGGCAGAACTGATCAGCGGCACGATCGCCGTGTCGCTGCCGCATCCTTCGCCCAGATCGCAGTTGAAGTCGAGTTGCGGCATGCGATGGCGTCAAGGCGTGGGAGCGGGGATCTTTTCCGGTGAGGGGGGAGTGGTCGCTGCCGGCATTGCCGTGGTCGATGCAGCCGGCGCAGCGCTGGCCAGCGTCCACAACTTCGCTTCCGGCTTGCCGCCCAGCATCTGGGCACGCACCAGCGGAATCGGCGGTCCGCCGTAGCTCAGGAACTGGTCATGGAAGGCCTTCCAGCCCGCACGTTCACCGTGGGTTTTGGTCCAGTCCTCGCGCAGTTGCATGATCATGAGCTTTCCAAGGGTGTAGTTGAGGTACGCCGGATCGTAGGTGCCGCGCGCTGCCTGCTGGCGTGCATTACCCGGATCCTGGAATGCCTTGTCCTTGAACATCTGCTCGGACTGCGCCATCGACATGCCGCCGGTGTGCAGGCCAATCGCCGAGACGAACCGAACGTCACGCAGCAGCGCTTCGCTGAGCTGTCCGATATGCGTTTCCGGGGTCGAATCGCCGAGCCCGGCGTCGTACATCATCTCCTCGCAGTAGTGCGCCCAGCCTTCGGCATAGGCGTAGCCGACATAGAGTTGGCCGAACTTCCAGTCGGCGCGATTAGCATGCAGGAACTGCAGGAAATGTCCCGGCCATACTTCATGCGCCGAGGTGAACAGCAACACCGATTTACCCGGCACGTACGCCAGCTGCTCGGCCTTGGGCCAGGTGGGATCAGGCGGCGCGATGTAGTACACCGACGGCAAACCCGTTTCATACGGGCCCGGGATTTCGATGTAGGCGAAGTTCCAGCGATTGAACGGTGGCGCTTCCTCGACCTTCGCCTGCTCGGTGCCCGGGATGGTCACCAGGTCCTTGTCAACGATGAACTGGCGCAGGCCGGTGAGTTGCGCGCGGGCGCCTTCGACGGCCCCGCCAGCGGGCTTGTCGGCATTCACCTTGGCAACGCATTGCGTCAATGTCTTGCCGGCAGCGAACTGGTCGCACGCGGCCTTGAGCGAATCGAGATTGCGCTGCAGATCGGTCTCACCAGCCGCTTTCAGCTGGTCCAGCGGCATGTCGACCAGTTCGGTCGCGTGCAGCATCTTCGAGAATTTTTCGGCACCCAACGCGAAGTTCTGTGTCGCTTGCGGCTTCTGCGCCTTCAGCCAATCGGCCATGTCCTGCGTGGCCTTGATCGCCGCGGCATTGCTGGCCTTGAAGCGCGCTTGCAGCGCGTCGTCCTTCACCTCGGCGAAGATCTTCGGCACGTCGGTCTTGAAGAAGCTTGAGTAGCCGCCGAATGAATTGATGCCAAGGTCAATGTAGGACGCCGGCAGCGGCAACTTGAAGTTCGCCTTGATCTGGTCGATCGCCTTGGGCAGCGCTTCCTGGTAGGTGACGAACGCCGCCATGCGTTGCGGCAGCGGCGCATACGGCCGCGTCAGGTACATGCTGGGTGACAGGTCGCCGGTATAGAACGCGGGATTGTTGTTGGCAAAGCCCGAATCCTCCTGCCAGAACAATTGGCCATTGATGACCGCCAGCACGTAATCGCGCTGGAAGCGGGCTTTTTCATCCAGCTTGTCGTCGGTGAATGCCGCGAATTTGCTGCGTTGCTCGTGCAGCCAGTCCGTCGTCGCCTTGAGCCCCGCTGCACTGTAATCGGGCAGCTTTCCGTCAAAATCGTGCTTGCCGGCGTTGGCTGCGAACACCGGATTTTGTTTGAAGGCGCCCTGGATGAAGGCATCGACCGCCGTTGCCAATGCCGCACTGTCGTTTGCCGCAGGTGTCGCCGCTGGCGGAGCCTTGGCCGGGGCAGGCGCATTGATGTCTTGTTTGCAACCGGCCAGAAGCGCGGCAGCGATGAAAGCGGACAACGTGACCACGCGTAACTGGCGCATGCGGGCGACTCCTCAGGCGGAAGCGTCGAGACTAGGCCCTCGCGCAGGCAGGTGCAACGCTCACGGGTCACGCTAGGGATCAGCGAATTTCTGGTTCACACGCCATGACGGGCCGAAATCGCCAGCGCAAGCCGCGCCAATTGCTGCGTCTGATCCAGTCGCGCTTGTTTGGCCTGCTTTTGCGTGCAGGCCTGGAAATGCAGGGCGTCGCCGGGACGAAGCTGCGCCAGCCGTGGCCAGTCGGCGCGGATGACGTGACCAATCACGGGATAGCCGCCATGCGTTTGTGCATCGGCCAGCAGGATGATCGGAAGTCCGTCGGCTGGCAGTTGGATCGCACCTGGCACGACAGGCGCGGAAACCCGCTCGGCTGTATCTGCCGGCCGCAATGGAACGCCGTCGAGCCGCAGCCCTTGGCGGTTGCTTGTGTTGGCGATACGCCATTGATGCGCGAACATCCCATCCCACAGAACGATGCCGTCGCTACCGGGCAGGACGCGAATGATGGCGGGCGCGTCGAAGTCCAGCGCGGGCGTCGGATCCACCCACCATGGCGAGATATGGACGTCAGCGACGTTGTCGGTCGATGGTCCAATGTCGAGCTCATCGTGCGCGATGAGCGCACGTCCCTGGAACCCTCCGAACCCACCGCGCAAATCGGTGCTCGCACTGTTCAGCACCTCCGGGACGACAAACCCAGCCCCCCCTACCGCAAGATAGGCGCGCGCGCCGCGCCGACAAGCGCCGAGTGCGAGGACGCTGCCTGCAGGCAACAGGATGGGACGCCAACCCGGAATCGCGATCTTGTCGACGTGCGCATCGATGTCAGCGCCGCAGATCGCGATCCGCGCGGCTTGCCCGAAATGCAATCGTGGTCCGGCAAGGGTGATTTCCAACGTCGCGGAATCGGCACGATTGCCGACCAGCAGATTCGCGATCGTATGCGTATACGCATCCAGCGCACCCGCACAACCGACGCCCATGTGGCGACTGCCAGTTCGCCCCAAGTCCTGAACGGTCGTCAGCAGCCCGGGCGTCACCACGCGCACGCTCATGGCGGCGTGCTCACAACAGGACATCCTCGCCAAAATAATT
>JBBQTR010000035.1:0-16561 GCA_038213095.1 Lysobacterales bacterium | reverse complement strand
TTGTTGGCCTGGTCGACAACCGCGTTGGTCGCGGTGTTGAACTGCTCGTTCGCCTGACCGGCGGCATCCTTGACCTGCGCGCTGGTGCGCTCGAACTGGCCCTTGGCGATTTCGCCGATGGCTTCGTTGGTCTTCACGGTGTGGCCCATGACTTCCTGGCCGGTGCTGACCGAACGCTCGAAGTTCTCACGCGCAACCTGCATGCCCTTCGGCAACAGGGTCTTCAGGCCGTCAAGATCACGGGCCTGCGCCAGCTCACCCCAGAAGGCGAAGGTGGCGTTGACGTTCTTCTCCATCGCGGCGAACTGCAAGCCAAACGCCTGCTCGGCATTGCTCAGGGCAAGACGGCTGACCTGGCCGGCGGTGTCGGCGAACTGGCGCGAAGCCGAGGCAAACTGGTCGTTCATCTGGTTCATGTTGATCTGGTTCATGGCGGGTTTCCTGCGGTGATCCGGCAGGGAGTGCCGGTTTGTGCGTTGCAGCATAAACCCGGGAATGCTGCATTGCAACATCGAGCACGAAAACTCATCGAAATGTTCATAAACCGTTCTGTTTCAACGGCTTGTGACCCGTGGGGAAGACTAGACGCCGCGGTAACGGCAGCCCGACGTGCAGGTTTCGTGGACGACGATCTCGCTCAACTGGGGCAATCCAGGCCGGAGCCGATCCCAGATCCAGATCGCCAAGCGCTCGCTGGTTGGGTTGTCCAGCCCGTCGATCTCATTGAGACAGTGGTGGTCCAGCTTCTCGTACAACGGCAGGAACGCCGCCTTGATCTCGGAGAAATCCATGATCCAGCCGGTGTGCGGGTCGGGTTCGCCCGAGACATGGAGTTCCACCCGGAACGAATGACCGTGCAGGCGCGCGCATTTGTGCCCGTCCGGCACGTTCGGCAACCGGTGCGCGGCTTCGATGGTGAATGTCTTGAAGATGTCCATCGCGGGCATTGTACGGGCGGCGCGAAACGCGGTCGGCAGGGTGCTGGCGCAAATGGTGGCTATAGGTGGACTCGAACCACCGACCTCGGCATTATGAGTGCCACGCTCTAACCAGCTGAGCTACATAGCCAATTTGTCTTTTGCCGCGATGACTCCGGCATTCCGGGTGTCGTGCTCTAACCGACTGAGCTACATAGCCAAGGTCACCGGACCTCGCGGCGAACCGGGAATTGTCCACGCACACCGGGCAGTCGTCAATGTTGGCCGGCGGGCCGGAGCCGCGAAGCGAAGACTTCGCGGATCAGTGACTGGAGGGCGAGGCAAACCCGTAGATCTGCAAGTGGACGGTGCCGTCCGGATTGTTGCTCCGCTGTACGGCGGCCCTGGACATCTCGGGCCCTGCAACGAGCGAATACATGGTGAACCAGTCCTGCGCCGCATTGGGTGTCGCAAAATCCGCCCCGATCATGCAGATCGAGGAACGACAAGTGGAGTCGAACGCAAGAGGCTTGGCTCCAAGTTGACTGATCTGCGGGGCGTCGTTGGCCGCTGCCAGGGCGGCCTGCTTGTGGGCGGCCCAGGCCGCATTGACCGGCTCGCTGTCGTATTGCATTTGCAGCTTCTTCCGGCCTTTTGCGACGGCTTGCGAGATCCCAGCGCCCTTGTTTAGGAGTGGTTGGTTAATCCCCAACATTCTGTTCTGCAGAAAAGGTGAGGGCATCCGGACGTTCCTGGCAGGTGCCGTGGACGCAGGCACTTGGAGTTCTACCGAGGGATCGGTCATCGCCTGCTCACTGGCAGGCATGTGGCGTGACCGCATGGACCAGCCGATGACACCGGCGATCAGGGCAATGAATACGGCGCCGAAGAACATCGGCGCAACGGGAAATTTGGTTTGCAAAGCGCAACTCCTGTTCGGGTCAATCTGGTGACTCATGCCAGCGGCGGAGAGACGGCTCTTGATACCAGTGAGACTTCAGTCGGACATTGATGGCATAAGAAAAGGGACGAGCGTATGCCCGCCCCTTTTAGTAATCATCAGCGCGTGGCGTGTCGCATCACCGCGCTGATAAGGCACCCATCAGGTACCGATGCCGTCTTCCGCGTCCCACAGCAGCTCGTTATCCGTTGCGATGGCGTTCTTGGGCAACAGGCAGGTCACACCAACCAATTGGTTAGCCAACGTCGGAGAGGCGCCGCCAGGATTGTCAGCGCCGGAGAATGCGATGAAATTTTCGGCTCCCGGAGCCACAGTCACGGTCTTGGTGACCGTGTAGTTGCTACCAAATCCAAATGAGTCATTGAGTATGCCGGTCGACAGGGTGCAGGAAACCGTGAGAGGCGCGCTGGAGTTGTTGTAGAAGAGCTGGAAAACGTTCTTCAGAGTCTGATCTGTACCGTCATTCTGATTGAATGTCGATGCGTAGTTGCAGGCGATTGCAATGGAGGCGGATCCGACGTTTTCCGCACCGATCGCGCGATTGCGGATGGTGTTGGTCACGCCCGGGGTGAAGCTCTGGCAGTAGTTGACAGCATTGGAATCGCTCTGGTGCGTGGAGACCGCAGCGCGTGAATCAGTTGCGGTGAACGCGCTGCCGATCGCCAGCGTCAGCAGGCCCATCTTGAGGATGTTTGTCATTTGAAGTCCCTGTTTAATTCTCTTGCGCGCCAAATTTAATGCACACGCGGGGCGTGCAGTTCCGGGGAGGCACACGACCCCCGGATAGACTCGATGCTGTTATAACCGGGCAATACTAGCGGACAAACCGGCATCGGTCGATTGAGAGATCATTCAACGATCAGTGTCTTGATCGCGTGATGTAGGCGCGCGAATTCTCCGCGTCGATGTGACATCCCGCTGACGCAGGCCAGCCGCCAGGTCATCAGTGGCGCGGTTTGCAGGCAGCCGCCAATTGATAATATGGCGTTCGCAGTCGCCAATCGGACCGCCGCGCTTGTCCCATCGCGCCCCGCATGGCAGAGTCGGGGGTAGTGACGTAAGTCAATCCTATTGGAGTCCGCATCGTGATCGATCCGGACGGTTTCCGACCTAATGTCGGCATCGTTTTGATGCATCCCGACGGTCGCGTGTTCTGGGCGCGGCGCGTGCGGCGTGACGGCTGGCAGTTCCCGCAGGGCGGGATGAACACCGACGAGACGCCGCTGGAAGCGATGTATCGCGAGTTGCGCGAAGAAACCGGGCTGGCGCCCGAGCATGTGGCCGTGCTCGGCGTGACGCCCGGTTGGCTGCGCTATCGGCTGCCGCAGCGGGCGATCCGTCGTACCGACCGCATGATGTGTGTGGGCCAGAAACAGGTGTGGTTCCTGCTCCAGTTCACCGGATCAGAGTCGGACCTGCGGCTGGACCTCACCGACACCCCAGAGTTCGACCACTGGCGCTGGGTCGATTTCTGGTATCCGCTGGATCATGTGGTGATCTTCAAGCGCGGGGTCTATACGAGCGCGCTGCGGCACCTGGCCCCTTTTGCACGGCAGATTGCAGGCCCCCAGGCGATTCCGCAGACGGTGGCGGAAGGCTGGGCCCGCTTGCCTGCGCGTCGAGGTCATCCAGCGGGTTGATCGCAGGACGACTCCTTGGTCAACCCACCCAGCCGGCCACCACGAACAGCGCCAGCACCACCAGCCACGACAGCAACACGCGCCAGACCAGGCTCATGGCATCGCGCAATTCCGGCAGTTCCCCCGTCGTGGTTGCCATCGAGGTGCCGGTGTCGACGTCATCCAGTGCCTCATCGGCCAGTTCCGTGCGCACGCTGGCGCGCCCGGCGGCGGCGAGGAAGTCCGAATCCATGCGCAGCGATGCGCCGCCGTGCTCTTTCCACGTCCCGACCACAGTGTCGAAGTTGCCGACCAGCGCCAGCGCCAGCGTCATGAGCTGCGCGACGGGCCAGTCCAGCACCGACAGCAATGCGCGCGCGCCGGTGCTCGTGTCCGGCGGCAATTCGGCTACGTCGTCTTCGCTGGCCAGTGTGCCCAGGCGATACAACAACGCACCGACCGGACCCAGCACCAAAAACCAGAACAGCACGCCGAACCAGCGTCGTTGCGCGTTGCGGAACACGGCCTCGACCAGCATGGACGCGCCCTGTGGCGCAGCGACGCCAGGCGTGCGGAGCCGGCCGATGGCGTCGATGCGCGCCTGCGGATCCGGCGCGCTGACGACCGCCTCTACATCCAGGTCCAGGTCGCGCGGACCCCAGCAGTAGAACAACATCGCGATCGCGAACACCAGGCCGGCGAAGCCGAGCAGAGGCTTGTGCAACGCCGCCTGGAACAAAGCCACCAGCAGCAACGGCGGGGCCAAGGCCAGCACGATTCCGTAACGGCCGCGCCAGAACCCCGATGGGAACTGTGTGACCAACCAATGCAACCAGTGCCGATACCAGCTGAAGTCGCGCACCCCTGCCGCCAACGCCGGCGCGGCATGGCCGAGCACCAAGGCGACGACGACAGCGATCAAGGTCAGCGACATGCCCGGATTGTACGCAAACCGAATTACAGCCGGCCACACTCAGCTCAGCCCATTGCGTACTCAGCCAACCATCGCTCGATCAACCAACGCGAAATCGAAATCGGGGGCGACAGCGAAATTCCGGGTTCGTCATCAATCGCGGGTGATGCCCAGTCCCGCGCCAATCCTGCACGCACACTGTCGATGTCGAACCAGCGCGCATCTTCCAGCTCATCGCCGACGACCGGATCGTCGGGCTCGGCTTCTGCCATGAAGCCGAGCATCAACGATCCGGGGAAAGGCCACGGCTGCGATGCCAGGTAACGGGTGTTGCGCACGCGCACGCCGGCTTCCTCGAACACTTCGCGCGCCACCGTCTGTTCCAGCGATTCTCCGGGTTCAACGAAACCTGCGAGCACCGAATAACGTCGCGCGGGCCACGACGCTTGCCGGCCAAGCAACAGGCGTTGACCGTCGGTGACGGCGGCAATGATGGCCTGGTCGGTGCGCGGGTAGTGTTCGCCTGCGCATTGGCGGCAACGGCCAAGCCAGCCCGCGCGGACAAAATCGATGTCGCCCCCGCAGGCACCGCAGAAGCGATGGCGCGCGTGCCAGTTCAACAGTGCGCGTGACTGGGCGAACAGTGTCGCCTCGAACGCAGGCCATGCACTTGCCGCGCTGCGCAGATCGATGCGTTGCGGCGCGTTGGCGGCGACATCCTCAGCACGCGCGGCGAACCAGCCGTGCCCACCTGACCTGCCAAGAAAGATGGCCGCTGCAGGCATGCCGGCCAATGTGCTTCCGCCCGGGGCGAACAGCTGCTGCGAGGCGTCGGCCAGGGCGCGACCCTCCTCGTCGATCAATACAACGCGAGCGTGCGGCCATAACGCCGCCAGCGCGTCGGGGTCGTCGCGCAGATGATCGGCGCGATCCAGCGCGCCTTCGACGAAGGCAAACGATGGCTGCGTCAGCGCCAAGTGCTGGCCCTGTGCTGGATTCACACCGTGAACGAGGAGCCGCAGCCGCAGGTGGTTTTCGCGTTCGGATTGCGGATCACGAATTGCGCGCCGTGCAGGCTTTCGCTGTAGTCGACCTGCGCGCCCATCAGGTATTGCAGGCTGAGCGGATCGACCAGGAGGGTGACCTCGTCGGTCACGATGGCCATGTCGTCCTCACCCTGCTGCTCGTCGAACTCGAATCCGTACTGGAAGCCCGAGCAGCCGCCGCCGTGGATGTAAACGCGCAGCTTGAGCGCGGGGTTGCCCTCCTCGGCGATCAACTCACGCACCTTCGCAGCGGCGGCGACGCTGAAGTCCAGGGGATGCGGTAGCGACTGGTAGCCAGTCGCAGCGGAATTGACGAGGATGGATTCCATGCATGAAGGATGGGGCGTGCGGGAGTGCGATTCAACTGGCGGCTTCAGGCTTTGCTGTCGCCTCAGCACGCGCCGCGGCAGGGTTCGGCTGCGAAACCTTCCCAGCGCGCCGTCGCGCGCCGGGAACGTTCGCCGGCAACCGGTCCTTGCTCACCGTCTGTCATCTAGCCGCCAGCTTCAGGCTTTGCTGTCGCCTCAACCCACGTGAACGACTGCTCGACCACGGCGCCGCCTTGCGGCTCCAGCCGGACCACCACGCGCACCGGTTGGATGTCGCTGGGTAGCAGGATGTCGCCTTCGACCTGCTGGAAATACTTGAACGAGTAGTCCAGTCCCGGCGGCGTCGGCTGCTGCCGCAATTGCGGCCAATCCAGTCGTTGCATGCGGCCTTTACGGCTGCCTTCCACCGACAGCGTCAGCCGCCCGCTGTTGACCGCGCCACGGTTGAGGTTCTGGGTGAGGGTGGCGGTGAAATGCCACGCTTGGCCGGTCTGGCGCTGCATATGCAGCGCGTGGACGTTCAGACCGCGACGCTGGGCAGTGCTGCCAACGAAGCGCGCGTAGAAGGCGACATCGGCGCGCAGACCGGCGATTTCCTCGTCGCGTTCGGCCAGCGTGCCCTGCAGGTCGCGATTGGCGTCGCGGCTGATCTGATCGGAGCGGGCCAGGGTCGCCACGCGCTGGCGCAGGTCGTCCAGCTGGATCTGTTGCGCCTGCAACTGCGGTTTGGGATCACTTGCCGCAGGGGCGAACACGCGCCAGAGGCCCCAGCCGCCAAATGCCATGGCGAGCAGGAACACCACGATCACCGTGTATGCCAAACCGTGGCCATGGACAGGCTCAACGGCGGCAGGGAGCGACGGCGCTGGTGCAGGTGGCGGGCCGGAAGCGGGCTCGGTCATCGCACCGGTATAGCGAGCCGGTTCACCCGGCGTCAAGCTAGGGGTGATGGCTACGGCTGATGACCGGGCGATAAGATCGACTGGTTGCCGTCATGCGTCGCCGGACTACCCAGGAGCCTGCCATGTCTGAAGCCCATCTGTTTGCAATTGGCGTCCTGTTGGCCTGGTTGGCGGGTATCCGTGTGTACCTGACCGTATTCGGTCTTGGCGTGGCAGGCGCAATGGGTTGGCTGGACTTGCCGCACGCGTTGCAGGTGACCCAGTCGCCGTGGGTGCTCGGGGTATCGGGGGCGCTGGCACTGGTGGAATTCTTCGCCGACAAGATCCCCGGTGTCGACTCTGGCTGGGATTTTCTGCACACATTGTTACGAGTGCCGGCGGGGGCGTTCCTGGCGGCATCGGCAATGTCGTCGGACGGGCATCTGGGCGTCGGCATGCTGGCGACCGGCGCGGGCGTGGCATTGACCAGCCATTTGCTGAAGACCGGATCGCGGCTGGTGCTCAACACTTCGCCCGAGCCGATCAGCAACTGGACCGCATCGGCAACCGAGGACACGGCGGTGGTCGGTGGACTGGCGCTGGCCTTCGTGCATCCGTGGCTGGGATTGCTGATCGTGGTGGCCATCAGCGTGTCTTTGGCGACGCTGATCTGGTGGCTATGGCGCAAACTCGCGCGCGGACTGCTTCGCAGGCCGCCACCGGCAGCGGCCGGATAACCGGCTGGTGGTCACTGCGCATCAATCTGCACCTGCCGAATCGTATGTCCCTGCGCACCTCTTTCGTTGCATACGTTGAATGGCCGCATCATGATGACCGTCATTGCCGCGTCGACCACCGCATGACTCGCAATCCCGAGCCAACCGATTCTTGTCTGTGCGACTTCAGGGGGCAGCCATGAGCCGGGAACCTGATGTCGCGCAAACTGGCTCAGGTAGCGGAACAACGGACGGGAGCGAAGATGCTCCGTATCGGGTGCTCGTGGTGGAGGACGATGCCAGCCAGGCGCTGTTTGCCGAAGGCGTGATGCGCAGCGCGGGAATCCAGGCGCGCGCAGTACGCACCGCGGCCGAGGTGATGCCGGCAATGGAAGAGTTCCGCCCCGAGCTGGTGCTGATGGACCTGCACCTCCCCGGCATGAGCGGTACCGAGCTGACGATGTCGATCCGAGCACACGCTGATTTCGCGCATATCCCCGTTGTGTTCCTGACTGGCGACCAGGATCCGGAACGGCAGTTCGAGGCGCTGGAGCAGGGCGCGGACGATTTCCTGAGCAAGCCGATCCGCCCGCGTCACCTGATGGCCGCCGTGCTCAGCAGGATCAAGCGGGCGCGCGCCTTGCAGCGCCAGCGTCCGGACGATGCCGGTCGCGATGCCGAGTCGGGCTTGCACCACCGCCCGTATCTTTTGCGTGGCATTACGGCGGCGCTGGCCGCCGATGACGACGGTGGCGCGTTGTTCGTCGAGATCCAGAACACCACGGCCTTGCGCGAACGCTACGGTTACGCTGGCTTCGAGCATCTCATGCACGAGGTCGGCCGACGCTGCGCGCAGGTCGCCGGCGTGTATCCGGCTGCGCGAATCAACGACAGTGCCTTCCTGGTTTACGCGGCTGGGTGCGAGGGTGCGCAACTCGAGGCCCTCGCCCGCACGCTGCGCGATGGCATCAGCGCCACGCCGATCGAGTACGACGGCATGCCACAGCGACTGCGAGCCGTGATCGGCTACTCGCCACTCGGTTTGTTTTCGGACGCCGGCAGCCTGCTGGATGCCGTCGAGCAGGCCGCCCGCACTGCCCGCAGTGCATCGATCGGGCTGGCGGAATACATCCCGGCGGCCCTCGCCAGCGAACCGGCCGATGCACTGGTCGCCGCGATGCGCGCCGGGCTGGCGGAGGACAAGGCGGAGAACAGCTTCGAACTGCTGTTCCAGCCGATCGTCTCGGTCGCCGGTGGCAATGATGCGCAATTCCAGACCCTGCTGCGCCTGCGCGATGCCGACGGCACGCTGCATCGCGCCGCGCAGCTGGTTCCGGCGGCCGAAGCCGCGGGGTTGATGCCCGACATCGATCGGTGGGTCCTGCGAGAGGCGATGGAACTGCTGCATCGGCGGCAGGACGAAGGTCGCCATGTGCGCCTGTTCGTCTCCCAGTCCCCGCGCACGCTGGTCGATGACACCCACGCGCAATGGGTGTTGGAGCGCATGGCCAGCCATGCCATCGACAGCGCATCGCTGGTGATTGACCTGCGCCTGGACGACGCGCTGGTGCATGGCATGACGCTAAGTCATTTCGGCGAAAAGCTGTTTCCCTCCGGTGTGCGGTTGTGTCTTAGCCAGTTTGCACATAGCCACGAGGCCGAGGCCCTGCTCCAGCAATTGCCGTTGGGCTTCCTGCGGCTGTCGCCGCGATATTCCAATGCCCATTCCGATCCGCAACTGCGTGATGAGTTGCGGGGCGTGATCGACCGCGCGCATCGTCTCGGCCTGCAGGTCATCGGCCCACAGGTCGAGGATCCACAAAGTGCGGCCACGTTGTGGATGAGCGGAATCGATTTCATCCAGGGAAACCTGGTGCAGCAGGCGGAGGTCAATCTTGAATTCGACTTCACGCATGCGGTGCTGTGAAGATGCGGTGCCCTGAACGGGATTGCTCCGAATGAAGCCCGCCGGCGCGCCATCGCCGATCGTTCGCTGGATGGCGCTCGGTGCCGCCGCCGGCGCAGCGATGGCGGTCGCCCTGGAAGCCTCGGGCTTCACCGGCCCCAGGCAAAGCGTGGCGCTGGTGTTGGCGTTATTGGCCGTGTTTGCCATCGTTGCGTTCCTGCTGGATACCGGTCGGCGCGAAAGACAATGGTTGCAGACAGACGAACGCGCGCGTCGCGGCGAGGAAACCGTCGGCGAACTGCAGCGCGAAATCGACCGCCACACCCAACTCGAACAGCAACTGATGCAAGCCAAGCAGGCCGCCGAATCGGCGGTGCTGGCGAAGGGCGAATTCCTCGCCACGATGAGCCATGAAATCCGCACGCCGCTCAACGGCATCGTGCCGATGCTCGACCTGTTGATGCAGGCGCCGCTGGCGGCCGATCATCGTGAGCTGGTGCGCACCGCCTTCGCGTCTTCGCACCAACTGCTGCGGATCGTCGACGATATCCTGGATTATTCCAAACTCGAAGCCGATCGGCTTGAGCTTGAAACCACCGGATTCAACCTGCGCGAACTGATGGAGACGGTCATCCAGTTGATGGAGCGCGCGGCCGAATCCAAGGGCTTGCGTCTGCAGTTGCACATCGATTCGGCCGTGCGGTTGCCGGTTCGAGGCGATCCAGTGCGCCTGCGCCAGGTGTTGGGAAACCTGATCAGCAATGCGGTGAAATTCACCGAGCGCGGCACCGTTGCGGTGAGCGTACGCCGCGTCGGCGAAAGCGCGGCGCAGCATCAACTGCGATTCGAGGTACGCGATACCGGTATCGGGATCACGCCCGAAGCGCAGGCACGCCTCTTCCAGGCTTTCAGCCAAGCCGACGCGTCCACCACGCGCCTGTACGGCGGCACCGGCCTGGGGCTGGCGATCTGCAAACGCATCGTCGACTTGATGGGTGGGCGCATCCAGGTACAGTCCGAACCAGGTCGGGGCGCGACGTTCTCGTTTGATATCCCGCTGCTTAAGGTGCAGGGCGACATGCCCTCGCGTGAGCTGGAGTTCGGCGGTGGCCGGCTGCTGCTGCTCAGCGGCGACCCGCGCATGCGCATGCGACTGAACATGCTGCTACCCAATTGGGGCTTGCGCGTCACGGCCGTGGAGACCACGCAGGAGGCGCTTGACCGCCTGCGCGCCGCTGCGGCGCAGGGCGAGCCATGGGCATACGTGACCGTTCTGGCGGATCTTGCGGGCATGCGCAACACCGCGCTGGCCCTGCATCGCAACCTCGAGCGCCATGCCATTTATGGCGACGTGCGCCTGATCTGCCTGTATGGCGACGAGCCCGTCCCTGACGAGTTGCGCCGCAGTATCACATTGCTCAGTCGCCAGGCGCCCGACGCGGACCTGCGCGCCGCGTTGACCAGCAAGCCCATCGAGCCTGTTGTCGTCGATGAGGCGACACCTGTCGAAGTCGTCGATGTTGCCGCCGATGCGGCATTCGCCATTGCCGTGCGCAGCGCGAAAGTGCTGTTGGTCGAAGACAACCCGGTCAACCTGATGGTGGGCCAGCGCCTGCTCGGCGTGCTCGGCGTGGAATGCGACACCGCACACAACGGCGAGGTCGCGCTGTTGAAGATGTCGGCCTCGCGTTACGACCTGGTGTTGATGGATTGCCAGATGCCGGTGGTCGACGGCTATACCGCGACACAGCGCTGGCGAGAGAGCGAGGAGGCCGATGCCGACGGCAGCCATCTGCCCATCGTGGCGATGACGGCCAATGCGATGGCCGGCGACCGCCAGAAATGCCTGGATGCAGGCATGGATGATTATCTGGCCAAGCCGGTCACGCGCGCCGAACTCGAGCGCTGCGTGCATCGCTGGTGGCGCCCGAAGTCCTCCGATGTGCGGACCGGTTTTGCACCGATTCCTGCCAACGCAGCTGACGGCTCCGCTGCGGCTGATGAACACCATGACGATGCTTCGCAGGCAACTGAGGTGCATGTTGCCGATGCAGGTTCGGATGTGGATGTTGCAGAAGCTGATTCACCTGCGTCATTCCTCGCTGTTCGAGAACCGCAGCCACCTGTCAACCAGCCGCCTGCCATGCAAGCGCAGGTTGCGGCGACGGTTCCGGAGCGTGCTTCTGCCTTGTCGGGCACCGGCCCGGTGATCGACAGGGACATCCTCAACGAATTGCGTTCAGTGCTGGGCGCCGATGTTGACAAACTCATCGACCTGTTCCTCGACGACACCCCGATGCTACTCGCGCGAATGGAAGCCGCTGCGTTGATGCCGGACTACGAGGAATTACGCCAAGCCGCGCACTCGCTCAAGTCCTCCAGCGCCAACCTTGGCGCGACGGCGCTGTCGACGGCCGCCAACCGTGTAGAGCTCGGCGCACGCATGCAGACGCTGGATCGACCGGCGGTGGCCGTCGCCTTGATCGCCATCGAATTCGCCCGCGCGCGCATGGCCTTGCTTGCGCATGCGGATGAGGATGCGGCAGCCCTGCGGCCGTAGCGCACCAATCACTCCGCATCCCCGCGCAGCTGGCGCACCTTGGCCTCCAGCATGTCCGCATTCACGATGTGCCCATCAATCGGCGTGTCGGCGACGACCTCGACCTGCGCACGAAGCCGCCGCGGTACACGCATGCGGCTCATTCGGGAGTCGCGCTTGCTCCACATGCTGGTCCACATCCCGCGCAATGCCATCGGCACCACCGGCACCGGGCATGTGGCAAGGATTCGTTCGATACCGGATTTGAAGGGGGCGATGTCCCCGTTCCTGGTCAACGCGCCTTCCGGGAAGATGCCGACCAGTTCGCCGTCATCCAGCGCGGCTTGGATGTCAGCGAAGGCATGTCGCATCAGCTCCGGATTCTCGCGTGCGCCGGCGATGGGGATGGCCTTTGCGGTACGAAAGATCCATTTCATGACGGGAATGTCGAAGATTTTGTAATACATCACGAAGCGCACCGGCCGCGGGATGGCGCCGCTCAGGATCAACGCGTCCATGTAGCTGACGTGGTTGCAGACGATCAGCGCCGGGCCTTCATCGGGAATATGTTCGATGCCGCGCACGCGCAACCGGTACAGCGATTTCACCAGCAGCCAGCTGATGAAACGCATCAGGAATTCCGGTACCAATGTGAAGATATACGTCGCGACAATGGCGTTCGCGATCGCCAGGGCGAGGAATAACTGCGGAATACTCCAATGCAGCACCCGTTGCGCGAGCAGGCCGGACATCGCGGCAGCAACGATGAACATCGCATTGAGGATGTTATTGCCGGCGATCACCCGCGACAGTTCGGATTTCGGCGTGCGGCTCTGCACCAGCGCGAACAGCGGCACCAGGAAGAAGCCGCCGAACACACCGATCATCATCAGGTCCAAGAGGATGCGCAGGCTGCCATGGGTATGCAGGAAGGCCGCCACATCCAGGCCTGTGATCGGTGCTGCGCCGGGACGTGCGAAATACAGGTCGAGCGCGAACGCACTGATGCCGAAAGCCCCGAGCGGAACCAGCCCGATTTCCACCGTGCGGCCGGAAAGTTTTTCGCACAGCAGTGAGCCCACGCCGGTGCCTACCGAAAACACGCCGAGCGCGAACAGGAACAATGCACTGCCGCCACCCAGGTTGATTTCTGCGTAGAGCGGCATCTGCGCGGTGAGTGCCGTCCCGAAAAACCAGAACCACGAAATTCCCAGCACCGCGTTGAACACCGCACGCTGGCGGGTGCACAGCTTCAGGATGCGTGCGGTTTCCGAAAACAGGTTCCAGTTGATTTTCAGCGCAGGCGCGGTAGGCGGTGCAGGGGGGATCGCGCGGCTTGCGACGTAACCGACTATCGCGATCGTCAGCACCGCAAGCGAGGCCAGCATCGGCCCGTGCGTAGGCGACAACATCAGGCTGCCACCGAGCATCATGCCGAACAGGATCGCCAGCGCGGTGCCGGTCTCGACCAGCCCATTGCCGCCAACCAGCTCCTGAGGGTGCAGTGCCTGCGGCAGGATCGAATACTTGATCGGCCCGAACATCGTCGAGTGCAGGCCCATCAGGAACAGCACCCCCAGCAGAAGGCTGACGTGGTGGGCGTAAAAACCCCACGCCGCGATCGACATTGCCACGATCTCGAACAGCTTGATCCAGCGGATCAGCCGCGTCTTCTCGTATTTCTCCGCGAACTGCCCGGCCAGCGCCGAGAACAGGAAAAAAGGCAGGATGAACAACGCCGGCGCGAGGTTGGTATACATCAACGCCTGATCGGTGCTCAGCCCCAGCTGCGAGGTGATCAACACGATGGTCGCGTTGCGGAACACGTTGTCGTTGAACGCCCCCAGCAACTGCGTGGCGAAGAACGGCGCAAAGCGGCGTTGGTGCAGCAGTTCGAACTGCGAGTGTTGTTGAAAAGCGTGCGCCATGCGATCTCCCGGAGTGTGTCGGGAGACTAGCAGAGCGATTGCTTTCCCTTCTCCCCTTGCGTGGTGAAAGCGCACGCTTGCGAGCCACTGGCTCGCGTGAGCTACGGAACTTCAACCACGAAACGCTGCTCGCGCTCGATTGCACGCCAGCCGATGTCGTGTCGATGGAATTCGCCATGCCAGGAAATACCGGCGATCTCGGCGTACGCCTTGCGTTGCGCATCAGCGACTGAATCCCCCAGAGCGCAGACGCACAACACGCGGCCACCGGCGGTCGTGACGGTGTCGTCGACCAATGTCGTGCCGGCATGGAAGACCTTGGTGTCGGCCACCTCGGGAACGTCCCATTCGCTGATCGGATCCCCAAGGCGTGGGGTACCTGGATAGTGTTCGGCGGCCATCACCACGCCGAGTGCCGGGCGCGGGTCCCATTGCGCTTGCGCGTCGTGCAGACGTCCGTCAATCGCCGCTTCGATCAAATCAAGCAGGTCCGATTGCAGTCGCATCATGATCGGCTGCGTTTCAGGATCACCAAAACGCACGTTGAATTCGATCACCTTCGGCGCACCGGTGGCGTCGATCATCAGGCCGGCGTAGAGGAAACCGGTGAAGGCAATGCCGTCGCGGGCCATGCCGCGCACGGTCGGCATCACGATGTCGTGCATGACGCGGGCGTGCACGTCGGGCGTCACCACCGGCGCGGGCGAGTAGGCACCCATGCCGCCAGTGTTGGGACCGGTATCGCCATCGCCGACGCGCTTGTGATCCTGGGATGTCGCCAACGGTAACGCAGTGACGCCATCGACCATCGAAATGAAACTTGCTTCCTCGCCGTCCAGGAATTCCTCGATCACCACGCGCGCGCCCGCCGCGCCAAATGCATTTCCAGCGAGCATGTCGGTGATCGCGGCTTCGGCTTCGTCGAGCGTCAGCGCCACGATGACGCCCTTACCGGCAGCAAGACCGTCAGCCTTGATGACGATCGGTGCGCCTTTGCTTCGCACATAAGCCAGCGCCGGGGCGACCTCCGTATGCACGGCGTAGTGCGCGGTCGGGATGTCGTGGCGTGCCAGGAATTCCTTGGCGAAGGCCTTGCTGCCTTCGAGCTGCGCCGCGGCGGCGGTGGGTCCGAAGATGCGCAAACCTCGCTCGCGGAATCGATCGACAATGCCGGCGACGAGCGGGCCTTCGGGCCCTACGACGGTGACGTCGACGGCTTCGCGTTGCGCAAGTGCAAGCAGGCCATCGAGGTCATTGGCGCTGACGTCGACATTTCGGCACTTCGATTCGCGTGCGGTCCCAGCATTGCCGGGCGCGACCAGGATTTCGACGACGCGCGTAGATTGTGCGAGTTTCCACGCCAATGCATGTTCGCGTCCGCCGGAACCGATGACGAGGATTTTCATGCGCGTCGCTCCGGTCAATGCCGGAAATGCCGGATACCGGTGAACACCATCGCCAAGTCGTGCTCATCCGCCGCCGCAATGACTTCTCCATCGCGCATCGAACCGCCGGGCTGGATCACGGCGCGTATCCCCGCCGCTGCGGCGGCATCGATGCCGTCGCGGAACGGAAAGAAGGCATCGGACGCCATCACCGAATCCTGCACGACCAGTCCGGCTTCTGCGGCCTTGAGCCCCGCGATCTTCGCCGAGACCACGCGGCTCATCTGGCCCGCGCCGATGCCGATGCTACGGTGGCCGCGTGCATACACGATCGCGTTGGACTTGACGTACTTGGCCACGCGCCAGGCAAATAGAAGATCGTCGAGTTCGGCTGGGGTGGGCACGCGCCTCGTGACCACTTTCAATTCATCGCGCGTCACCTCACGAGTGTCGCTGGTCTGCATCAGCAAACCCGAGCCCACCCGCTTGAAGTCGAAGTTGTTGTGGCCGTCGCCGTGCGGGATTCTTAGCACGCGCACGTTGGCTTTCTTCGCGCAGTAGTCCAGTGCGGCTTGGTCGTAATCCGGCGCGATCAGGACTTCGACGAACTGTCGATCGAGAATGGTTTTCGCCGTCGTCGCATCGAGCGTGCCGTTGAAGGCGATGATGCCGCCGAACGCCGATGTTGGATCGGTCGCGTAGGCGGATTCGTACGTGTCCATGCAACCCGAGCCTTCGGCCACGCCGCACGGGTTGGCATGTTTGACGATCACGCAGGCGGGGCGCTCGAACTGGCGCACGCATTCCCACGCGGCATCGGCATCGGCGAGGTTGTTGTAGCTCAGTGCCTTGCCTTGCAACTGTGTGAACGTCGCCAGCGTACCGGGCACCGGATGCAGGTCGCGATAGAACGCGCCGTGCTGGTGCGGGTTTTCGCCATAGCGCAGATCCATCACCTTGATGTAGTTGTTGTTGCTCTGCGCGGGGAACAAATTTTGCTTGTCGTCGCCATCGAGCGAGGACAGGTAATTGCTGATCGATGCATCGTATTGCGCAACGCGATTGAATGCCGCGACCGAGAGCGCGAAGCGTGTCCGTGCCGAGAGGGCGCCATCGCACGCGTCCAACTCGTCAATGAGTGCGTCGTATTGAGACGGATCCGTGGCGACCGCGACGCGTGCGAAATTCTTTGCCGCCGAACGCAACATTGCAGGTCCACCGATATCGATATTCTCGATGATGTCGTCCATCGAACTGCCGGGATCCGCCGATACCTGCTCGAACGGATACAGGTTGAGCACCAGCAGGTCGATCGGGGCGATCCCGTGTTGGGCCATCACCGCGTCATCGACGCCGGCCCGTCCAAGCAGCCCCCCGTGCACGACGGGATGCAGCGTCTTCACGCGGCCATCCATCATTTC
>JBBQTR010000034.1:0-16594 GCA_038213095.1 Lysobacterales bacterium | reverse complement strand
CATTGAACAGCACGTAAGTCGGGCGCTCATCGATCGCCTTCTCCATGTCGAACGGCTGGTGACCCTTCTCGCGGTACTTGCCGGTGGTGTAGAAGTCGCCCTGCATCAGGTAGTACTCGTGATCCACCGGTGGCAGGCCTTGCGGCGGTTCGACCAGCATCAGCCCGTACATGCCGTTGGCGATATGCATGCCGACCGGCGCGGTCGCACAGTGGTAGACGAACAGACCGGCGTTGAGTGCCTTGAAGCTGAAGCGACTGACATGGCCGGGCGCGGTGAAGCTCGACGCCGCACCACCACCGGGCCCGGTTACGCCGTGCATGTCGATGTTGTGCGGCATTTTCGAGTCGGGCATGTTGCGCAGGTTGAAGGTCACCGTGTCGCCCTGGCGAATGCGGATGAACTTGCCCGGGACCGTGCCGCCGAAAGTCCAGAAGGTGTAGGTGACGCCTTCGGAGATCGGCATTTCCTTTTCGATCACGTCCAGTTCGACGATCACGTGCGCCGGCGCGTGGCGGCCCGTCGGCGGCGGCACCATGGGTGGACTGGTCAGGATCGCCTGCACGTCCGGCCCCTGCGGCGGGCCGAAATCACCCTTGAGCGAGCCGCCAGTGTCGGGTGTCGCCGCAGCCTTGGCGGCGATGGCAGCAGTGTCCCCGTTGTCGTGATTGCAACCAGAGAGGGCGAACGCGGCAAGCGCGATCGCGACGAACAACGCACGACGACAGGTCACTGCTCTCATTGCGGACTCCAAGCCTTGAAGATGCGGATACGGTTTCTCTCGTTGGCGGCAGTCTGGCCCACCCGGGGGGACGCCCACATGACTTGAGTCAACTCCTTGCTAAAAATCAACCTATTGCAGCGCTGGTTGATCCCGGTCAAGGCAGATATGTGGGTCAGGACCGAGCCTGTGTGACATTCACTGGAGATGCAAATGCCACAGCAACGGGTGCTGTTCGCCACCGTCGCCGCGTTGATCGCGATCCCCTCGATCGCGTATGGAGCCGAGCCCGCGGCGTCATCGCTGCAGTTCGAGTGGAATGCCAGGCTCCGCCACGAGGCCGTCGACGATGATGCCTTCGCGCGCGGTGCCGATGCGACGACGCTGCGCCTGCGCGCGGGCTTGCGCCTAGCCTTGGGCGCGGGCTTCAGCGCACTGCTCGAGGGCGAGGGCATCGCCAGCGCCGGCGACACTTACAACAGCGGCGCAAATGGCCGGACGACTTATCCGGCGATCACCGACCCCAAGGGCATCGAATTGAACCAGGCGTGGCTCGGATGGAAGGGCAAACAGGCCAGCGTCACCATTGGCCGTCAGCGCCTGCTGTTCGACAACCAGCGCTGGATCGGCAACGTTGGTTGGCGCCAGAACGAGCAGACCTTCGATGCGATCGCGGGCGACTGGCAGATCGCGCCGACGCTGACCGCGCGCTATGCATGGCTGGATCGCGTGCATCGCGTCAACGGCGACGACGCGCTCGATCCGCGCGCCCGTGAACGCGATCTGTCGACGCATCTGTTCAACCTCGCCTGGAAGCGCGGCGTGCAGCAGTGGGTCGGCTATGCCTACCTGCATGATGACCGGGATGTCGCAAGCGCATCCACCGCCACTTTCGGCGTGCGCTGGACCGGTGCGCACCTGCACGAAGGCAATGGGTGGGGCTGGACGCTGGAATCGGCGCGGCAACGCGAATACGCCGACAACCCGCTATCGTTTTCCCATGCTTATTGGCTAATCGAACCCAACATGACGTGGCACGGCGTCACGTATCGCATCGGCTGGGAACACCTCGGCGGCAACGGCGCGCATGCACTGCAGACGCCGCTCGCCACGCTGCATGCTTTCAACGGTTGGGCCGACAAGTTCGTCGTAACGCCGCCCGGTGGACTGGAAGATCGGTACCTCGGTGCGGGTGGAAAGTTTGGTCGCGGAATGTATGCCGGTAAATTGAACTGGGCCGTCGCCTGGCACGATTACGGTGCGGATCGTCGATCCAGTGTCTCCAGCAGCCATTACGGTAGTGAGTGGGATGCGTCGGTTGGGTTTCCGGTCGCCAAGGACGTGATCGGCTTGGTCAAGTTCGCCGACTACCGCAGCGACGGCTTCGCGCGCGATACCCGTAAGCTCTGGCTGCAACTGGAATGGACGCATTGACAACACTGTTGATCGGGCGCTTCGTGCCGCGCAGCCGTGGCATCGCGGACGCATACGGACGTACCTGTGAGGCGAGCCCATCAATGTGCTGATGGCGCTGGCAGGCAAGGTATCCAGTTCCTGCGATGCACTCAATGAATCGAGCTTCATCGTCGCCCGGAAATTCAAAAGCGACCCGTCATGCCAAGCTGACCTGTGCAGCTACGCTAAGGACGTGTCACGCACTTGACACGCATCAATGCGCAAGGCAGCGAACCTGGGGACGATGGATCACGGCGCTAGTGGGCGTCCTGCAACGGGAGCGTTCGATGGAATTCCATATCAACATGGCCGGGTCGTTACCGGATGTGCATGCGATCGGCGTCGCAATCCGCGATATCGATCCCGCCGCGGTGATCGATCTGAATCCAGGCAGCGGGCTATTGCGCGTGGCGGCTGCCATGGGCGCGGAAGAACTGGTGTCGCTGGTCAACGCCGCTGGATATTCGCTGCGGCCAGAGCAGGTCTCGCAACTGCCCTCCATCTGCTGTGGGGGATGCAGCGGTTGACCCCTGCAGTGCTCACCTTGAATGCCGCCATCGGGAGCCGACTCGTCGCTCGAGTCGGAGACGCCCAGCCAGCTGGGGTGAGCGAGCGCACACGCCGCCCGATCAGTTCGCCCTGCTTGCGTCGATGTGAGACGCCCAGTGGTCAGTGCTGATGCAAGCTGGGCAGCAACGCGTGCGGACGTAGCTGTTGGAGTGGATCACCCACTCGTTTCCCCGGCATCCCAGCGTCCCGAGTCCAGCGTAGCGGCCAGCCTTGCATTCCATGGCGAAGGATCCAGTGCCTGGCGCTTGAGCCAGGCGGCGTCGAACAGCGTCTGGTCGTAGCGTTCACCCCGGTCACACAGCAGGCTGACGATGCTGCCGCGCTCTCGATGTGCACGCATGCGCGCGGCCAGCTGCAGACAGGCGATGAAATTGGTGCCGGAGGAGCCGCCATAGCGTCGGCCAAGCAATGCTTCGAGTTGCCACGCTCCGGCGATCGACGCAGCGTCAGGCACTTCGACCACATCGTCGACGATCTCGAACAGGAAACCCGGCTCGACGCAGTGGCGGCCAATGCCTTCGATGACCGTCGCCTGCGTAGCGCGCGCACCGCGATCGCGCGATCGCCAGCCATGCACGAAGGCGCTGCCCGCAGGTTCGGCGATGCAGAGTTGCGTGTGCAGGCCGCGATAGCGCAGGTAGCGACCGATGGTCGCCGACGTACCGCCGGTTCCGGCGCCGCAAACGATCCATGTGGGCTCCGGATCGAGTTCCTGCGCGAGCTGGCCGAGGATCGACTCGGCGATGTTGTTGTTGCCGCGCCAGTCAGTGGCGCGCTCGGCGAGACCGAACTGGTCGAGATGGCACGCACCCTGCGTCGCATGCCAGGCAGCGCGTGCATGCACGTCGGAAGGATCGTCGACAAGATCGCAATACCCGCCGAGCATCTGCACGTCTGCGATCTTGCGTGGCGCAGTGCACGCTGGCATCACCGCGACGAACGGGAGCCCCAGAAGGAGTGCGAACCACGCCTCGGAGATGGCGGTGCTTCCCGACGACGCATCGACCACCGTCTGACCTGCCTGCAGTCGGCCGTTGCATAACGCATACAGGAACAGTGAACGTGCGAGGCGGTGCTTGAGGCTGCCGGTTGGATGCGAGGCTTCGTCCTTGAAATAGAAACCAATGCCGGGAAACCCGGGAAATTCGAGACGTAGCAGATGGGTGTCCGCGGAACGCGCGGCTTCCTGCCGCAACCGCAGCAGCGCCTGCCGGTTCCATTCACGACCGTCGTGAGCGGCTGGCGAAGTCGTTGCGTGCATCGTGCGATGCACCTTCATTGCCCGGCCAGCATCGCGCGCACGCATCGACTGAGAGATTCGCAGTACAGGTCAACACAGGTCAGGCTGTTCTCGCGATTGGTCGCGTTGAGGAAGGTCATGTTCATGCAGGGATCTCCGGGGCCACGCGTTGCGTAAAGTTGAGGGCCACTCCTGCGGACCGCATTGACCAGGATCAACCCGGGGCGTGATCGTATCTTCGAGCGCACGCAACGCCTCGCACTCGTTCAGCTGGACCAGCGGACGAAAGCCGCAAGGGGATGGTGTGCAACCGCAATGCTGATGACGAAACCGAAGGTCAACAGTGCGGCAACGTAAAAACCAACGCGAGCCGTTTGGGTACGTGCCCGCCGCAGCGCGTAGGGTGCCAACATCACATAGACGACGATCAAGTCGAGCTTGGTCGCCAGCCAGCCATTGGCAAACATCGCCCACGGGAGGATCGTCAGCAGCATCAGTGCCTCGGTCAGCAACGTCGTGTCGATGGCATAGCTGAGCCAGCGCACCGGCAACACAAGCGGCCGGCGTGCGCCGGACAGCACGGCTGCCCCGCGGATCGCGAACAGCGATCCACTGGACAGCACACACGCGATGTGGGCGGCCTTGATCTGCGGATAGAACTCGATCAAGCCGCTGTTCATCCCGGCTTGCCATCTGCGCGCGGCGTGAGATAGATGCGGCCAATGCGCGTGACCCACGGCGCGAAGGCCAGCAGCCAGCCGCAAGCGGCGATTGCTTGCCAGGCTATGCTGTCCGGTTCCAGTTCGGCGGTGATGCGCAGCAACGCGACCAACTGGATCGCGACGAACGCGAACCAGGCCACGCGCGGCATCATCAGCGGTCGTCCGGAATGTCCCTGGGTCACGCGCGTCACCATCGCGATCAGGACGCTGCCGAAGAAACCGATGAACAACGCATGCGCCGGCGCGCGCCCGAGCCAGAACATGCCGGTGGCGATGTAGGCCAGCGATTGCGCCGAATACAGCGCGAACGCGATCGGCAACCATGCCAGGCCGACGAACAGCACCGTCAGGATTCCCGGCTTGGAACCACGCGGCCACCAGCGCCACCACAACGTTGCGGTCAGCGCGAGCAGTGGCAGGTCGGACAGCCAGAGCCAGCGGTAACCGTGGACCAGTTCGAGTGCGAGATGCAGCAGTGAGAGCGCCCAGATCACACCCAGCAACCACAGTGGCCGCCACGGTTTATAGCCGGCGACGACATTGCCGGCAAAGAACGGAAACATGCGATGCGCGACCGTGACGAAGACCGGCAACAACAATCCGAAGGTACCGATCTTGATGCTGGTGAAGGCCCACAGCGCCGACGCGCCCAGCAGGAAGCCGATCCATGCCAGCAATCCGAGCAGGCCGAGCAGCAACGCTGCGTAGCAGGAGCGCGCATGCCAATTCCTGCCGGTGTCGCGCAACAACACTGGCCCGAGCGCTACCAGGCCCGCGCACCATCCGGCCAGCGTGAGCAGCGCGCCAATTACGACGCCGGGCCCGCCAAAGATCGCGCCCGACAGCGTCGTCAGTTGTCCGCCGAACAGACCGAGACCGACTGGCAGGAAACGCCAGCGCGGAATGTCGGGTTGCCCGATCCAGCGCGGGAACGTGGTCAGCAGGAAACCGAAGAAGAAGCTCGGCAATACCTGGTATTGCATGACGAAGGCATGCAACCAGCCCGCATACAAACGCGGTTGCGGCATCGCGAACAGCGACCAGCGCGCGCTCAATAACCACGCTGCCCACCACGCCATCGCCAGCATCAGGTTGCTCGCGCCGATGAAGAACATCAACCGATGTGGCGCACGGCCGAGCATGTGGAGTGAAAGCCTGGGTTCCGGGATCGTGTTCATGCGTTCCAGTCTGGGGTGTCGACGCGGGTGTTGCCGTGATCCATGTCAATTGGGCACGGCGAACGATGCGATCAGCAACGCAGCCAACGTCAGCCATAGCTTGCGGGTACTACTCATGGACGGTCTCCAGTGGGATGCCGCCATCTTGGTAGCGGGCCAACCGTGTCGCCATGACTCAGGTCAAGTGGCGTGATCTGCTCGCGAATGCCGGTGTCGACCTCGACGTGACACGCAATTGCGATCCCGCTTGGCTCAGTTGCGCAGCACCGGTGCGGCCAGCGCTTCGAGTTTGCGGCGGTCGACCAGTTCGACTTCGCGCCGATCCACTGTCAGCAGTCCATCGTCCTGGAACCGCTTGAGCACCCGGCTGACGGTTTCCGGGGCAAGGCGAAGGTAGTTTGCGATGTCGGTGCGCGCCATCGTCAGCTGGAAGCGATCGGCCGCAAACCCGCGCGCTGCCAGCCGCTGCGACAGACCCATCAGGAACGCCGCCATCCGCTGGTCGGCGGTCCAGTCGCCCGACAGCAACGAGGCATTCCCGATGTCACGGCTCAGCAGCCGGAACAAGTGTTGTTGCAGGCCGGGCAGTCGCGCTGCCAGCAACGATATTTTCGGGAACGAGAACCGGCACAGCATCACCGTGTCCAGCGCGACGGCATTGCACGGATAATGCGCGCCGTCGATCGCGTTGAGGCCGATGACTTCACCGGGCAAGTGGAAACCGAGCACGTGCTCGCGACCGTCGCGATCGAGCACGTAAGTCTTGACCGTGCCGGCGCGCACCGCGGCGATCGCCTCGAACGCATCGCCCTCTCTGAAGATGTGATCGCCCGCGTGCAGCGGGCCGACGTGTTCGACCAGTACATGCAGGTCCATCAACGCGCTCTTGTCCATCCCTTGCGACAGGCACGCTTGCGAGAAGGCGCAGGTCGAGCAGAAATGCAGCGCGTCGCCGTCGTCGGCCAGCGTGCGGCGGTCGACACGCGGGAATGCCGGTTCGCTCATGCAGCGAGGCACGCCAAGTCCAAGCACTCCCGGCAAGGCGAGCTCAGATCGCGCGGGAGAAGCGCGGCGTGGTCACCACGGTGGATTGGTCGAGGTATCGGTCGAAGCACATGGCGATATTACGCAGCAACAGCCGGCCTTGCTTGGTCACCACGATGCGATGAGGTTCCCGTTGCACCAGGCCATCCTCGACCAGCGGCTGCATGCGTTCGAGCGCCAGCGCGAAATACTGGTCGAAATCGATCGCGTAGCGGCGCTCCAGCGCATCGATCGGGATCTCGCCCTGGCACATCAGCTGCTGGATCAGGTCCGCGCGCAACTGGTCGTCCTCGCTCAGCTGCATGCCGCGGAACACCGGCAGGTGTCCTTCATCGATTGCCATCTGCCAGCTGGGCAGGTCGCGCGGATTCTGGCTATAGCTGTCGCCGATATGGCTGATCGCGCTGACGCCCAGGCCGATAAGGTCGCTGTCGGCATGGGTGGTGTAGCCCATGAAGTTGCGGTGCAGGCCGCCACGCGCCTGTGCCCGTGCGAGGTCGTCGTCGGGCAGGGCGAAGTGATCCATGCCGATGTAGACGTAACCGGCGTGCGTGAGTTTGTCGATGGCCAGCTGCAGCAGTGACAGCTTGGTCTCGGCATCGGGCAGGTCCGCAGCCTCGATCTGACGTTGCGCCTTGAACAGTTCCGGCAGGTGCGCGTAGCCGTAGACGGCAACGCGATCGGGGCGCATGCCGATCACGGTGTCGAGCGTGCGCGCGAATCCATCCGCGTGTTGTTTCGGCAGACCGTAGATCAGATCGATGTTGACCGAGCGAAAGCCATGCCCATGGCACGCGCCGACGACTTCGCGCGTTTCCTCGACGCCCTGGATGCGGTTGACCGCGACCTGAACCTCGGGATCGAAATCCTGCACGCCAAGGCTGGCGCGATTGAATCCGATCGCGGCGAGTTCGGCGATGTCGGCAGGATTTGTGAAGCGGGGATCCAGTTCGATCGACAGGTCGCTATCTGCCGACCCCGAGAATAGAAAATGCCGGCGCAGGCAGTCGACGACTTCCCGAAGCTGCCCCGGCGAGAGAAAGTTGGGCGTGCCGCCACCGAAATGCAGCTGGATGACTTCGCGATCGCGATCGAACAGTGCCGCGGTCAGCGCGATCTCGCGATACAGGCGCGCAAGATAGGGTTCCGAACGCGACGTGTCGCGAGTAGTGATTCGGTTGCAGCCACAGTAGAAACACGGACTCATGCAGAACGGGACGTGCACGTAAAGAGAGAGCCGGCGCGGGATCGGGTCGCCGTTGCTGGCGATCACTGCCTCGCGGAGTTGTACTTCGGTAAACGACGACGAGAATTGAGGCGCGGTCGGGTACGAGGTATAGCGCGGGCCCGGCCGGTCGTAGCGACGCAACAGCTCGGAATCAAATCGGGACAGCGTGCTCATGGTTGCAGGCTAAGGTCCGCGAATGCTCTGCGCCTTGATCAGGGTCAACCGCAGGTGGGAATCGCACTCTTGACATGGGCTGTCGTCGGGTGAACCCTATGAATTGGCGCAGGCGCCCGATAACGCCTTTGGCAGGGAATGGTGATGAACCAGGACAGCAGCCCGGCACGGCCCCATCCTGGGCCTTCTCGCCGCAAGGGCGTGGATCGCCGCAAGACCTCGAATCGACGCGAGGAGATACGCTTTGAGCCCAACAAGGAAGATCGACGCAGCGGCAAGGATCGCCGCAAGCATGGCGGCTGTGACACGCAGATCCGCTGAACGATACGCCTACAGCCAACGCACCTTCTTCAGGTAACGGTACAGGGAGATACAGACGACTACGGCCACTGCGGTAACAATGTAGTAGTTGTATCGCCCGCTCAATTCCGGAATGTTGTGGAAGTTCATGCCGTACCAGCTGGCGATCAATGTCGGCGCGGCGAGCAATGCGGCCCAGCCGGCGAGTTTCTTGACGATTTCACCCTGCGCGATCGTGACCAGCGACAAGTTGACGCTCAGCGCCCCGGTCAGCATTTCGCGCATGGTGTCGGTGGATTCGTTCACCCGCATGGCATGGTCGAGCACGTCGCGGAAATATGGCCGTACGTCTTTCGGCACCAGATCACCGTGCATGCGCGTCAACTGGGCGAGGATGTCCTGCAGCGGTGACACCGCCAGACGCAACTGCGTCAATTCGCGTTTGAGCTCGTAGAGCTTGATGATGGTTTCGCGCCGATACGTCTCCGCGAAGATGTCCTGCTCCAGCTGGTTCAATTGGTTGCCAAAATCCGTGGCGATCGGCAGGTAATGATCGACGATGAAATCCAGGATGGCGTACAGGCCGTACGACGGTCCCATCGCCAGCAGCTCGGGCTCGCGTTCGACCCGTTCGCGCACAGGCGTGTAGGACATCGAGGCGCCATGGCGCACGGTCGCCAAATAGCGATGCCCGAGGAACGCGTAGGTTTCGCCAAACTGGATATGGCCTTCGACGACCTGCGCGGTGTGCATCACGACGAACAGGGAATCGCCATACGCTTCGATCTTCGGACGCTGGTGGGCATGCTGTGCGTCCTCGATCGCCAGATCGTGCAGGCTGAATTCTTCCTGCAGCTTGTCCAGCAACCCGGCGACGGGTTCGTACATGCCCACCCAGACGAAGCTGCCATCGTCGACCGCCAGCACATCGCTGATCTCATCCAGCGTGATATCGCGGCGCTTGCCCTGGCGATCGTAAACGGCGCAGTTGATCACGCAGGCCGGTGTGCTGGTGCTAGGCGTGTTTATGGTGGGCGGGCTGGCGGCATTCATGCGCTGATCGTCCCCCAGTGCGAGTCCTGCGACAAGTCAGCGCCGCCGTAGGCTGGCGAAAAAGGCCAGGTGGACCGGCAGCAGCAGTGCGATCCAGTGCGTGTTGTCCTGCTCGGGAAACGGTAGCCAGCGCATGATCCATGCCATCAGCGCACAGGCCGCGACCACGCCGAGCCAGCGACGGAACCAGGCCCCGGCTGGGTGGCCGCGCGCGATTCGCCATCCACCGTGCAACAGCAAAAAGCACAGCGGATTGAACAGCAACAGGTTCTGGTTCGCCCAGCCCGCATTGTGTGCGGTGCCGAGCCAGATGAACAACATCAGCCCGCCCAGCAGACCTGTCAGCGACCAGATTGGAAGTGCCACCGACGCAAGTGCACGCGGCGAGATGCGGCCGAGCCATAGCAACGCCAAGGCGATCGCAACGCCAGACAACAACCATGGCCACCAGGGCCGCGGAAATTCCGTGGGCTCAGGTGCGATGCGGTGCGGCAGCAGCTGTTGCGACGCGGACACCAGCGGCTGCCCGTCGCTTGCGGTCGCCTCGTGCAGGCTGTCGGCCAACCGCATCGGCACGAATGCCTCCTCCCAGCGCGACAACGGTACGTCGGCGTAGGGCCCCAGTCCGATATCGAATCCCAGCCACATCAGCGGCGCCGGCGATGCCAGGCGCACGGCTTCGCTGCGATAGGTGTTTCCGCGAGAACGCGCCGACAACTGGCGCCGTAACGTGCCCCCAAGCGCGCGATCGACCGCATCGCGCACGCGCGTGGCGCAGTTGTCGGTGAAGTACTGGTAGCGGTAGTGGGAATTTTCAGGTCGTGCATTGACCGCGAGTGCGGCCGACAGCTGCATCGCCTGCTGTGGCGTCAGGTTCAACCACTGGATCGACACCCCCCGGCCAACGTTGCGGTAGTAGGCAAGATCCTCGCGCAGCGGCAACGCAACCAGTTGGTAACGCATCTCGCCGCGCACGAACCGTGGCACGAAATCCGGTCCGGACGGGTCGAAGAATCCAAAGTTGTATGACATTGGATCGCCACGGGAAGGATCGTCGACCACCAGTGCATCGTGGCCGAAGCGTTCCCAGAAGATTTCGCCGGGCTGCATCGTCATGACTCCGATGCGCAATCCGTGGGCCGGCTCCAGGGGCATCGCCGCAGCGGCACCCGCAAATAGCGCGAGCAACAGGCCAAGAACAAACCGCAGGCGACTGGCCATCGGTATGCTAGTGATCGGCATGGACGCTGAGATGCAGCGCATGCAACCTGCGCGCATCGGCACGGGCAATGCGGAAACTGAAACGGCCCAGCGTCAATTCCTCGCCGGCTTCGGGTAGATGGCCGATCGCGGCCGTAACAAGGCCGCCAATCGTGTCGTATTCGTCGTCATCGAAATCGGCGCCGAAGCGTGCGTTGAAATCGCTGATCGGCGTCAGTGCATCCACCACGAATTGACCGTCGGCCTGGGCCGCGATCAATGCAGTGGTGTCTTCGGCCTCGTCGTGCTCGTCGTCGATATCCCCGACGATCTGCTCCAGGACGTCTTCGATCGTGACCAGGCCGGCGACGCCGCCATATTCGTCGATGACGATCGCCATGTGGTTACGGGACTGCCGGAACTCGCGCAGCAGTACGTTGAGTTTTTTCGATTCCGGGATCAACACCGCCGGACGCAGCAACTCGCGCACCTTGCCGGTGCCGTGCTCGGGATCATGATCGGCGACCACGCCCCGCAGAAGGTCTTTCGCCAGCAGAATTCCCAGGATCTCATCGCGCTGTTCACCATGCACCGGGAAGCGGGAATGGCCGGATTCAACCACCTGCTTCATCAACGTCAGGAAGCGTTCGTCGGCCGACAGCGCGATCATCTGCGCCCGCGGGATCATGACGTCCCCGACGGTGAGATCGGACACCGCGATCGCACCTTCCATCATGCGCAACGTGTCGGCTGCGATCAGCCCATCGGCCTGCGCATCGCGCAGCAATTCGACAAGATCCTCGCGCGTGGACGGCTCCCCGGAGAGCATCGAACCAATACGGTCCAGCCAGGAACGCCGTTTTTCGGGAATTTCCGGCTCGGAACTAAGGTCGGGGTCGTCGTCTGACATCGTGAAGTGAATGAAGCGCCGGGCTTGGAGCGACAGCGGAGTCTAGCGCGGATCCATCGACGGACGGTGAAACGACAAGCCAAAACCCGTTAGTCTTCCTCCATCCGGCAAGCCTTCCATCAAAAGGGAACAAGACATGACGACGACAATGGAGTTGATTCCAGAAATCCAGATGTTGGCCTGGGCCAGTGCATTGGGGCTTGTGCAGTTGGTCCTGGACGCGACCCTGGTGACCGCGCAGCGTGGCTTGAAATGGAATGTCAGCGCGCGCGATGGCGAACCGGCACCGCTGACCGGCGTGGCGGCCCGCGTGCATCGCGCTTTCCTCAATTTCCTCGAGACATTCCCGTTCTTCGTCGCGGGGGTTTTGGCGGTGGCGCTGACAGGGCGCGCCAATGCCGCGACTGCGCTGGGCGTGCAGTTGTATTTCTGGGCGCGCGTGGTCTATGTCCCGCTGTATGCCGCCGGCATCCCCTATGTGCGCACGCTCGCCTGGGCAGTGTCACTGGTGGGCCTGCTCAAGGTGCTGGCAGCACTGTTCTGAGCATGGAGCGATGATGACCCTGCTTGCCGATCGCATCACGGCCTCGACGGTGGTCGACACCGCACCGTTTCCCGTGCTGATTGCCCAGGATGTGCTCGACCATGGTACCGAGCAGGCGCTGGGGGACGCGTTCCCGCGCTACCGCGGCGCCGGATTCTTTCCGTACGCCGACAGCGACTGCGGGCCGGCCATGCAGTCGCTGGTCGGCGAACTGACGTCTTCCGCGTTCGCCGATCGCATCGGCAACCTGCTGGGAATCGAGCACCTGTCGCAATATCCGGTGCTCGTCACCATTTGCCGCGCGCTCAACCTGCGTCACGGCACCATCCATACCGACAGCCAGTCGAAGGTCGCCAGCGCGCTGTTGTATCTCAATCCGGACTGGGCACCATCACACGCGGGCTGCCTTCGATTCCTGTCAAGCGGCAATGACATCCAGGCGCTGGTCGCTCCCGAGATTCCTCCGGTCTACGGGACGTTGACCGCGTTTCGTCGCACCGACAACTCCTTCCATGGGCACCTGCCGTACGAAGGCGAGCGACGCGTAATCCAGGTGGCATGGCTGGTCGATGCGGCGGCGGTGGATCGCAAGACCCGCCGCGGCCGTTTTTCACGGGCAATCAAATGGCTGTCCGGTCGCATGGATGCTTGGGTAGGGCGCAATCGCGGGCATGACGCGTCGCACCTGGATTGATGCGGCCATCGTCCGCGCTCACACCCGCTCGAATTGCGCAATCTCGTCCAGCATTGCCTGTGCGCGGCTCAGGCTGCGACCAGTGGAGCTGTCGTTGAGGTAGCGGGCGAGTGAATCGCGACCCGGGCGACGCGACAGACGAACCAGCGCGTATGAAAGTCCGAGGCACGCGAAGCTGCTGGCAATGAACCAGTACACGACCGATGGCGTGTTGACCCACACGTCCGCACCCAGCCAGTAGAAGACAACCAGCATCAGCGGCGTCCAGATGAAGCAGCCGGTAATGGCGAACCACAGCCCACTGCGAATACGCCAGGCGCGCAATGTCGCCAGTCGTCTCTGGATCTCCAGCACCGGAGCGTCATGATCGATTCGGCCCAGCATGAACAGGTCGCGTGCGGCGAACACGATGAACATCAACGCATAGAGATGCAGCGACAGCCCATAGACCATCAGATGCAGCGTGCCGAAATGCCGGATCCAGAAGGGTGCGAATACCGCTGTCATCAGCACGCCCACCGCGAGCTGCATGCCTTGGCCGAACGCGAGTGGCCTCAAGCCTGCCTTTGCCTTGGCGAGTCGGTTTTCCTTGAACAGATGCAGGTTGAGTGCGTTGTGTTGTTCCAGCCGGCGATCCAGCGTCTGCCAGGCTTGCTTTAGGTCGTCGAGTTCCATGGTCCTGTCCATCGTCAATCTCCCTTGGTGAGGTCGTCGCGTATGCGCTGCTTGAGACGGCTGATCTTGGTGGCGACGTTGGTCTGCGTGATGCCGAGGATTTCAGCGATTTCAAGGTGGCTGCGGTCTTCCAGGTACAACAGAAGCAGCGCACGGTTGAGGGGTTCGAGCTGCGCAATGAAGCGACGCAGCGCGCGCACCTGCTGGTTGGTTTCATGGTCATGGGGATCGAAACCCGGTTCGTCGAGGCTTTCGTCCAATGGTGCTGCATGACGAAGGCGCTGCGCGGTGCTGCGCACGTGCGAGATCGCCACGTTGAGTGCGATCCGATACATCCAGGTCGAAAACGTCCGCTGCGGATCGAATCGTGGGTATGCGCGCCACAATTGCGTGGCGATTTCCTGTGCGAGATCGGCACGATCCTCAGGGCTGCGCGCGTAGGTGTTGGAGACCTTGAAAACGATCTTGCGATGCTGCTCAAGCAGAATGCCAAAGCGCTGGCGCACGTCTGTTTTCACATGGATCGCAGCATTGCAATCCAGCTCGACAAGGTAGTCCATCTGGTTTCCCCAGCGCGATTGAGTCGAGCACGATCTGCGCTCGTCAAGGACATGATTCGCGTCAAGGGGGAAAACATCACAGAGGGTCAGGAATCCGCGACTTCGATTCGGATATCGCCCAATCCAACCACCTGGCCCGCACGAATCTTGCAGGTCTTGCGCAATTCGACGTTGCCATCCACGGTGACTGCGCCGCTGGCGACAACGGCTTTGCCGCCGCCGCCGCTGTCGCAGGCGCCGGCAAGTTTCAGCAGTTGGTTGAGCGCAACGTGATCGCGGTCCAGGACAAAACGGATCAGCGGCATGGTTGATCGCAAGGAGAAAGGTCGCGTCAGCCTCGCAGCGACGCGTCCTTCATGCAAGCAGTCAAATCAACCCTTGTAAAGGGCGGGGAACATCTGCTTGAGCTCCACCACCTTGGGCGCGTCGTTGAAGACGATATACGGCTCGTTCGGATGCAGGCTCAGGTATTTCTGGTGATAGCCTTCGGCCTGATAAAACGCCTTGAGCGGTTCGACCTTGGTGACAATCGGGGCCGAAAACACCTTGGCTGCACCCAGCTGCGCAATATAGGCATTGGCAACATTCTGCTGTGCGGCGTTGGTGGTGTAGATCTCCGAACGATATTGCGTGCCACTGTCCGGCGACTGGCGGTTGAGCTGGGTCGGATCGTGCGCGACCGAGAAATAGATCTTCAGCAGCTGGCCGTAGCTGACTTTGGTGGGATCGTAGACGACCTTGACCGACTCTGCGTGGCCGGTGCGGCCGGTGCTGACGGTTTCATAATTGGCGGTGTTGGCATCGCCACCGCTGTAGCCCGAGGTCGCCTGCTTGACACCCTTGACGTGATCGAAGACGGCTTCCACGCCCCAGAAGCAGCCGCCCGCAAACACGGCGGTCTGGTCGCCCTTGACGGCGGGGACATCGACCTTGGCATCGGGTAGCGAGACAGGCTTGCTGCGAGCGAATCCAGAACTGCATGCAATCAGGCCCGCGAGCAGAGCAACGCCGAGCAGGGATTTGCTGGGGACGAAAGACTTGGTACGCATTTGCAGGCTCCAATGGATGTGGTGCGAATGTGGTGGAAAACCTCAGGCTTTGGCGAATTTGAGTGCGGCCGAATTCATGCAGTAGCGCAAGCCGGTCGGCTTGGGGCCGTCATCGAACACGTGACCCAGGTGCGCATCACAACGCGGGCAGGAAATCGCGGTGCGGGTCATCCCGAACATGTGGTCGCCGGATTCCACGACGTTGTGTTTGTCGATCGGCTGCCAGAAGCTCGGCCAGCCGGTCCCGGATTCGAACTTGGTCGCCGAGTCGTACAACGCAGTGTCGCAGTCCAGGCAACGGAATACGCCTTTGTCATGCACGTTGAGCAACGCCCCGCTGTAGGCGCGCTCGGTGCCGGCATTGCGGGTGACGTCGTAGGACAGCGGCGAGAGTTGCTTGCGCCATTCGGCTTCGCTCTTCACGACTTTGTCGACAAGGACGGTCTTCAGGCGCTTGCCGTCATTGGAAAACTCCACCAGCGTGACTTTGCCGGGCGTGGACTTCGCCGCTGCATTGGCGGGCGCGGCTGCTTCGCTCTTGCGTGCACAACCCAAGGCCAGTGCTGTCAACGCCAGCGTGGAAGTCGTCATGAAATTGCGCCGGGTCACGCCGGAAGGAGTGGGCAGCTTCGATAGGTTGTTCATAAGATGAAATACGTCCGTTGGGCGGTAGAAGATGCGCGACACGCAAAGGCGTTCAGGAAGTCTTTCCGCGGTCTTTGCGCCACTGTCCTATTGAGACCGGAATACACGCCTAACGGTTCGCGCAATACGCGTACGTTGCAGCTGCGTTCATTCTGGATGGATCGACTTCCGACACGGGCCCGCTGAAACGGCTTGTGGTCAGCGAATCGGCAATTTGAGGCGTCGACCGTTCCAGTCGAGTATCACGCCGTCGGTCGTGATCGCTGTGACGATGGCTTCGCCAATGCGATCGCCTTCGTGCAGTCGGGTGCCATCGACGATGACGAAGCGCTGCGAGGGGTCGTCATTCCACATATGCATGCTTAGCTTCAGTGGCGGAAGACTCCTGCGCTGATCGATGGTCAGGTCAGACAGGTGCAGGACAGTGCTGTCCGATACCGCAGCAGGCGTCGAAGGTGCGATCGCTACTGGAGCGGGGGTGTGGGACACCAGCGGCAAATCGGCGGGTAGGGACGACATGGCGGTCGCGGGGTTTGCCGTCATGACCGGTGTCGGGGCCGTGGCATGCATCGGCGGAGGCCTTAAATGCCGCACTGGGGGCAACGCCCCGGCCTCGTATTGCTGATGCACGG
>JBBQTR010000033.1:0-16632 GCA_038213095.1 Lysobacterales bacterium | reverse complement strand
AGAGAGCGGGATTCGAACCCGCGAAGCGCGGTTTAGACGCTTACACACTTTCCAGGCGTGCTCCTTCAACCGCTCGGACACCTCTCCGCTGGAACCCTGATTCCGGACACCAGCATCAGGGCCGGCAATTCTAGCCGCCGCAACGGGCCTCCACAAGAAAATCCACGCGTAGGCCCAGCCATCGGCACATTCTTGAACCGTTGCAACCGGATCCGGGAGCACGCGACGGCGCTTTGCACCGGGCCGCCCGGAGAATTTGATCCAAGCGCGACAAATTTTCGTTCGGCACGGCAGAATGGTCGCATGTCCTATCTCGTCCTCGCCCGCAAGTGGCGCCCGAAGCGTTTTGCAGAACTGGTCGGACAGGAGCATGTCGTCCGCGCGCTGACCAATGCGCTCGACAGCGGGCGCGTCCACCACGCGTTTTTGTTCAGTGGCACGCGTGGAGTCGGCAAGACGACCATTGCACGGATTTTCGCCAAATCGCTGAATTGCGAACGCGGCACGTCGGCCGAACCCTGCGGCGAATGCAACTCGTGCCGCGACATCGATGCCGGACGATTCATGGACCTGCTGGAAATCGATGCTGCCTCCAACACCGGTGTCGATGACGTGCGCGAAGTCATCGAGAATGCGCAGTACATGCCGTCGCGCGGCCGGGTCAAGGTTTACCTGATCGACGAAGTCCACATGCTGTCCAAGCCGGCATTCAATGCATTGTTGAAAACGCTCGAAGAGCCGCCGGGTCACGTCAAGTTTCTGCTGGCCACGACCGATCCGCAAAAGCTTCCGGTCACCGTGTTGTCCCGCTGCCTGCAGTTCAACCTCAAGCGGCTGGATGAGCAACAGATCGGTGGGCAGATCGACATGATCCTGCAAGCCGAAGGCATTGCAGTCGAGCCAGGCGCTGTTCGCCAACTAGCCAAAGCTGCCGATGGCAGCCTGCGCGATGGGTTGTCGTTGCTCGATCAGGCCATTGCCTATGCCGGTGCGGGCGCGACGCTCACCGATACGGCAGTGGGGGAGATGCTCGGTACGGTCGATCGCAGCCGCGTCGCGGCCCTGCTCGCGGCACTGGGTGCGGGCGACGGCGAGTTGCTGCTTTCGGAAATCGCCGAATTGGCCGAGTTATCTCCCGACTGGAATGGGGTGCTGGATGCCTTTGCCGATGCGTTGCATCGCGTACAGGTCAAACAGCTGGTGCCGACGGTGCAGATCGACGCTGACGGCATCGATGTGGACGCGCTTGCTGCGCAACTGCGACCCGAGCTGGTACAGCTGTGGTACCAGATGGCGCTGAATGGCCGTCGCGACCTCCCGCTGGCGCCAAGTGCGCGCGCGGGATTCGAGATGGCGATGCTTCGCATGCTGGCATTTCGGCCGACAGGTGAAAATGCTCATGCAGCACCGGCAAATTCGACGCCGCGTGTGTCCAGTGCCTCCAGCGCCAAGGCGGCGCTGGCAGAAGGGCAGGGTCCGCGCACTGCGCGTTCGGCAGTGCCTGCGCAGCAAGCGCGGACTGTCATGCCTACTGCGCCACTACCCGTCGCGCAAATTGTGGTCGCCGCGCCACAGACACCGGTGCAAGCGGATGTAGAAACCCCGCCTATCGCCATTGACGTCGCACTCGATGCCGAAAAGTGGTTGACGCTGGTTTCGACCCTGCGCGGACCGGTGCGTGAACTTGCCGCCCACGCCGGATTTGTCGCATGCGACGCGGGCATCCTGCGCTTGTCGCTATCGGCGACGGACGACCACCTGAACGTGCCGAGCCTGGTAAAGACCCTCGCCGATACGTTGGAAACGGCGCTCGGGGCCCCGCTGAAAATCCGGTTCGAGAGCGCACCGTCCAGCAGCGAAACCCTGCACCAGCGAAGTTCACGCGAACGCGATGCGCGCCAGGTGGCGGCCGAATCGGCATTCCTTGCCGATGCCGGCGTGCAGCAGCTGATCCATCAGCATGGCGCGACCGTCGTGCCCGATTCCATCCGACCTTTTGAAGAGTGAGAGCACCCAGTCATGCGCGGAAACATCGCCCAACTCATGCAGCAAGCGCAGAAGATGCAGGAAAACATGCATCGCGCGCAGGAAGAACTCGCCAATGTCGAAGTCACCGGCAGTGCCGGCGGCGGCATGGTCAGCGTCACGATCACGGGACGCATGGAGTGCCGCAAGGTGCGTATCGATCCGGGCGTGTTGTCCGACCAGGAAATGCTCGAAGACCTGATCGCCGCTGCGTTCAATGATGCTGTCAGCAAGGCGAATGCCGCTTCCCAGGAAAAGATGGGCGCGGCGACTGCCGGCATGCCGATACCGCCGGGGATGAAGCTGCCGTTCTGAGGCGTTCCTGCACACCATGACATCCTCACTACTTGAGCAACTGATCGAAGCCTTCCGCATTCTTCCCGGCGTTGGGCAGAAAACCGCACAGCGTATGGCCTACCACGTACTGGAGCGCGAGCGGGAAGGTGGCAGGCGCCTTGCTGGAGCCTTGGGTGAAGCCGTGGAGCGCATCGGCAATTGCGTACGGTGCCGCGATTTCAGCGAAAGCGAACTATGCGCGACCTGCGCCAGCGCAAGTCGCGATGCGCAGCTGCTGTGCGCGGTGGAGTCGCCCGCTGACCGGTTGGCGATCGAACAGGCGACCGGCTATCGCGGGTTATATTTCGTGTTGCAGGGACGATTGAGTCCGCTCGATGGTATCGGGCCGCGCGAGCTTGGCCTGGACCAGCTATCAGCGCGCCTGGCAGAGGGCGAGGTGCAGGAACTGATCATCGCCACCAACCCGACTGTCGAAGGTGAAGCGACGGCGCATTACCTCGCGCAACTCGCACGCCATCAGCGCGTGCGACCGAGCCGCCTGACCCATGGCGTGCCGTTGGGCGGCGAGCTTGAATACGTGGATCGCGGCACGCTCTCGCATGCGTTTGGCAGTCGCAGCGAGATGCCTTAGCGCCCTGGAGGATGATTCGTGCTCCATCAAGGAGGCCACTCATGACCATCAACACTATTTTCGACAAGATCATCCAACGGGAAATCCCGGCGGACATCGTGTACGAGGACGATCAGATGATCGCATTCCGCGACATCGCGCCGCAGGCCCCGGTGCACGTGCTGTTCGTGCCGAAAGCGTCCATCGCTACGCTCAACGACCTGCAATCCACGCAAGCGGATCTCGTCGGGCGGCTGGCGATCGCGGCCGCTGGTTATGCCAAGCGTGAAGGCTTTGCGGAAGACGGATATCGGGTGGTGATCAATTGCAATGGCGATGGAGGGCAGACGGTGTTCCAGCTGCATCTGCATTTACTGGCGGGCGCGCCGTTGGGTCGGTTTGGAATCACGAAGTAAGATTTGGCCCTGCTTCTCATTCCCGACTACGGGGTGTAAGGAGCGAACGGTTCCGGCTACCGCTGGGATCGTAAATCAGAAAAACTTACCACCAGCCCCACCAGGGCCACGGCGCGGGGCGGGTGATCACATTGACGCGTTCGCGCACCGGCCACAGGTACACCACGTCCGCTGCGACCCGCGGGAAGCGGTAATCGTAGCCGCCGATCCGTCGGTTCTCGTAGCCGTCGACGCGTCCGGTGAACGTGACCTCGCGGTTTTTCTCGAACAGGGCCGGGTCGTAAAAACCGGTGCGGCAGGCGATGAAACGTCCACCGACAGCGTCGCTGGACCAGTACGGACGACCGGAGACATCAAGTCCGGTCGATAGCATTTCAAAACAGGTACGGTTCTCGTCGGGCTCGACCGCGACGATGCGCCCACCCCAGCGCACGACTGTATTGGTGCTGTCGTGCTCGACCGCCTGGCGTGGGGTGATGGTGACGAACTGGCCCTGCAGGGGCTTGGGCTCCGACGCACAGCCTACAAGCAACGCGGTGGCAAGCGCGACCGCGACCATTGGTTTGTTCAGTGGCTGGGTTTTCATTTTAGGCTCCGATCAGTGCAGTCATTTCACGGTACGGGACGATGCCGGCGCAGTGCGCGGATCAAGCTGTCAGCCTGGTCGCCGGATTTCCTGCCAGCGTACCGCCAATTGTTGAAACGCAGGCTAAGTTGCCTTAACGCCGTCGCGTCGGCAGGACGCACAAGGCTGACCCGTTCAGCCCAATCAGTGGCCGGCTCGTCGGGTTCGCGGGCCAACCCTCGTCGCGCATAACGCGCTGCGAGCCGGTGCCAGGCGCGCAGCACCGGATCGCGTTCGCGTTCGGCGCGCGCCGTCAGCCACGCCATCCACAGCACGGCCAGTGATGCGGCGCCGATGAACAGGCCGATCAGGCGCCCGGAATCGATGTGGTCCAGGCCAAGCGGACGCAGCAATTGCCGCTGGCGAGCGGCGTCGAAGCCAAGTGCGAAATCGTTCCAGCCACGACGCAACCAGTCGCTGGCGTTGAACACCGGCGTTGGCAACAGACCTCCGAACAACCCATCCGCGCCCGGCGCCCGATCGGCCAGCGTGTCGTAGATGCGCTCGGGTGCCACTGCGGCGGTGGGGTCTTCGCGCACCCAGCCGCGACCGGGCAGCCAGACTTCCGCCCACGCATGGGCGTCGGAACGGCGCACCTGCCAATAGTCGCCAATAGGATTACGGTAGCCGCCCACATAACCCGTCACCACGCGGGCCGGAATCCCGGCCGCACGCATCAGCACGACGAAGGCCGAACTGAAGTGTTCGCAGAACCCGGCCTTCTGGTCGAACAGGAATTCATCGACCGAATTGCGCCCCAGCAATGGCGTTGCCAAGGTGTACACGAAATCTTTGCGGATCATGCTCATAGCGCGCTCCACGATGGCCTGGTCGGCAGCTGCGCCGTTGTTGCCGGCCTCGCGACGCCATTGCCGTCCCAATGCCAGCGTGCGCGGGTTGTAGCCATCGGGCAGGGCGAGCGCCATGCCGCGCAGGGTGTGCTTGAGCACGGGTTCGAAGGCGACCGGCGGCGCCGACTGGATGCGCCAGCGTGTCAATGCCGATAGCGGGTGCGCGACGTATAAACCGTAGTCGAGCGATAGCTGCGTGTCTGGCGGCGCGGCGGTCGGTAAATCCAACGCGACCAGTTGGCGGCCATCGGTGGGCTCGATTTCGATGCTGTAATCCCAGATCGTGCGTCCGGCAGTGATAGCAGCAGCCGGAATACCGCGAAACCATTGTGGTTGCGTCCAAATGCGGCCATCGAAATTCCATAGCACCGGCCCGCGCCAGTACATCTGCGTCATCGCTGGCGTGCGCCCGAAATACTGCACACGCAGTGCCGTGCTGTCGTCGTTGAGCAGGTCGACCCATTCGCCGGGCGCCATGTGATCGGACAATCCTGGTCGCGCCATCGCGCGCTGTGGCACGCCCCATAGCGGTGTTGCAAGCCGCGGAAACAACCAGAACGCAGCCAGCGCCAGCGGCAGCCCGATGGCAACCAGCTTCCACACTGCAGTGAAGCGATGCCAGGCCGGCAGCGGATGGCGACTGTCGCCGGTTTCCAGTTCCGTCAGGCGCAGCAGTGCAGCGAGCGCAAGCGTCGCACCGATTAAGCCGAGGACCAGCGACAGCGGCCCCTGGTCTAACAGGAACGTTGCGAACGGTGCGAACAACGCGAACCCGAGCAGGCTGCGCGCATCGCGCAGGGTGAAGGTTTCCGACGGCTTGATCGCCAGCATCGCGGCCAGTAACGCGCAACCAGTGTCGCGTCCGAATGCGAAATGCGAGAGGGTCAACACCGCGCCGATCAATCCCGCCGCCAGCAACAAGCGCAGCAGCGCAGGCAAGGGTCTTCGCCATGACACGGCTGCAACCGCGACTCCGGCGATGCCGATCCCGAGGCCCAGCCGCGCCGGCAATTGCAGCAGCAATGGCACCAGGCAGGCGGCGGCCGCCATCAATGACCACAGACGGCTTTGTCGATCCAGTGCAACCGAGCGCGCCATGTGTCAGCCGGTCGCGCTTGCGGTGGTGCCTGCAGGCAGGAGTGCCAATGCGCGCAGGCAAGCGTGGCGATGTTGCATTCCCGACGCCGGACCTAGTGAAGGTTGGCCGGGAAGGTCGAGCCGGTAACGGCGGCCGTCGCGCTCAGCCTCGTCAACCCAGCGTGCAAGTCGACGGATGCGCGCTTCGTAGGGGAGTGCTGCAAGTTGCCGCCAGTCGAGGACCACATCGGCGCCCAGTGGCTGCTCGTATTCGCGCACCAGCAACGCGTCGCGGCGTGCCGACGGCTTCCACGCAATCGCGCGGCGCGCGTCGCCACGCCGGTAGGCGCGCAAGTGATGCACGTCATCGCCGGTGGGGCGTAACCGTGCCAGCGCATTCGCACCTGCGCCTTCGGGCAACGGTGGCCCATGCGGTTCCGGCGCGGGGTAGACCAGCAATGGCGCGTCCGGCCAGACATAGGCCCAGGCGCGGGCCAACCCGAGCGGACGCGTGGTGGAAATGCGCATGCGATCCGCATCGAGCCAGCCGCGCTGATGCGTCGGCAGCGACAGCGTCGCCTGCCCATTGCCATCGACCAGCGACAGGATCGTCGCGACGCCTTCGCACTCAACGCGCAGGCCACGTCGCTGGCGGCCAGGCTCGGCGCGCGCATTTACGCGCAGTTCCAGCGGCGCGCCCGCCGGGACGGGTTCAGCGCCAATCGCGGTGATCTGCAATCCAGTTAGCTGCAGATGCGCGGCAAGCAGGCTGGTGTTGGCTGCGCCGGCCAGTAGCAAGCCGAGCATCAGCGCTGGATTGTTGTTGTAGTTGAGACCGCCCAGCCACATAGCGAGCAACAGCAGCGCGAAAAACAGGCCGAAACGCGTAGGCAGGATATAGACGCGGCGACGATCGAAGGACACCGGCAGCGATTCCGGCTGGCGCGGACGCGCCAACAATTCTAGCCGACGACGCAATCGTTGCCTCGGGGCGGTGAACATTCAGTCGACCGCCACCGCATGCAGGATCGCTTTCGCCAGCGCCCCGTGATTGCCGGCGTCGGCATCGGCGACCAGCCGGTGGGCGGCAACTGCCGAGAACAGCGCCTGCACGTCTTCGGGCAACACGTGCGTACGACCGAGCAGCAGCGCATAGGCGCGCGACGCCCGCAGCAGCGCGATGCCTGCACGCGGCGATAAGCCCACGCGAACGCCAGGATGTTGCCGGCTGCGGGTCATCAACGCCTGTACGTAACCGATCAACGCATCGCTGGCATGCACATCACTGACCGCGTGGCGGAGTGCCAGCACGTCGACTGCACTCAACAGCGGTTTCGTTTTTGCGATCAGGTCCCGCCGATCGCTGCCTGCCAGCAGTGCGAGCTCGGCCTCCTCACCCGGATAACCAAGCGTCAATCGCAGCAGGAAACGATCCAGTTGCGAATCCGGCAACGGATAGGTGCCGGCAAGATCCACCGGATTCTGCGTGGCGATCACGAAAAACGGATCGGGCAGGGGGCGCGTGACGCCATCCACTGTCACCTGGTGCTCGGCCATGGCTTCAAGCAAAGCACTTTGCGTGCGTGGCGGCGCGCGATTGATCTCGTCGGCCAGCAGCACATGCGCGAAGACAGGGCCTGGATGGAACTCGAAACGCCGCGCCTGCGCATCGAACACCGACACCCCGACGATGTCCGACGGCAGCAGGTCGGAGGTGAATTGCACGCGCTGGAAGCCCAGGCCGAGGGTGGCAGCCAAGGCGTGCGCAAGCGTGGTCTTGCCCAGGCCCGGGAGGTCTTCGATCAGCAGATGCCCTTCGGACAGCAAGGCGACGAACGCCAGACGCACCTCCTGTGGCTTGCCGAGCACGAGCGTATTGACCTGCGCCAATGCCTGCTTCAGGACCTCGCGCAGGTCGTCGGTTAGCATATTGGTGGCCACGGGCGTTGCGGACATGCGCACCTCGGTCAGAATCGGATCGCAGATGATGCCGACACTGCTGCGATGCCGCTCACGATGGAGTGAGCGTATCCACAGCGCGCAGCGCATCCTGAAGCCGGCCCAACGGGCCAGTCCATCGAGTGTAACGAGGCGCGAACGGATGCGGAACGAGGTGCGAGCGCGGAATTGTTTTGTCGGCCTGTGGTCCCTGCTGCTGCTAGCCAAACTGGTGTTGGCGGCGCACTTGCCATTGTTCGTCGATGAAGCGTTCTACTGGCAGGAAGGCCAGCACCTGGCGTGGGCGTATTCCGACCTGCCGGGGCTGACGGCGTGGTTGACGCGGCTGGGCGTGTCGATCGGTGGCGACAATACCTTTGCGTTGCGCGCGCCGTTCCTGCTGACCGCCGCCTGCCTGCCATGGCTGGTCGCGCGGATCACCGCGCGCGAGTTCGGCGCCACGCAGGGTTGGCAGGCGGGTGTCTTCGCGATGTTGCTACCGCTGGCCGGCACGCTCGGCCTGCTGGCGCTGCCGGACGCCGCGATGACCTTCGCGACATTGCTGTGCCTGGATGCCGGCACGCGCATGTTGCGGGGAGTATCCGCCACCGTGGCGCTGGAACTGGCCGTGGGCTTGGCGATCGGTGCGCTGAGCCACTACCGGTTCATCGCGGTGGTCGGCGTTGGATTCCTGGCGCTACTGCTGATTCCGCAGGGGCGGCAGGCATTGCGCGATCCACGCATCCTGGTCGCGATCGCATTTGGTGCTGCGGCGTGGACACCATTGCTGGCCTGGAACATGGGCAATGCCGAGGCTGGATTGCGTTTCCAGTTGATCGATCGCCATCCGTGGGCCTTCCACGCCAGCGGCATCTGGTTCGTGCTGATCCAGGCGTTGCTGGTGACCCCGCTGCTGTTTGTCGCGCTGGTGGCCTCGGCATGGCGACATCGGCGCGATGACAATCCGCTTGTCGCGCGTTATTTCGCGTGGTTCGGTGCGCTCATGGTTGTGGGATTTTTCGTGCTCGGATTCTTCGCTGATACCGAACGCGTCAGTTTCCATTGGCCGCTACCTGGTTATGTGGCGTTGCTGCCACTGTTGCCGTCCTTGTTGCTGACATGGCCGCGCTGGTTACGCATATCGACGACGGCACTTGCCGCATCGGGCCTGGTCGTCATGCTTGGTTATTACGCCGCGGTATCGGTGCCGTCGCTGCGTGCACAGACCGCGGCGGCCAAGTGGTATCCGAACAATTTCGCAGGATGGACGCCGCTGGCGCGCGCCGTGCGACAACTGCGCGCAACGATGCCGCCGGAGACGCGAATCATCGCCGACGATTTCAAGGTCGGCGCCGAGCTCGGGTTCGCGCTGGACGATCCATACATCGCCGTGTTGCCGCATCCGCTCAATCGCAAGCACGGACGCGCGCCGCAACTGAAACTGTGGGGCCTTGATGTCCAGAACCGACGCGATATCGGCGCGCACCCAGCGCTGCTGGTAGTCGGTGTGTCCGAAGTCCCGTTCAGGAGTCTTCTGCAGCAGTACCATGCGTTGTGCGCGCAGGTCGGGCCGCTGCCACCGGCACAGGTCGTCAACGTGGATCACGGAAGCCAGCGCTTCCTGCTGCTCGCCATGGGAAAGACAACGACGTCGGGCCCATGCACGACGCCGGCGATGGCGTGGTTGGACCGTCCGGCTGCCGAGGCTCAGGTAGCGCGATCCTTCGATGTGTCCGGATGGGCATTCAAGGATGGCGTAGGCCTGGATCAAGTCGACATCCTGCTTGATGGCCACTTCGTGGCGCGGGCCACTTACGGAGCGCTGGATGGCGGGCCAAAAGCCTTGTGGCCGATCTCCAACGATCCTCATCATCCGCATGTCGGCTTTCGTGCCCACATCGATGCGGCTGGCTTCAGTAGTGGCCGTCACTGGCTTGGCCTGCGGCTGCATGGCAGCGATGGCAGTGTCGAGGACTGGAGCGAACAACCCATCACCATCCAGTGATGAAGCAGCCCAACACTACGGAAGCGCGAATCCAGCCTTCCGCAGCAAACGGGCAGTGGCGATCAACGGCAACCCGATCAGGGCCGTGGGGTCGCCTGACTCGATGGCTTCGAACAGCGTGATTCCCAGCCCTTCAGCCTTGAAACTTCCCGCGCAATCGAACGGCTGCTCTGCGTCGATGTAGCGGCCGATTTCCTCCCCACATAAAAGGCGGAACTGCACGATGGTGCTGTCAATTGCGTCGAAGGCAGGCCCATCGGCGTGGCTCACGCACACGGCGGTGAAAAACTCGACGCTGCGCCCGGACATGGCGGCAAGCTGCCCGATGGCGGCATCACGCGTGTCGGGTTTGCCCAGGACGTGGTCATCGAACGTCGCAACCTGATCGGAGCCGATGACCCATGCGCTGGGATGATGCGCGCAGATCGCCGTGGCTTTTGCCGCAGCAAGACGCATTGCCAGGGTGCGTGGAGGCTCTCCCGGCAGCCGGGTTTCCTCCACATCTGGCGCGGCGATATCGAAATCCAGCCGCAGTCGCTCCAGCAGTTCGCGACGGTACGGGGAGGTCGATGCAAGGATCAGCCGCGCAGCCATGTCAGCCGGGCAAGCCTTCGTCCGCACGCTTTGCCGGGAAGGTGGTTGCGCTCAAATGAGTGTCCGCGCACGTTCGATTTCGAGCAGCTGCTGGTCAATCCGCTGGCGGGCGGCTTCGATTGAATCGCGCACCGCGATCAGCTGGTCCAGCGAGGCATCGATCCCATGCTGCTGAAGCCACAGCCGCTGGCGCAGCATTTCCTGCATGGCGTCGCGTACAGGATTTTCGTCGCTGCCAACAATCGACTCGATCTCCACGCGCGCGGTGCGCAGGCGTTCCTCGAGTGCATCGGCGGCGTCCAGTACTTGCGTCATGGCACGCTGGCGACGCGCGCTACGCTGCCGCGCACGCCATGCAAGACCCGCGGCGAGGACGGCGATCAGCAGCAGCAACACGACGATGGCCAAGCGGGCGCTCCGGGCAGGCGGGTCCTGCAGTCTGCCGTGGCCCCCGGCGCGGGGCAAATTCGAGCCGTGGGCGGCTTTGACGTAGGGTTCGGGGGTGAGCGATGGTTTGACAGGGAAGGCCTCGAGGCCTACCATTCCGCCGCTTATGTTCGCTGAATTGCCTGTTGTGTCGCCTGAGCCTCGGGTACCTGAAGTCCTGGACGCTTGGCGCATGGTAGCGGCGCGGCGGAGTTTCGAAGGCACGCTGCCGTTGTCATCGATGTTGCGCCTGCGCGATGCACTGTGCGATGACCCATTCAAGGATGGCGAAGGCACCGTCAGCTTCGCGCTTGAGTTCGATCGCGATTCATTGCAGGTGCCCTATGTCGAGTTGCGGATCGATGCCGCGTTGCCGCTGGAATGCCAGCGCTCGTTGCAGCGGTTCCTGCATCCGGTGACTCTGGTGCAACGGCTCGGGTTGATCCGCGACGAGGCCGACGAGGCGGGTTTGCCGGAAGGTTACGAGCCGCTGCTGATGCCCGATGACGGCATGCTGAGGCCGGCGGAGCTGGTGGAGGACGAGTTGATCCTCGCCGTCCCGGTGGTTCCCGCAATGCCCGGCACGCAGGCGATGGAAGCGGACTGGCCGGTGCGGGAAGAAGAGCGGGCGCAAGCCAATCCATTTGCGTCGTTGAAGGCGTTGACGGATAAAAAGAAGCAGGACGATTGACCCGGCCTACCGGGCATCGACGCAGAATCGAATTGAAGGTTGGAGCACTCCCATGGCAGTCCAGAAATCCCGTGTTTCCCCGTCCCGCAAGGGCATGCGCCGCGCTCACGACGCGCTGAGTGCAAAGCAACTGTCGACAGACAAGACTTCCGGCGAAACCCACATCCGCCACCACATCACCGCCGACGGGTATTACCGCGGCAAGCAGGTGATCGTGCCGAAGACCCGGGTCGCCGAGGAAGATTGATCCTTCGGGACCAATCCATGCGGGATCGCGACCATCACGCGACGGTCAGCAAGATCCACGGTTTCCCTTTTGCCCCACAGCACAACCATGGGATCGCGCATGAGTGAGCAGGTCGCGGGCCGGGCATCGATTGTTCAGGGCACGACGAGTCGGACCTACTCCCGCATCGCGGGCACCGGCAGCTACCTGCCGGAAAAAGTCCTGACCAATGTCGACCTGCAGCAGTTCGTCGACACCAGCGACGAATGGATCGTGTCGCGCACCGGCATCCGCGAGCGACACGTGGTCGCCGAAGGCGAAACCACTGGCGACCTGGCATTCCACGCCGCCACGCGGGCGCTGGAAGCTGCCGGAGTCGACGCCTCCGAACTAGACCTGATCGTGCTTGGCACTACCACGCCCGACCTCATCTTTCCTTCGACCGCCTGCCTGCTGCAGCATCGTATCGGCGCCCTCGGCTGCCCGGCGTTTGATGTCAATGCCGCCTGTTCGGGTTTCATTTACGCGCTGACGGTGGCGGACAAGTTCATCCAGTCGGGAACCGTCAAGACGGCCCTCGTGGTGGGCGCGGAAACGCTGACGCGAATGCTCGACTGGTCCGATCGCGGCACCTGCGTACTGTTCGGTGATGGCGCCGGCGCCGTCGTGCTCAAGGCTGACAGCGACACTGGCATCCTCAGCACGCACCTGCATGCGGATGGCAGCAAGAAGGAATTGCTGTGGAATCCGGTTGGCGTCTCCGTCGGCTTCAAGCCCGGCGAACACAATGCCGGTGTCAGGGTGCTGATGAAGGGCAACGACGTCTTCAAATATGCGGTCAAGGCGCTGGATGCGGTGGTCGAGGAAACGCTTGACGCCAATGGCCTGGATCGACACGACATCGACTGGTTGATCCCTCACCAGGCTAACCTGCGCATCATCGAGGCAACCGCCAAACGCCTTGACATGCCGATGGAGCGCGTCATCGTCACGGTGGACAAGCACGGCAATACATCATCGGGCTCCGTACCGTTGGCGCTGGATTTCGCGGTGCGTTCGGGCAAGGTCCAGCGCGGACAACTGCTGCTGCTGGAAGCCTTTGGCGGCGGTTTCACGTGGGGCTCGGCGCTGGTGCGTTACTGAGGCGCCACTTACGCATCAGGGGGGGGATCCTGCGTTTTCATTCCTGGGTTCGTCCGCCCGTATCATTCGCGCCTTTCGTGGGTGCACGCCTGATCAAGGAGATTGCCGATGACAGCTTCGTCCTCGCTCGCATTCGTCTTCCCGGGACAGGGTTCGCAATCTCCTGGCATGCTCGCCGAACTGGCTGCCCGCCATCCGCTCGTGCAGGAAACATTCGCCGAGGCGTCGCAGGGCGCCGGGGTTGACCTGTGGTCGCTGTGCCAAGCCAATCCAAACGACGAACTCAACCGCACCGAATACACACAACCAGCGCTGCTCGCTGCCGGAATCGCAGTCTGGCGCGTTTGGAAACGCCAGGGCGGGGTTGCGCCGGGGATGCTCGCCGGGCACAGCCTGGGCGAATACACGGCGCTGGTGGCCGCCGATGCATTGTCGCTCGGCGATGCCGCCAAACTGGTGCGACGGCGCGGCCAACTGATGCAGGATGCCGCGCCCGCCGGCACCGGAGCGATGGCGGCGGTGATCGGCGCCGACGATGCCGTCGTGCAGCAGGCCTGCAAGGATGCCTCAGGTCGAGACGTGGTCGTGCCTGCCAACTACAACTCACCCGGGCAGATCGTGATCGGTGGTGATGCCGATGCCGTCGATCGTGCATTGGCATTGTTGGCAGAACGCGGCGTGCGCAAGACGGTCAAGCTTGCGGTGAGCGTTCCCTCGCATACGCCACTGATGCGCGACGCTGCCGATCGCCTGGCAAAAGTGATGGCGGGACTGGAATGGCATGAACCCTGTATTCCGGTCGTGCAGAACGTCGACGCGCAAGTGCATGGAAGCGTGCAGGCTATTCGCGATGCGCTGGTGCGCCAGTTGTACCTGCCCGTGCAGTGGACAGGCTGCATGCAGGCGCTGGCGGTTCGCGGCGCAGTGCAGATCGCCGAGTGCGGGCCCGGCAAAGTGCTGTGCGGGCTGCTCAAACGCATCGACAAGTCCTTCGATGCTCGCCCGCTTGGCACGCCGGAAGAGTTTGATGCCGCATTGCTGGCGTGGAACGACAATTAACTTTCAATTGCGCGTGATCAATTCCCCACCGTTCCTCCAGGAAATTTCGTGATGACCCAATCGCTGCAAGGAGAAGTTGTCCTCGTTACCGGCGCCAGTCGTGGCATTGGTGCGGCCATCGCCGACGAGCTTGCCGCGCAGGGCGCGACGGTCATCGGCACCGCGACATCGGAAACTGGCGCGAGCGCGATTGGCGAACGTCTCGCTGCGGCCGGTGGCCATGGCCGCGTGCTTGATGTCACCGATGGCGCATCGGTCGACGCATTGATCGAATCCATCGCGGCGGAGTTCGGGCCTGTCTCCATCCTCGTCAACAATGCCGGCATCACGCGCGACAATCTCCTGTTACGGATGAAGGACGACGACTGGCAGGCGATCCTCGATACCAACCTCACCAGTGTCTATCGCACCAGCAAGGCGGTGTTGCGGGGCATGATGAAGGCGCGCAAGGGCCGCATCATCAGCATCGCTTCCGTGATCGGCGTTACCGGCAATGCCGGTCAGGCCAACTACGCCGCCGCGAAGGCCGGGATCATCGCCTTCTCCAAATCGTTGGCGCGCGAGATCGGTTCACGCGGCATCACCGTCAACGTGGTCGCCCCGGGTTTCACTGACACGGACATGACCCGTGCCCTGCCGGAGTCGGCACGCGAGGGCCTGCTTGGCCAGATCGCGCTCGGGCGGCTCGGGGAAGCTGCGGACATCGCCCGCGCAGTCGGGTTCCTGGCCAGCCCGTCGGCGGCGTATATCACTGGCGAGACCCTGCACGTCAATGGCGGCATGTACATGGCCTGATGACATCCTTCATGGCTTGCGCGCGTCCACATGGCCCGTGCGCGAGCGTCACGGCTTTCCCTTACACTACGCGTCTGAACAGACTCCCCGGAGGAGCATTACCCATGAGCAGCATCGAAGAGCGCGTCAAGAAGATCGTGGTCGAACAGCTTGGTGTCAAGGAAGACGAGGTCACCAACAGTGCTTCGTTCGTCGACGACCTGGGCGCCGATTCGCTGGATACGGTTGAGCTGGTCATGGCGCTCGAGGAAGAATTCGAATGCGAAATTCCTGATGAAGATGCAGAAAAGATCACCTCCGTGCAGCAAGCAATTGATTACGTCAAGGCCCACGTCAAGGCTTGAGTCCGTCAACGTGGTGACACGCTGGGGCCGCATGTGCGGCCCTGCGCATTTGTGAAGCAGCAACGTGGAACGCTCGCGCCGTCATTTCAATGTAGCGAGTGATTGAAAAGTCGGAGTTCAAAATGTCCAAGCGTCGCGTCGTCATTACCGGTCTGGGCATCCTGTCCCCGCTTGGCATTGATCTGGTGTCCAGTTGGGACGGCATCATCCACGGCCGTTCGGGCATTGGCCCGATCACGCATTTCGACGCGTCGTCATTCACTACGCGCATCGCCGGGGAAGTGAAAGGATTCGATCCCTCGGTGTGGATCGCGCCGAAGGACATCAAGAAGATGGATCCCTTCGTGCACTACGGCGTGGCGGCTTCGTTGATGGCCATGCGCGACGCGGGTCTGGAAATCACCGACGCAGATGCCGAGCGGATTGGCGTTGCGATCGGCGCCGGCATCGGTGGGCTGAAGGGCATCGAGGACACGACGCTGAGGTTCAACGAAGGCGGCGCGCGCAAGATTTCGCCGTTCTACGTGCCCAGCACCATCATCAACATGATTGCCGGGCAGGTGTCGATCATGACGGGTGCGAAAGGCCCCAATATCGCCGCCGTCACTGCCTGCACCACCGCCACGCACAACATCGGCCTGGCGATGCGCATGATCCAGTACGGCGATGCCGATGCGATGATTGCCGGCGGCGCCGAGTTCGCCACCACCCCAACGTCGGTCGGCGGCTTCAGCGCGATGAAGGCACTTTCGACGCGCAACGACGAGCCGCAGAAGGCGTCGCGGCCCTGGGATCGCGATCGCGACGGATTCGTCATGGGCGATGGTGCCGGAATCCTGGTGCTGGAGGAATACGAGCGCGCCAAGGCCCGTGGTGCGCGCATCTATTGCGAGCTTGCCGGCTTCGGCATGAGCGGCGACGCCTTCCACATGACCGCACCCAGCGAAAGCGGCGAGGGAGCCGCACGCTGCATGCGCAATGCGCTCCGCGATGCCGCGATCGACGCCACGTCGATCGACTACATCAACGCGCACGGGACTTCGACCCCTGCAGGTGACCTGGCCGAAACAATGGCGATCAAGGCGGCGCTGGGCGATCACGCCTACAAGACCATGATCAGCTCCACCAAATCGATGACCGGCCACCTGCTTGGCGCGGCCGGCGGGGTTGAGGCCGTGTTTTCCGCGATGACGCTGCACACCGGCATCATTCCGCCGACGATCAACCTCGACCATCCGTCCGAAGGCTGCGACCTAGATTACGTGCCCCACATCGCACGCGAGCAACATATCGATGTCGCGATGTCGAATTCGTTCGGCTTCGGCGGCACCAACGGTACTCTGGTGTTTCGCCGCGTTTGACGAAGCGCGGGCCTATGCTCGTCACCCGATCACTCCCGGCCGACATCGACCTGATCGCACTGCAACGCGTCTCGCCGCGGCGTTATCCGCTGTTGCTGGAGTCATCGTCGACCGGAACGGCACAGGGCCGTTGGGATATGTTGCTCGTC
>JBBQTR010000032.1:0-17037 GCA_038213095.1 Lysobacterales bacterium | reverse complement strand
CGCCACCCTTGGTGGCACGTGCCGAATTGACGTCGATCGCGGTCAGCGCTTCGGTCTGGTCGATGACCAGGGCGCCGCCGGACGGCAGTCGCTCGTTGCGCTCGTAGGCGCCTTCGATCTGCGATTCGATCTGGAAACGGTTGAACAGCGGCGTGTCGTCGGTGTAATGCTTGAGCTTGCGCAGGTTGTGCGGCATGACCTGCTGCACGAACTCATGCGCCTCTTCATACATTTCGGGCGTATCGACCAGGATTTCGCCAATGTCGGCGCGCATGTAGTCGCGCAACGCACGGATGATCAATCGCGATTCCTGATAGATCAGGAACGGCGCCGGCTTGGTCAGCGCCGCTTCGGCAATCGCTTTCCAGACGCTGAGAAGATAATCGAGGTCCCACTGCAGCTCTTCGGCATCGCGACCGACGCCGGCGGTGCGGATGATCACGCCCATGTCGTCGGGGATTGCCAGGCGATCCATCGCTTCCTTCAGCGCGGCGCGGTCGTCGCCTTCGATCCGGCGCGAGACGCCACCGGCGGTCGGTGAGTTCGGCATCAACACCATGTAGCGGCCGGCGAGCGAAATGAACGTGGTCAGCGCCGCGCCCTTGGTGCCGCGCTCATCCTTGTCGATCTGCACGACAACTTCCTGGCCTTCGCGCAGGAGTTCGCGGATCGTCGCCTTGTTGGGGTCCACGCCAGCCTGGAAGTAATCCCGGGAGATTTCCTTCATCGGCAGGAAGCCGTGGCGCTCGCCGCCGTATTCGACGAAAGCAGCTTCCAGTGAAGGTTCAAGCCGTGTGATCCGGCCCTTGTAGATGTTGGACTTTTTCTGTTCCTTCGACGGTTGCTCGATGTCGATGTCGTAAAGGGTCTGGCCGTCGACGGTCGCGACGCGCAGTTCTTCTGCCTGCGTCGCATTGATCAGCATGCGTTTCATTGTTGCGTCCTCACGCGCTTCTCTCTCTGGACACAGCGTCTAGAGCAGGCACGCGACGACGCCGGGGGCGTTCGCCTCTGGATACCGCAAGTAGTACGGCCGCGGGGATCGCGTCCTTCCACAACTGGCAACAGCCAACTGCGCGCGCCGGTACTGCTTCAAGTGTTCCAGCGCTTCGACACCACGGCGGGCCGCGGGAGCGCTTGTCTCGTTTAAGTGTTACCGGGCCGGCGTCGCACTCGCCCTGAGCGATTACTCAGGAGCCGGTGCAACGCACGGGTCATGTTCAGCGCCGATGTCGAAACATCGGGCGATCGCCAGGCTTGCCCAACAGCCGCTAACATGGCCACTTCAACGCTCTCATGAGCTTGCCCTTTTGGGGCGGCGGCCGCGCACTATCGGAACTCGCTCGGGAGCCTGGCTTCTGGCCGGGTAACAACTCCCTGCGAAATCAAACCCTTACCTCGCCCGGCGAGTGTAACAGATCAGGCCTCCGGATGACCCATTCAGACTCCAGCAACCCAGATGATGACCGGCCGGCCGCCGCAGAGCGGAAGGACGCCCGCACGGTCAAGATCGCCGAGGATCGCGACGGCCAGCGGATCGACAACTTCCTGTTGGGTTACCTCAAGGGTGCGCCACGCAGCCTGATCTACAAGCTGCTGCGCTCAGGGCAGGTGCGGGTCAACGGGGGCCGGGTCAAGGCCGAGCGCAAGCTGGAGGAGGGCGACCTGATCCGCATCCCGCCGGTGCGCTTGGAGGAGACGGCCGACAAAGGCGTGCCGGCCAAAGGGCTTCTGGACGCCGTCCAGGCCAGCATCGTCTTCGAGGATGCGCGCTTGCTGGCCATCAACAAGCCGTCCGGCGTCGCCAGCCACGGCGGCAGCGGGATCTCCTTCGGGGCCATCGAGACCCTGCGTGCGCTGCGTCCAAAGGAATCCCTGGAGCTGGTCCACCGTCTCGACCGGGATACTTCGGGTCTGCTGCTGGTCGCCCGCAAGCGCTCGGCGCTGACCGAATTGCAAGCCTTGATGCGGGAAGACGCCGGCCGTTCGGGCGGAATCCGCAAGCGCTATCTGGCGTTGCTGACTGGACGGATGCCAGACGGCGTGATGTCGGTCGATGCACCGCTGCATGTCGGGCTCCGCCAAGGTGGCGAGCGCCATGTGCAGGTGAATCCGCAAGGCAAGGCTTCGCTCAGCCACTTCAAGGTGCTGGAGCGTCGCGGGGGCCAGTCCTATTGCGAGGTGCGCATCGAGACCGGCCGCACCCACCAGATTCGCGTGCATGCCCAGCACATCGGGCACCCGATTGCCGGGGACGACAAATATGGCGATGAGGCCGTCAACAAGCGGCTGCGCGAGCAGGTTGGCCTGAAGCGGATGTTCCTGCATGCCTCGACGCTGGAATTTGCGCTCGACAGCGGCAAGACGCCTTATTTACTGAATGCGCCACTGGCTGGTGAACTGATCGACGTGCTGGATCGGCTGGCGTAATCGCTGCGTTGGGTCATTCAACCAGCGCATCGGCCTTTGCTGCGCAGATGAAGTCGTTTTCGCTCAACCCGCCGACGTCGTGCGTCGAATAGCGCACCACGCAGCGGTCGTAATGCACGCCGAGGTCAGGATGGTGGTCTTCCCGGTTGGCCATGAACGCCAGCGCGTTCACGAACGCGATGGTGCGGTAGTAATCCTTGAAGGCGAAACTTTTCGAGAGTGCGTGTCCACCTTCCACCAGTTCCCAGCCTGGGATGTCGGGCAGTAGTTCGCGAATGCGGGCTTCGGGGAGCCGATGTTCGTTGCCTTTTCGCGGAATGCAGTGGGCCTTGGCGAGCGGGACGAGGTCATTCATGGCGGAGGTCTCCTGTTGACGCAGCCTGTTGAAGCGGCATGAAGCGGCATTCTGATTCCAGATGACTGAATGCAAAGCGGCAATGGAATGACGCCGCTGCCGCCTCGGGCGCGTGGGTCGCTAGAATAGCGGAATGATCCAGATCTCCGAATCAGCGCAGCGTCATTTCCATAAATTGATCGAGCGCGAAGACCTGCCTGGCATGGGCGTGCGACTGACGGCCATGCAGCCGGGCACGCCAACGGCGGACGTGCGGCTGGAGTTCGCCGAGCCGGCCGACCTGCGGGGAGATGAATGGGCAGTGGACTGCGAGGGCTTCACCTTATGGGTGGACGCCGGCAGCGTGAAATATCTCGACAACGCCGAGATCGACTACACACAGCAGGCGACCGGGGGACAACTGCAGATCCGTGCGCCCAAGATCAAGGGAGTGGCGCCGCAGGAATCAGCCTCGCTTGTCGAACGCGTGAACTGGATCGTTGAACAGGAAATCAATCCACAACTGGCCCAGCATCGCGGGCACGTCACGGTGCAGGAAGTCACCGGTGACGGTGTTGTCGTGCTGCGTTTCGGTGGTGGCTGCCAGGGTTGCGGAATGGCCGACGTGACCCTGAAACAGGGAATCGAGAAGACCCTGCTGACAAAGGTTGCAGGTGTGACCGCAGTGCGCGATGCGACCGATCACGATACCGGCCAAGCGCCTTACATGCCGCGCGACGCGGCGTAACCGGTTGCGATCCGCAGCCCCAGCGAGCGACGGATGTTCTCCGCTGCTGACCTGATCCAGGCGCTGCTCAAGCGCGGACGCAAAAGCCTGCGACCGGAACCTGCGCCTGGTGAATTTCCAGAGGGCTGGGCCAGGTGGTTCGCCATGATGGGCGAACGTATTGGCGCGGTCACCGGTGCGACAGCCGACGCAATCATTGCGATCTTCCTTCAGCGCGAGCTGTCCCAACCGCAGCGCCGCGCCGGCGAACTCAATCGCTGGCAGGCCTTCGCCACCTTGTGGCGGCAGCAATGGCAGCCGTCGGAGCACGAAGACCGCCGCGAGCGGCTGATGGCGATCCTGATCACCTTCGTCATCCATATTCTGCTGCTGGCGATCCTGCTGTGGCTGGCCTATGTCCGTTTCACCGTGGCTCCATCACCGCAGGGCGAGGAAGTCGTACAGGTAGAGTACGTGGGCCAGGGGACACCAGTGGAGCAGGGCGGCGGGCCGCCAACAGGCAGCACATCCACGCCTGCCGTCGCCAGTCGTGCCGCTGCGGTTGCGCACGCTCCGGCGCCAACGCAACTCCCTGCAGCAGCTTCGCGGCCAACGCCTGCAGCTGCCTCTGCATCACAGCCGGCATCAGCGGTGCCTGTCGTCGATCAACCATTGCAGGTGACGCAGAAAGCCATTCCCGATACGACGTTCGTGTTGCCCCCACCAACACCATCGCGCGTGGAAATCCCGCGGGCGCAACTGGTTGTTCCCGCCTTGCAGGTGCCGACCCGCGATGTGCAACTGATCGAAAGGCCGCCGCCGGTCCGCGCCATCCAGCCGCAATTGCCGACGGCTTCGATCCGGGCGCCCGAACTCAAGACGCAGCCCATGCCCATCGCAATTGTCACGCCGGCGCCTGCCGTTCAGCGCGTGCCGGTTGAGCCCTCGCCACCAACGCCGCCTGTCCCCGTGCAAGCCAAGGCGCCGCCGGCGCCAATGCAGCAAATGCCCGCGCCGGCAGCGACGGCAACGTCCACTTCAACATCAGCATCACCTGTCGCGAAGAGCAGCACGAACACGCCGCCCGGCGTTGCCGTGCAGCCAACGGGGGCGCCGGCCACCGATAGCGGGACGCAACCTGCGGCAATGGCTTCCGGTCACGGGCCGGCGATCTCGGTAAAACCTGGCGCCTTCAAAACCCCGCTACGCGGCGACGACTGGGGAGTTTCGACACGGAACCGTCCGGGCGGCAATTCAGGAAAGCCCGGCTTGTTCAACGCCGATGGCAGCCCAAATCTGGCGCCAGGTACCGCGCAGGCGGGCGGAGGATTCCCTCCGGGCAGCGATCAGTGGTCGCATGATCAATTCGACCATGCCGGAACCTGGTTGAAGCGTCCGCCCAATGACTACACGCCGACGAGATTCGACAAGGTCTGGATACCGAACGAAACGCTGCTCGAACAGTGGGTGCGCCAGAACATCCGCCAGGTCTCGATTCCGATCCCGGGGACGACGAAGAAATTAAACTGCGTGGTATCGCTGCTGCAGCTCGGCGGCGGCTGTAGCATCAGCGATCCCAACCTCAACGATCAAGAAGCCGAAGCGCGACCACCGCCGGACATCCCCTTCAAGCGGGAGTTGCAGGAAGACCAGAAGAGCCTGGGGAAGTCGCCGAACCCCAGGTGACTACGCAATGGCTCGTCATTCCAACCCGTGCAGATCCCGCAACAGCGTCGTCTGCGAGCCAAAGTACGCAGCCGCATCGGCGATCTGCTGGTCAGTCAGCTTCTTCGCCTGGCTGGCCATCAGGTCCGTGGTCGGAGTACCGCTGCGATCGCCGTCGCGATACATCTGCAGGGAGTGCGCGATGTAGTCGTGGTATTGGCCGCCGAGCTTGGGATAGGTTGGATCGATCGGGGCATTTCCAGCCGCACCGTGGCAATCAACGCAGGCCTGGCCAGTTTCAGCATTCTTGGTGGTCGCCAGTTTCTGTCCGTCAACAGCGTGTCCGGGCGGCAGGCCAGCCGAGGATGCCGAGTGTCCTTCGCTACGGTCCGCGGACGAATGACCGGCAGGGGTTTCTCCCGAACGCGTGCAGCCTGCCACGGCCAGTCCGGCGGCGAGCGTGGCGATGGTCAACGGGAAGAAGCGCAGGCGGAGGAACGTCTTCGTCATAGGGGTGCTCATGGAGTCCTGCTCACTTCAGGCCGGAAACGAAGGCCGCGATGTCTGCGATGTCCTGCGCGGAGAAGCTCTGCGCCTGGGCCTGCATCGTCGGGTGCTTGCGCTTGCCTTGCTGGTATTCGGTCAATGCGTTGATCAGGTATTGCGGCGACTGCCCGCCGATCTTTGGCACATGAAAGTTCGGGTAGGCATTCCTGTAGCCGGTGACGCCGTGGCAACCCTGGCATGTGTAAGTGAGCTGCTGTCCGCGCTTCGCATCGCCGATGAGGGTGGGAGCTGAAGCGGCTGCTTCGGTAGGGGATGCCGTCATGGTGGCTGCCGGTGTTGCAGGCGCCGGCGACGGGGTGGGCGCCTGGGCCAGCGCATTTCCGGCGATCAGGGTCAGGCAGGAGACGAGCAACAACGGTCGGATCATGGGGTAGTCCGCGGTCGGAAGCGAAAATGCACGGGATGAATTTGGACATCGCAGCGCACAATGCGCATGCGTGCGATGGCAAGCGCAGCAGTATAGCGATGACACCCGCGCAACCCAATCGCAAACGACTTTGCCCGCTGAGCAACTAACCGGATGCACCGGACATTCCGCACCATGACCTATGGCGGATTGCTGCCCCTTGGCGGGTGATATACCTTGATACCACACCAAATAGCAGGCCTGCATGATGCGCGTTCCACCTTTGATTTCACGGCCCGGACGAAGGCCAGTTGCGGCTGGATCGATCCTCGTCCTGCTGTTGCTTGCGGGCGTCATGGCGCTGGGAGGCTGCAAGCGGGGCGGTGGCGACGCGCAGACAAAGGATGCAGCGAAGGGTCCGGAAGCCGTCCCGGTCGAAGTGGCCCCAGTCACCCACCGGCCGATCGCCGCCAGCTACAGCGGCACCGCCCCTTTGGAAGCGCGCGGGGAATCGCAGGTGATCGCCAAGACTTCTGGCGTGGCGTTGACTGTCATGGCCGAGGAAGGCCAGCACGTCCGTGCGGGGCAAGTGCTGGTGAGGCTGGATTCGGCTCGCGCCGCATTGCAGGCCGCGCAGACCGCTTCACAGATGCGCAAACTTGAAAGCAACTACGCGCGATCGCGTCAACTGGCTGACCAGAAGCTCATCAGCGCCAACGACATCGACCAGATCAAGTACGACCTGGAAAACGCGCGCGCCGCCAACCGCCTGGCCAATCTCGAACTTTCCTACGCCAACGTCACCGCGCCGATCTCCGGCGTGATCGCACAGCGCTCGATCAAGCCCGGCAACTTCGTGCAGATCAACACGCCGATCTTCCGCATCGTCGATATCTCCCGTCTTGAAGCCACCCTCAACGTGCCCGAACGCGAACTCGAAACCCTCAAGCCCGGCTTGCCGGTCACGCTGCAGGTTGACGCGCTGCCCGGCAAGACATTCAGCGGCACGGTTGATCGCGTGTCGCCCGTGGTGGATTCAGGCAGCGGCACGTTCCGCGTGATCTGCGCTTTCCAGGGCAGCCAGCTGGAATCGGACACGCTGCAACCAGGCATGTTCGGACGCATGCAGATCGACTACGACAAGCGCGCCGATGCGCTGGTGATTCCACGAACGGCGCTGCTCGATGATGAAGGCGACCCCGCGGTATTCGCGGTACGCAGCGGCAAAGCCGTGCGCGTGCCGGTCAAGCTCGGTTACCTGGATGGCGCATGGGCCGAAGTGCGCAATGGACTCAAGCTAGGTGACCAGGTTGTCATCGCCGGCAAGGCGGCATTGCGCGACGGCAGCCTGGTGCAGGTGCTTGGTGCGGCGTCCGCCAAAGTTCAAGCCGTGAGCGTGACACCGCCTTCGAACACCAAGCAGTAAGTGCAGGACGCCGACGTGACCCAATCCTCCAGGACGTCCTTCAGCGTCGTCGAATTCGCCACGCGCCGCCGGGTGACGGTGGCGATGATGACGATCACCCTTGTGTTGTTCGGCGTCATCGCGCTGCGCGGCCTCAAGGTCAACCTGCTGCCGGATCTGAGTTATCCGACGTTGACCGTGCGCACCGAATACACCGGCGCCGCGCCCGCGGAAGTCGAGACCCTGATCAGCCAGCCGGTCGAAGAAGCCGTCGGCGTCGTGAAGGGTTTGCGCAAGCTCAAATCAGTTTCGCGCACCGGACAAAGCGATGTCGTGCTGGAGTTCGCGTGGGGCACCAACATGGACCAGGCGAGCCTGGAGGTGCGCGACAAGATGGAAGTCGTGCAGCTGCCACTGGAAGCAAAGCCGCCGGTATTGTTGCGCTTCAATCCGTCGACCCAGCCAATCCTGCGGCTTGCGCTGACCGCAAAACAGGCAAACCCCGATCCAGACGAGTCGCTGCGCTCGCTGACGACATTGCGCCGCTATGCCGACGACGACCTCAAGAAGAAACTCGAACCCGTCGAAGGCGTGGCCGCGGTCAAGGTCGGTGGTGGTCTTGAAGATGAAATCCAGGTCGACATCGACCAGCAGAAACTTGCGCAACTCAACCTGCCGATCGAAACCGTCGTCGCACGGTTGAAGTCAGAAAACATCAACGTGTCCGGCGGCCGCCTGGAAGAAGGCACGCAACGCTATCTCGTGCGCACCGTGAACCAGTTCGCAAGCGTCGCGGAGATTGGCAACATGCTGGTCACCACGCAGAGCGCCGGTGGTGGCGCGGCGGCGAGTGCGGCCGAACAGATGGCCCGCGTTGCAGCCGCCAGCGGTGATGCCAGCGCGATGGCAGCAGCGGCGTCCGTGCAGAGTGCGTCGTCGTCTTCGCAGGGCACGGTCGCCAACGGCATGCCGATACGGCTGAAGGACATCGCGCAGGTGCGCCAGGGCCACAAGGACCGTGAGGCGATCATCCGCCTTGATGGCCGCGAAGCGGTCGAACTCGCGGTCTACAAGGAAGGCGACGCCAACACCGTCGCTACTGCCGATGCGATCCAGAAACGGCTGACCGAAATCAAGGACCAGATTCCGCCGGACGTGGAGGTAACCACCATCGACGACCAGTCGCAGTTTATTCGCAATGCGATCCGCGACGTCAAGATCGACGCCGTGATCGGTGGCCTGCTCGCGATCCTGATCATCTTCCTGTTCCTGCGCGATGGTTGGAGCACGTTCGTGGTCGGTTTGTCGTTGCCGGTGTCGATCATCGCGACGTTCTTTTTCATGGGGCGTTTTGGCCTGAGCCTCAACGTGATGTCGCTCGGTGGACTGGCGCTGGCAACCGGCCTCGTCGTCGATGATTCCATCGTGGTGCTCGAATCGATCGCCAAGGCGCGCGAACGCGGCCTGGGCATCCTCGATGCCGCCATCGTTGGCACGGGTGAAGTGAGCATGGCGGTCGTCGCCTCCACGCTGACCACGATTGCGGTGTTCCTGCCGCTGGTGTTTGTGCAAGGCATCGCGGGGCAATTGTTCCGCGACCAGGCATTGACGGTCGCACTTGCGATCGGCATTTCCCTGGTCGTGGCGATGACGCTGATCCCGATGCTGAGCTCGTTGAAAGGCCGGCCGCCGCTGGCATTTCCCGGGGAAATACCGCATCCGAAATGGCAGCCCACCTCGCGATTGCAGAAACCAATCGCAGCGGTTGAACACGGCATTGGCGCCGGCGCGCGCGGAGGATTCTTCGGCATCAGCTGGCTGATCGTGCGCATCTGGCGCGGACTCGTGTTCGTGGTCGGACCAGTGATGCGCAAGGCCAGCGACTTGGCGATGGCACCATACGGACGCGCGGAACGCAGCTATCTCAAGTTGCTACCGGCTGCGCTCAACCGGCGTGCATTGGTGTTGGGTGCCGCGGCCGCTGCATTTGCACTGACGCTGCTGCTGGTGCCATTGCTGGGTGCTGACCTGATCCCGCAGTTGGCGCAGGACCGCTTCGATATGACGGTGAAGCTGCCGCCCGGCACCCCATTGCGAGATACCGATGCGCTGGTGCGCGACATGCAGCAGCAACACGCGAAGGACCAAGGCATTCGCGTGTTGTATGGCGTCAGCGGCAGTGGCACCAGACTGGATGCCAACCCGACGGAGAGCGGCGAGAACATCGGCAAACTCAGCGTGGTCATGGCTGATGGCGGCAGCAAGCAGGTCGAAGCGCGCGAAACGGAAAGCCTGCGTCAGACCATGAAAGCGTATCCCAACGCGCAGGTCGACTTCAGCCGCCCGGAGCTTTTCAGTTTCTCCACGCCATTGGAGATCGAGATCAGCGGCGAAGACATGCCATCGATCGAACGCGCCGGTCGCCAGTTGGCCGCGATGTTGCGCAAGAATCGCCACTACGCCGACGTCAAATCCACCGTCGAGCAGGGCTTTCCAGAAATCCAGATCCGATTCGACCAGGAGCGTGCAGGCGCGCTTGGCATGACCACGCGTCAGGTCGCCGATGTGGTGGTCAGCAAGGTTCGTGGCGATGTCGCCACGCAATACAGCTTTCGCGATCGCAAAATCGATGTGCTGGTGCGTGCGCAGCAATCCGATCGGGCATCGCTTGACAGCATCCGCCACCTGATCGTGAATCCCGGCAACGGCCGGCCGGTGACGCTGGACTCAGTGGCCGACGTGGTGTCGACATCCGGCCCGAGTGAAATCCATCGCGCCGACCAGGTGCGCGTCGCGGTCGTGTCGGCGAACCTGCGCGACATCGATCTCGGTGGCGCCGTGCAGGAGGTGCGCGACATGGTCGTCGCGCATCCGCTGGGGGCTGATATCGGCATGCACATTGGCGGCCAGGGCGAGGAGTTGTCCGAGTCGGTGAAGTCATTGCTGTTCGCCTTTGGGTTGGCGATCTTCCTGGTTTATCTGGTGATGGCCTCGCAGTTTGAATCGCTATTGCATCCGTTCGTGATCCTCTTCACCATTCCGCTTGCGCTGGTTGGCGCGGTGCTGGCGCTGTTCCTGACGCGCTCGTCAGTGTCGGCAGTCGTGTTCATCGGCCTGATCCTGCTGGTGGGACTGGTGGTCAAGAACGCGATCATCCTGATCGACAAGGTGAATCAACTGCGCGAACAGGGCGTCGCCAAGCGCGAAGCACTGGTCGAAGGCGCGCGTTCACGTCTACGGCCGATCGCGATGACCACACTGTGTACGTTATTCGGCTTCCTGCCTCTGGCGATCGCAACGGGTGAGGGCGCGGAAGTACGTTCGCCCATGGCCATCACGGTGATCGGTGGGCTGTTGGTCTCCACCCTGCTGACGCTGATCGTGATCCCGGTCGTGTATGACCTGCTCGACAAGCGTCCTGATGAGTACTACCGCGAGCGTGGATTCCGGGCACGGCGCGACAATGACGCGGTGCACGCTGGCATCAGCAGCGAGCAGGCGCTTCTCAGCGACACTGACCCGACATGAGCATTGCGGAGTTCAGCATCAAGCGCCCGGTCACGACGGTGATGTTTTTCGTGTCGCTGTTCGTGATCGGCTTGATCGCCGCCGTGCGACTGCCGTTGGAAGCGTTCCCTTCGGTGACGCCGCCCTTGATCGTCGTTCAATTGCCGTACACAGGCTCCACGCCGGAAGAGGTCGAGCGCACGGTGTTGCGGCCTGTGGAAGAAGCGATGTCGACCATGTCCGGGATCAAGCGAACAGAAGGCACCGCGCGCGCGAATGGGGCCGAATTCCTGGTATTTTTTACCGACTGGAGCCGCAATGTCGCCATCGCTGCTTCCGATGCGCGCCAGCGCATCGACGCGATCCGCGATCAGTTGCCGGCTGAACTTCAACGTTACACCGTGCAGAAGATCGACACTGGCGATCAACCGGTGTTGCGCGTGCGCCTTGCAAGTGACACGCAAAACCTTACTGGCGCTTATGATTTGATTGATCGGCAATTCAAACGCCGGCTTGAGCGGTTGCCTGGCGTTGCGAAAGTGGAGGTATCCGGCGCGCCACCAAACGAAGTGGAGATCGCGATCTCGCCGGATCGCTTGAGCGCGCACAACATCAGCCTCAATGACCTGACCCAGACCTTGCAGGCGGTGAATTTCTCGTTGTCGGCTGGCGTGCTCGACGATGGTGGTCGACGACTTCGCGTACAGCCGGTGGGTGAGTTGACCGACTTGTCGCAATTGACCGATCTTGTCATCGGTACTACCGGTGTACGCCTTGGCGACATTGCCGATGTTCGCTTGAAGCCCGCGCGCATGGATTACGGACGCAGGCTCGATGGCCGGCCTGCCGTTGGGCTGGACATCTTCAAGGAGCGCGATGCCAACCTGGTCGATGTCTCGCGCACCGCACTGAAAGAGGTTGAAGCGATTCGTAAAGAGCCTGCGATGAGCGGCATCCAGGTCAAGATCATCGACAACCAGGGTGACAACGTCACCTCATCATTGACGAGCCTGGCTGAAGCCGGTGGTATCGGTTTGCTCCTGTCGATTGCCGTCCTGTACTTTTTCCTTCGGCACTGGCCATCGACGCTGATGGTGACGCTGGCGATTCCCATCTGCTTCGTAATGACACTGGGCTTCATGTATTTCGCCGGCATCACGCTCAACATCCTGTCGATGATGGGTTTGCTGCTGGCGGTGGGCATGCTGGTGGACAACGCCGTGGTCGTGGTGGAAAGCATCTATCAGGAGCGTGAAAAAAATCCCGGACAACCCCGGTTGGCATCGATCCTTGGTACGCGGCATGTTGCGATCGCGCTGTCGGCTGGCACACTTTGCCATTGCATCGTGTTCGTGCCGAACCTCTTCGGCGAGCGCAACTTCCTGGCGATCTACCTGTCCCAGATTGCCATCACGATCTCGGTGTCACTGCTGGCGTCGTGGCTGGTCGCGGTCAGCCTGATCCCCATGATTTCCGCGCGCTTGAAAACACCTCCGACTGTGAATCGCGAGAATGCATCGAAGGGCCTGATTCCACGCCTGCAGCGACGGTACGCTGAACTGCTGCGATGGACGCTGGAGCATCGCGGCAAGTCGGTGATGGGCATCATGTTGATCATCGCCGTCAGCATCGTGCCAATGATGTTGACCAAGAAGAACATGTTCGGTGGCAGCGGAGGCGAGCAGGCCCGCGTCGAGTACCAGTGGAAGGGCAGTTACACCAAGGAGCAGATGTCCGATGAAGTACTGCGTGTTGAGGATTTCCTCGACGCCAACCGCAGGCAGTTCCATATCAAGCAGGTGTACTCGTACTACAGCGAGCAGGGCGATGCGAGCACCGTGATCACCTATGACAGCAAGGACGCGAAGGTCACCAAGCCGCTCAGTGACCAGATCAGCAAGGCGCTGCCAAAATCCGCACGCGCGACTATCACGCTGGGCGATGACGGAGACAGCAACGGAGGACCCGGGCAAAATGTCCAGGTGCAACTGATCGGCGATTCCAGCCAGACGCTGGAAGACCTCGCCAATGACATCATCCCGATCCTGTCACGCAGCAAGCAGTTGCGTGACGTGCGCCTGGACGCGGGCGATCGCAACAGCGAACTGACCGTGCATGTTGACCGCGAACGCGCTGCGGCGTTCGGCTTCAGTGCCGAGGACGTGTCGCGCTTCGTGGGCCTTGCACTACGCGGTGCACCGCTACGCGAATTCCGTCGAGGGGAAACCGAAGTGCCCGTGTGGGTGCGATTCGCCGGCGCCGAACATTACGGCGTGCAGGACATGGCGTCGTTCACGGTACGAGCGCCGGATGGCCGGACAGTGCCGTTGCTGAGCATGGTCGACGTCAAGGTGGTGCCGGCAGCGAGTGAGATCAAACGCATCAACCGGCAGACCGCGTTGACCATCGTAGCCAAATTGCCCGACAAGGTCACGATGCCCGAAGCGAAGAAGGCGATGGAAGACACGCTGAAATCCATCGCATTCCCGGCCGGTTACAACTATTCCTTCGAGGGCAGCGCGTTCGGTGACGATGCGGAAGCCAGTGCACAGATGATGTTCAACCTGATGATCGCGCTGGTGATGATCTACATCGTGATGTCGGCGGTATTTGAATCATTGCTGTTCCCCGCGGCGATCATGAGCGGCGTGCTGTTCTCGGTGTTCGGGGTGTTCTGGCTGTTCTGGTTGACTGGTACGGAGTTCAACATCATGGCCTTCATCGGCATCCTGGTGCTGATGGGGGTGGTGGTGAACAACGGCATCGTGATGATCGAGCACATCAACAACCTGCGCCGGCGCGGCATGTCGCGCACCGATGCACTGGTGGAAGGCAGCCGCGAGCGCTTACGTCCGATCATGATGACGATGGGCACGGCGATCTTGGCGATGGTGCCGATCGCACTGTCCACCAGCCAGTCCGGCAACAACGTGCCCGCGTACTATCCGATGGCGCGTGCGATTGCCGGGGGACTCGCGTTCTCGACGATCGTCAGCCTGCTGTTCCTGCCGACGATCTACGCGATCCTCGACGACCTGCGCAATGGCACCTCGCGGGTGATCGCACGAGCGAGGTTGCGCCGAGGCGATCCCGGTATTCCGGCGACGCCAGTCGCCGCGATCAGCGCTGAATGACGGGTTGGGATTGCATCAGCTGAACACCTTGCTGAGGATCCGCGCCCCGCCGATCCACACTCCGATCGCAGTCCCAAGGTTGGTCAGCATGAAATTGACCAGCACGCGCGCCACGCGGTTTCGATACCAGCCGCGCAACGATTGCACGTCGTCCCTCAGGTCGAGGAAATCGCCGTAGACCGGTTTTCGGATCCACGCTTCGACCAGTGCGCTGAAGGTGCCAGCAGGCACGCCGGGGTGAAAGGGTTTGAGTGGTGCCGCGACGAATGCAGTGATGATGCTCAACGGATGGCCGCCTGCCAGCAGGCAACCCAATGCACCCAATCCGCCAGTGAACATCACCCATTGCAGGATCAGTGACGCGCCGAGGTTGAAACCACCGTGCCAGAAGCCGTAGGCAAAGCTGCCGACGATGAGCGTCGTGATGACGAGGGTGAACCACGGAATCGATGATTTCTTCGGAACGGATTCCAGCTCTTCGCGCACAAGTGCGGGTGCATCGGTGTCTTCCCGCAGATGTCGTGCAAGGCCTTGCAGGTGCCCGGCGCCAATGACGACCAGTACGTGACCGGGCGTCGCGGATTCGCGCAGGCGCGCGGCCATGTAGCGGTCGCGTTCGGCGATGATGGTGTCGTACAGCTCCGGGGTCTGGCTTGCGAATTCGCCAAAGGCCGACTCGAGCATGTCGCCTTCCTTGAGTTTTTCGATGTCGGCTTCTTCGACCTCTTCGTTGGCGACCATGCCGGCCAGCAAGCCGGCGCTGATCTTTGCGCGCCCCCACCATCCAAGCCTGCGCATCGCACGGCGGAACGTCAGGCCGACGTCGCGATCAATCAGGTGTAGCGGCAAATCCAGCGACTTGGCTTCGAGCGCGGCGACTTTCAATTCCGCGCCAGGTTCGATTCCGAGTTTTTCCGCCAGTCGTCGCTGGTAGCCGGCCAGCGCAAGGTTGGCCGCGAACAGCGCGGTCTTGCCTTCGCGCAGCACCTTGATCAGGTCAAGCTTCGCGAGCGCATCTGGATCGGTCAGCGCCTGCAGGCGCTGTGGGTCTAGCTCGACAGCGATCTGGTCGAAGCCGCCGCTGGCGATCGCGGCACGGACGGCATCGACGCTGGCCTTGGAAACATGCGCGGTGCCGAGGAGCGTAAAGCTGACGCCATCGCGCTCGACGATAGCGGTCGGCTGGCCTGCGAATGGATCACTGGGGAGGGCGATGTCAGGAGTGTCGATCATCAGTCTTCGCAATGCGGAGTGGTTGACGCGACGCAATCGTCATCGCGGTCGCGCAGCATAGTGGGTCGCGTGGACTCGCACACTGGATTACGACGAAGGCTCAGTCGCGATAGCGCTTGAGTAGATCGCCATAGGCATCGATGCGGCGATCGCGCAGGAACGGCCAGATGCGACGAACGTGTTCGCTGCGTTGCAGGTCCACTTCGACCATCAAAATTTCAGGCGAGTCGGTGGAAGCCTCGGCCAGGAACTCGCCTTGCGGACCGAGCACGTGGCTGGACCCCCAGAATTCGATTCCGGAATCACCAATCGGCGAGGGCTCAAAGCCGACACGATTGCAGCTGAGGACGGGCAGGCCATTGGCGACGGCGTGGCCCCGGTGGCTCAGGATCCAGGCATTGCGCTGGCGGTCTTTCTCGGCCTGGTCGTCGCCGGGATCCCAGCCGATCGCGGTCGGATAGAGAAGCAGGTCGGCGCCGGCCAGCGCCATCAGGCGCGCCGCTTCGGGATACCACTGGTCCCAGCACACCAACACCCCAAGTCGCCCAACTGAGGTGTCGATCGGCTGGAAGCCCAGGTCGCCGGGAGTGAAATAGAACTTCTCGTTGAAGCCGGGATCGTCGGGAATATGCATCTTGCGGTACTTGCCGGCGATCGATCCGTCCGCTTCGAAGACCACTGCGGTGTTGTGGTACAGGCCAGCGCCACGACGTTCGAACAGCGAGCTGACCAGGACCACGCCATGCGTTTTCGCCAGCTTGCCCAAGCGTCCGGTGCTTGGGCCTGGGATCGGCTCGGCCAGGTCGAATTCACTGACCGACTGGTGCTGGCAGAAATACGCGCCGTTGTGAAGCTCTTGCAACAGGACCAGTTCGGCTCCGCGTCGTGCGGCTTCCGCAACGCGCTGTTCGATGACGGCAAGATTGGCCTCGGCGTCGCCATGGTTGCGCTCCTGGATCAGCGCGACGGGCAGGGTGGCCTTATTCATCATGGTTAAACCACTCCCTGTGGCAATTGCATGGTGATGCAATGCAGGCTGCCGTTCTGCCAGATCAGGGGGCGACATGGTACCGGCACGATTTCGCGATCAGGGAAAGCTTCGGCCAACACGGCTTGCGCCCTGACGTCCGCTGGGTCGCCATAAGCCGGCATCAGTACCGCGCCGTTGATGATCAGGAAGTTGGCGTAACTCGCTGCCAGTCGTCGGTTTTCATCGATGATTGGCTGCGGCCACGGGAGCGCGAACAAGCGATAGGGTTGATCCTCGCGGGTTCGCATCGCCGCCAGTTCGGCGGCCATCGCCTGCAATTCGCGGTAGTGGGGATCGTCGGCATCGTCGCAATCCTGAAACACGATCGCGTCCTTCCCGGCAAAGCGGGCGAGGGTGTCGATGTGCGCGTCGGTATCGTCGCCTTCCAGTGATCCGTGATCGAGCCAGAGAACGCGATCCTGATGCAGCCAGCCCGACAGCCGGGTTGCGATGGTCTGCCTATCCAGGTCGGGATGGCGTTCGTGCAGGCATTGCCATGTGGTCAGCAGGGTGCCCGCGCCATCGGTTTCAATCGCGCCACCTTCCATAGCAAAATCAATGGATTGGCGTTGACTACTCAGGAAGATTCGAGACTCGTCCAGCGCCTCCACCAGCCGGTCATCCTGGCCTGCCTTGAATTTGCCACCCCAGCCGGTGAA
>JBBQTR010000031.1:0-17177 GCA_038213095.1 Lysobacterales bacterium | reverse complement strand
AGGGGGTAGCTTTCCTCGTTAATCCAGCTGCAAAAACTCAGACGCCAACGACGACGTCTTCGCTCTCGCCGCTTAAGGCGTAAGCCCTGAACCCACTTGTGCCTGTACTCGTGGATGTAGGGTCATCATTACAGGATCGATTTCGGTGGCGACCCGTCAACCGATATTTAACCTAAAGCGGGTGTGTCCTGCGGTGTGCTTTGCACGCCGTGTTGCCGCAGGACGAGATCTAACGGCGAGCTAAGCATGTAGTGCTGGGCATGGAGTACCTTCGGACGGGGGTTCGATTCCCCCCACCTCCACCAATCGAAGAGCTGTCAATTGAAAGCATCGGGCCGCGAAAGCGGCCCATTTTTTGGGGAAGTTCAACCTCAGGCTCAGGGGCGCATCCACTGAAGATCCCTCTTACCCTGCGATCTTCTTCACCCATGCCACATACGCGTCCATCCACGCCTGCACAAACTTGCGACTGTCCGGGCCGATCTCACCCGCGGCGTCGATCAGTCCGTCTTTCATCTGGATGAAAGCCTCCGGCTCCCCAAGCGTAGGCACGTCGAGGTAAGGGAGGATATTGCGCAGGTGTTGCTGCGCCAGCGCTGTGCCGATCGCGCCACCGGATACGCCGATGACACCACCTGGCTTCTTCGCCCACGCATTCTGCCCGTACGGGCGCGAGGCGTGATCGAGCGCGTTCTTGAGCACGCCCGGGATCGAACGGTTGTATTCGGGCGTGACGAACAGGAGCCCCTGCGCCGCCGACACATCGCGCTTGAGCCTCTGTGCCTGCTCAGACGGATGCGCGTCGTCATCCTGGTTGTACAGCGGCAGGTCGCCTATCTCGGGCATGTCGAAGGTGAACTCGGCCGGAGCCAACTTCACCAGCGCCTTAGCGAACTTCCGGTTGAACGATTCCTTGCGAAGGCTGCCGACGACGACCGCGATCCTGTACTGGGCCATGGCGGAGTTCCCGTTGGATGAAAGGGCAACAGTCTCAGGCAGACGTTCTTAGCGCAGCGTGAGCACGAATGCTGCGGCGGCCATCTTGACCGGGACGTCGGTGGAAACTCCGATACGCTACGGGCTGATCAATCAAATGTCATGCGAATGTCCCCGAAGGCATCTTCGAAACTCGTCGTTTATGCCGCGCTGGCGGGAAACCTGGCCATCGCCGTCATCAAGTTCGTGGCCGCGGCAATCACCGGCAGCTCGGCTATGCTCAGCGAGGGCGTGCATTCGCTGGTGGATACCATCAATGAAGTGTTGCTGCTCTATGGCATGGCGCAGGCAGACAAGCCGCGCGATGCCAGCCACCCGTTCGGCTACGGGCGTGAGCTTTACTTCTGGAGTTTCATCGTCGCGTTGCTGGTGCTCGCACTCGGCGCCGGGGTGTCCATTTACGAAGGCATTAACTACTTGTTGCATCCACACAGCATGCAACGGCCCGCGATCAACTACATCGTGCTGGCTGTCTCATTGGTTTTCGAAGGCACTTCCTGGTTGATCGCCTTGCGCAATTTCCGCGCGAGCAAGGGCAGGCTCGGCTACCTCCAGGCCTTCCGCCGCAGCAAGGATCCGACGACATTCACGGTCTTGTTCGAAGACACGGCCGCGCTTATCGGAATAGTCATCGCTTTCTGCGGCATTGCCGCTGCTCAGTTCTGGCATCTGCCGCAGATCGACGGCGTGGCCTCCATATTGATCGGCATGGTGCTGGCAACATCGTCACTTCTGCTGGCCCGTGAAACCAAAGGTTTACTGATGGGTGAGGCGGCACACCCTCGGGTGCGCGATGCGATCCTCAAGATCGCGGAGGAGGATCCTGATATCACGACGGCCAACGGCGTGTTGACGTTGCAGATGGGACCTGATCAGGTGGTCGCCGCATTGAGCGCGGAGTTCGTGGATGCTTTGACGACACCTCAGATCGAAGCCTGCATCAATCGCATCGAATCCGCGATCAAGGCTGAGCATCCATCTGTCTCGGTATTGTTCGTCAAGCCGCAAACGCCGGAGATTTGGCGCGAGCGGACATCGGGCGATCCGGCGAAAAGCTAGTGAGTCAGAGGATTGAGACGCGATCCGTGCTCGCCTTCGCGGTGGTGATCACGACTTCGACCTGATGATCGCCGCCAGCGCTGCGCAGGCTGATCCATGGCGTCTGTACCACGACGCCGTCCATGACGATGCTCGGCGCCCCGCGATGTGAATCCGATTGCGTGATGTTGATGCGGTACAACGCATCACCGTGGCGGTACTTCACCTTGTACTCGGGCCAGTGCGCAGGAATGCAGGGCGTCAACCAGAGTTGCTCGCCACGGCGTTGCACGCCGAGCAGCGATTCCACGATCAGCCGGTACATCCAGCCGGCCGAACCTGTGTACCAGGTCCAGCCACCGCGACCGATGTGCGGGGCGACGGCGTACACGTCGGCAGCCACGACGTACGGCTCCACCTTGTAAATGTCGATGGCCTCGGCGCTGTGGCCATGGCGCAATGGATTGATCATGCGCATCAATTCCCACGCACGCTCACGATCACCAAGTTGGGCGAACGCCATCGTCGCCCAGATCGCGGCATGTGTGTACTGGCCGCCGTTCTCTCGAACGCCAGGTACGTAGCCGGCGATGTATCCGGGGTCATGCGTCGCTACGCCGTCGGCAGTGCGTGCCTGTGGATTGAATGGCGGATCGAGCAGCTGCACCAGCCCCGCTTCCGGGCGAACAAGACGCGCATGCAATGCGTCCATCGCCTGTCGCGCCCGTTCCGGATCGGCAGCCGACGACAACACCGACCAGCTCTGCGCGATCGAATCGATCTTGCATGCTTCGGATTCGGTGGAACCCAGCGGCGTGCCATCGTCGTACCACGCACGTCGATACCATTGGCCATCCCACGCGTGGACTTCCAGGTTCTGTCGCAGGGACTCGGAGAATGCCACGCAGGTATCGGCAAAAGCGACGTCGCCCCGGCCACGCGCAACGGTGCTGAAACGATTCAATACGTCATGCAGGAAGAAACCCAGCCACACGCTCTCGCCACGGCCCTGTTCGCCGACGCGGTTCATGCCGTCGTTCCAGTCACCAGTCCCAATCAGCGGCAGGCCACGTTCGCCAATCAGATCCATGCCGCGCTGCAGTGCGCGCAGGCAATGCTGGTACAGCGTTTGCCGCAGTCCCGAATGCGTCGGCTGGTCGTAATACGATTCTTCACCGGGACTGACCGGACGCCCTTCGATGTATTCAATCTGCTCATCGAGCACGTGTGTATCGCCGATCACCTCGATGTAGCGACTTACCGCCAGCGGCAACCACAGGTAATCATCCGAACAGCGCGTGCGCACGCCGCGATCCTGCGGCGGATGCCACCAGTGCTGCACATCTCCTTCAGGGAACTGATGCGCCGCGCTCAATAGAAGATGTGCGCGCAGGCGTTGTGGTTCGGCATGCACCATCGCCATGGCATCCTGCAGCTGGTCGCGGAAACCGAAAGCCCCGCCCGACTGGTAATAGCCGCTGCGTGCGAAGTAGCGGCAGGCGATCGTCTGGTACATCAACCAGCCATTGGCGATGAAATCCAGCTCGGGCTCTGGTGTCTGCACCTGCACCGAACCCAGGGTGCGAATCCAGTGGATGCGGGCCTCATCCAGCGCGTCGAATGCCGGCGCACTGCCGCGCATGCGACGCGCCAATGCCAGCGTCTGCTGCAGGTCCGTGCCGCTGCCCAGTCGGAAAATGACCTCGGTTTCCTCGCCAGGCGCCAACGACACTGGCACCTGGATGGCGGCACAAGGATCCAGGCCTGCGCCCAACCTTCCGGAGAGCTGCTCACGAGCCATTGCGGCGGGCGAATGCAGGTTGCCATTACGTCCCAGGAATTCGACGCGATCGCCGGTATGCGTGATCCGCCCCGAAGGCGCCGGCGTATCGGCATGGAAAAACGCCGCGCGGGCACTGAACTCCGTGCTGTAGGGGTTCCGGGCGGAAATCGCTCCGCTTTCGGCGTCGATCTCCGTGATGACATGCATCTGCGTGCGAGCATGCAGATCGCCAAGGATCCATTCGACATATCCCGTCGCCGAGATGCGACGCGTGCGCGTGCCCACGTTGCGCAACTTCAGCACGGTGAATTTCACCGGCTGATCCAGCGCCACGTAGACCCACAGCTCGCTGGCAATGCCGTCTTCGACATGTTCGTACACGCTGTACCCAAACCCGTGACGTGTCAGATAGTCGCCTTCGCCGCGGCACGGCAATGCGGTAGGCGACCAGACACGGCCGGTGTCTTCGTCGCGAAGATAGAATGCTTCTCCTGCGCTATCGCTGACAGGGTCGTTATGCCAAGGCGTCAGGCGAAACTCGTGCGCGTTTGCAGCCCATGTGTAACCGGTCGTACTGTCGCTGACCACGCAACCGAATTCCGGATTTGCCAGTACGTTAGCCCACGGCGCCGGTGTGTTCTGGCCAGCCCGTAGCCGGATCAGGTATTCGCGTCCATCCGAGGAAAATGCGCCGATGCCATTATCGAGCATGCGCCCGGCGGGAGCATGGTCAAACGGCCACTGATCAGCGTCGATTGCATGTGGGTCGTGTGCGGAAGGTTTGGGCAACGCGAGCATTTCGTGTTGTACGGGCGCCGGCTGCAACAGGGGCATGACGACGTCGGCTGGCTGCCTTCGCGTGACCTGCTCTGCGAGCTCACCGCGCAGATCGCTGATGATGATGCGCGCAACCGATTGCACGAGGATGCGATCCTCGTGCGGAATCTGCTGGCCCATGCGCACGAAGATACCGCCGGGGCGATCGATCGCGCTGGCCTCCAGCCCAACCGCGACAAGCCCCATGATCTGGTCCTGCAATTGCTGCCGATACCCGGCCTGGTCTTCGTTCCAGATGACCAGGTCAACGACGAGTCCTTTCAGGCGCCAATACACATGGGCCTGCACCATTTGCCGCACGAGATCCATATTCTCCACGTCGTGGATCTGCACCAGCACTACTGGATGATCACCGGAGATGGCTTGGGCCCACAGCCCGGACTGACCGCGACGGTTCTGCAGCAGCACGGTGGACTCAGCGCGCAAGGCATGGTGCGCATAAAGGACCAGCCCGGCGAGGCGTTCGTACAGCTGCGCATCGGCCTGCGAGGCGTTGATTTGCCGGCGCACGACCTGGTTGTGGGTCCATGCCAAATCGAAGACGCGGTCTGCCAGCCTGCGGTCGCGGTATTTGTCGATCAGCGCGTTGCACGCCCCACGAGTTTCCCCGACGCCAGTGACCATATCGATGCTGGCGGTCTGTTCCGGCGCCAACGTGATGCGGCATCGAATCGCCACGATTGCATCGAGCACGGACCCTTGCGTGTTCGACAGCACGTCATGCTGAAATGCATCTGGCGTTCGTGGTGTATTGCCGCGGCCAATGAAGCGGGCACGATCGGTTTCGTAGGAAATACTGTCGATATCGGCATCGTGGACCGCCAGCAGGTGCAGCATCCATTCGGAGGTCTCTTCCTGCGAACGCGGTCGCCGCGTACACAGGATCGCCTGTTTGTCCGGCACCAATTCGCTCTGTACGAACAGGTTGCTGAAGGCAGGATGCAGTTCGTCTGCGATCGCGGGCGCCAGAACGACTTCGGCATAGGTCGTGATCTCGATCGTGCGCGTCGCCCGCGTTCGATTGGTGATGTGCAGCCGACGCAGCTCGATGTCGTCTTCGGGCGACACGGCGATTTCGACATGCGTTTCGAATCCATGGCTGCGGCCGCGAAATTCGGCCTTTGCGTCGGAGAAAATCGCCTCGTACCCGTCGACCTGGACGCAGGTGGGCTGATAGGACGTCGACCAGAACTCGCCGCTACCGACGTCGCGCAGGTAACAGAAACTTCCCCAGTGATCGCGGGTGGCATCCTCGCGCCAGCGCGTCACCGACATGTCGCGCAATCGACTGTAACCACCACCGGCATTGGTCAGCATCACGTGATATCGGCCGTTGGACAGCATCTGCACGGCTGGGCGGGGGCTGTCGGCATCGCGGAAAATCCGCAACCTGGTTTCGGTCGCATGCGAGGCGGTGGCCGCGGCCGCGACTTCACCAGCATGCGGGTGGAATACGCCGGTACGAGGAATGCGCTCCTGCAGCAGCAGCATGGTTGCCTGGAACTCGGGATCGGAGCCGAAACGGCGCTGCATCGGCTGGTCGCGCAACAGATACAGCAGTGACAACAAACCCATGCCCTGGTGATGCGCCATGAACGATCTGACAATTGCTCGCTGCTGTCCGCGTGGTACCCGTGTCGGGGTGTAGTCGATCGCCTCGTAGTGGCCAAAACGGCCAAAAATACCGTCGGCGCTCATGCGTTGAAGGTTCTGGCACGCGGCTTCGGGCGCGACCATCAACGCCATCATGCTGGCGTAGGGAGCAATCACCAGATCCTGCGCAAGTCCGCGTTTCAAGCCAAGCCCGGGCACTCCAAACGCGCGATATTGATAATTCATGCGCGCATCGACGGTGTTGTAGCCGCTTTCGGAAATGCCCCAAGGCACGTCGCGCTGGCGTCCGTATTCGATCTGCCGCTCGACCGAGGTTCTTGCGCTCTGCTGCAGCAACGTGCCTTCGTAGCTCGGCATCACCAGCTGTGGCATCAGGTATTCGAACATCGACCCGCTCCACGACAATAGTGTCGGATCGCCATCGACATCGGTGAGCAAACGTCCCAACGCAAACCAGCTTTCCTGTGGCAATTGGTTCTGCGCAATGGCAACGAAATTGCAAAGCCGCGCCTCTGACGCCAACAGGTCGTAGTAGCCGGTATCGAGCCGTCGTTCGTCGACGTTGTAGCCGATCGACAACAGGTTCCGCGCGCGGTCGTACAGGAACCGGTAATCCATCTGCGCGCATTGACCGGCAACATGCGCCAGGCGTTCGAGCTCCAGAATCCTGGCGCGGGCAGCATCGCGCATGGTCACGGGCGCCGATTCATCTGCACAGAGATCGCTCAGCGTCATTGAAGCCAGGACATTGGAATCAGAATCCGTCTGCATGAATGGCAGCAGCTCCTGCTGCCAGGCACGACATTGCTGCAGCAGCGCCTCGCTCCAGAGAGTGGACTCAGCCGCCAGTGGCGTGGCATCGAGGATGCCCTGGGCCATGTCGCCGAGCGAATCAAGCGTCGTGATGGCATCGGCAAGTGTCAGCGGGGCTTGCATGCGTGCCGCGGCGAGCGTATGTGCGAATTGTGCAAGGGCTTCGGGCTCATGCGCCGCTGCATCTGCTTCGAGGCTTTCGTGCAGCACACCCAACGTGTCGCCGAGACCGACATAGACGCACTCGGATACCAATGGCGTCTCGCACAATGCAAGCAGTCCCTGGCGTAGCGTCAGCAGATGACCGGCAAGATTGCCGCTATCCACCGTTGATACGTACTTCGGCGTCAGCGGCGCGAGTGTCTGTGTGTCGTACCAGTTGTAGAAGTGGCCTCGGAAGCGTGGCAAGGACTCCAGCGTGCGCAGCGTGTTGGCGGTGCGCGTCATCACGGTGCCTATCGGCGTGTAGCCGAAGTCGAACGCCGACAGGTTCGCCAGCAAGGCAAGGCCGATATTCGTCGGTGACGTGCGGTGCGCAATAAAATGTGCCGGGTGTTCCTGCACGTTATCTGGCGGTAGCCAATGCTCGTCGGCGGTGACGTAGGTTTCGAAGAACGCCCACATACGACGCGACAATTTCCCCAGGTAATCCAGTTGCGATATGGAAAGTTCAGCACGCCTGCGCTCACGAGCACGGCCCAGCCACCACATCAACACTGGCGCCAGCAACCATAAGGCGAGGATGGGGGTCGCCACCGGCCAGGCTTGCGGCTGTAAGCGCCAGACCGCATACGACACCACGATCGCGAACAGTGGCGAGAACCACATCAGGCGTAGCGACGCCATCACGCCACTGCCGATGTTGCGTTCGACCTCACTGGAAGGCGTCCACTGCAACAGGTGTCGACGCGATGCCATCGTGCGCCACAGGGTGCGCATGATTGCGTCGAGACTGTAAAACGCTTCGAACGGCAAGCTCGCGATCGCCATGGGCACCGGCGCGAAGCTGCGCAGCGCGCCGAGGGCAGCCTCGTGCAGATGTGTTTCCAACGGCATGTCCTGCGGCTTGCGGACGAAATTCATCAAGCTAGCGACGAATGGCGGCGCCAGCGGGATCGCCAGCAGCCACATCGTCCACCGCAGCGGGTGCGTGGCCAGCAGCCAGCCAAGCACGAGCAGCGTCACGATGGCAGCCGACACCAGGCTGCGACGCAGGTTGTCCAGCAATTTTGCCCGCGACAGCAGCGACAAAGGATTGCGCTCACGCGCACCATCCATCGTCGGCACGCGCGGAAACAACCACGGCAGCAGCTGCCAGTCGCCACGAATCCAGCGGTGCCGGCGCTTGACGTCAGCGGCATAACTGCCTGGATACTCCTCGTACAGCTGCACATCGCTGACGACACCGGCGCGTGCATAGCAGCCTTCGAGCAGGTCATGGCTGAGAATGCGGTTTTCGGGGAAACGCGCGTCCATGGCGCGCTCGAACGCATCCACGTCATAGATGCCCTTACCCACGAACGAGCCTTCTCCGAACAGATCCTGGTAGACGTTGGAGACGGTGCGCGTGTATGGATCGATGCCCGGTTCGCTGCTGAAAATACGGGCATACCAGGTGCGCCGCTGGGCGCTCATGCTGGTGCCAACCTGCGGCTGAAGGATGCCGTAACCCCGCACGACGATGTTCTTGTCAGCGTCGAATTGTGCCTGGTTGAGCGGATGCGCCAGCGTACCGATCAACTCGCGCGCCGCATCACGCGGCAGCCGAGTATCGGTGTCCAGGGTGATGACGTAACGGATATCCGTGCCCAGCGTCATTGGGTCGCCGGCAATCCGCAAGAACGCATCGCGTCCTTGTCCACGCAGCAACGCATTGAGCGCCGCGAGCTTGCCTCGTTTGCGCTCGTAACCCATCCAGCGCCGTTCGCGTGGATTCCAGACGCGGGGACGATGCAGCAGGAAGAACACATCGTGTTCCTCATTGGCATACCGCGTGTTGAGCCTGTCGATCTCCGCCTGCGCCACCTTCAGCGCCTCGGCATCGCCGGGCAGCGTCTGTTCATCGGCATCCATGAAATCGCTTAGCAATGCAAACTGCAGATGCCGATCGCGATTGGCGAGAAACCGCACTTCCAGTGCTTCTGCCAGCTGTTCGGCCTGCTCGGGGGTGGCGAACATCGTCGGCACCACGACCAGCGCACGCGCATTGGCGGGAATGCCGTCGGTAAAATCAAGCCGTGGCAACGAGCGGGGCGTCAACAGCAACGTTGCGGTCCAGTTGACCAGGGCAACGGCGAGTTCGCTGAAGGCGATCACGCACAACACCGCAACCAGCCAAACAAGGCCGCGTGCATCGAGTGCAGATTCAGCATCCTCGACCAGCACCTGCGTGAACAGCGCCACGATTGCCGCCATTGGCGCGGCATAAGTCAGCAGTGGCGCAATGCGCGCGGTGCGCCGCATCGACGCCGCCAAGCTGTAGCGCAGTGGCAGCATCGAGACCAGCCGGCGCTGCCCCTGGTCGATGAGGTAATAACCGACATGCGCTGTGATTGCATCGGCACCAACGGATTGAGCCTGCGCTTCCGCCAGCACCAGCACTTTGGCGGCAACGTCGGGTTCGGGCATTTTTGCGCGACGCGCAAGATCCTCGATCGCGTGGCGATAGCGATCGCGCGTGGCGAAATCCATCGACGCATAGGTGCCATGCGGGTCGCGGCGCAGGATCTGCTCGACCGTGCTGGTGTCCTCGACAAAGTCCCGCCAGTCCATCATCGTGAGGAATCGCAGCGAGCCGATGCTGTTGCCGATCGAGACCTGGTCAGCGGCCTGTTGCTGGTTTTCGGCCTGCACCATGCGCTCGATGTTCTGCTTGCCCTCGGCGAGCCATTGTTCGACCCACGTCAGCGGCAATGCCAGGGCCGCACTCTGACCCTGCAACCGGCGTGTCAGCTCGGCAACGAAAGAACTGCTCGCCGGCGGCTGCGAGCGCGCCATGTCGGCGATGGTCAGCACCAGGCTCTTGGGATCGCGTTCGACGATGTCCGTCAGGCGATCGGCCCACACTTCGGCTAGATCGCGATCACGCCGATCGATGATGACGCGGGCGCAAACGCGACGCAGGTTTTCGATCAAGGCCAGCCTCAGCATGATCGGGATCGCCCACAATTCGCCAAGACGCAGTGGCGCGACCGTCTGGTAGGCGATGATGAACCGGCTCAGGCTCTCCTCATCGACGCGGCCGTCGCTGTGCGCGATGGCGTTGAGCGCCAGGTCATAGACGCGCGGCAATCCCATGGATGGGCCGCTGGCCAGGCGCGGTAATTCCCGACTGTAACCCTTGGGCAAATGTCGACGCGCAATGCGAACCTGCTCTTCGATCATGTAGATGTTGTCGAGCAGCCATTCGCCCGCCGGCGTCAACGCGCGCTCCTGCTGGGCTGCCTCGCTCAACCGTGCGCAAGCCTGGTTGATGACATCCTCGTTGTCGCTTAAGCGATGCAGTAGCAGGTCGTTGGGCGGAACGTCACCCACCCGATGGGCCCGCGCCAACGTCTTGCCGTGACGCTCCATGCGCTCCGCGCTGAACAACTCCGCCCGCAATGGCGGCTCGGTGTTCAGCGATTCACGTTCAACCGGCCCGCGACGACGGCGCAAGCTGGCGCGCAATGTCGCCAGGGTTCGCAACAGGCGCAGTTTCATGCCCTGCCCGCCGGCATTGACATTTCCGCACAGGAGGGATGGCTGCGATCTTTAAAAATATTCACCCGTGAATGATCGCATCGAAGCGCTGATTTGCGAACCAACCCCCACTCATACAGCCGGATTGGGCGCGGGCGCCGGGGTTGCCGAGCCCAGTTCAATGATGACGAGGTGTTCCTGCCCATCCTCCTGCAGCGGGACCACGCAAGGAGAGGTCGCCAACGCGGTGCCATCGAGCCATGCGGCGTGAATACCACGCTGCACGCCTGCCGGGTTGCGAACTTCGATCACGTATGAAGATTTGGCGTGCCGGTAGCGGATCGTGAATTCAGGCCAATGGCGGGGAATGCAAGGATCCATCAGCAGCTTTGCACCTTGCAGGCGGAAGCCCAGTATCGCCTCCAGTCCGGCCCGATAGAGCCAAGCCGCCGAACCGGTGTACCAGGTCCAGCCACCACGACCGACATGCGGATCGACCGAATACACATCCGCGCACGCCACGTAAGGCTCGACCTTGTAACGTCCCAGCGCGTGGCTTGTGTCCGTATGACGAAGCGGATTGATGAGCTCGAACAACGCGCCGGCCTTGTCGCCTTGACCCTGCATCGCGTGGGCAAAGATCGACCAGATCGCCCCATGCGTGTACTGGCCACCATTTTCACGAACTCCCGGCGGATACGCTGCGATGTAACCCGGATCTTGTTCGGGATGATCGAACGGTGGGGTGAATAACAGTGCTACCCCATCATCCTTGCGGATCAGGTGCTCCTCCACGGCCTTCATCGCCTGGGTGGCATGCGCCACATCGTTGGCGCCGGCGATGACGCTCCAGGATTGGGCGATGGTGTCGATCTTGCACTGCGCGCTCTCGTTTGATCCCAACGGGGTGCCGTCATCGTAATAGCCGCGTCGATACCAGGCGCCATCCCACCCAGTATCTTCAAGCGCGGAGCGCACACTTGACGCCGTGTCGCTCCAGCGCTTCATGCGTGCATCGTCGCCACGCGATTGCGCATGTGGAAGCAACGCGTCGATCGTCGCGACCAGGAACCAACCAAGCCAGCTGCTTTCGCCCCGACCTTGTTCGCCGACGCGGTTCATGCCGTCGTTCCAGTCGCCGCTGCCGACCAATGGCAGCCCGTGAGCGCCGAGCTGCAGGCTGACGTCGATTGCGCGTGCGCAGTGCTCGTACAGCGTGGCGGATTCGTCCGAAACGTCCGGGCGAAAATAGGAATCCAGCTGTCCAGGCTTCAAGACCTCGCCCTGCAAAAACGGGACACTCGTATCCAGCACGGCGGCATCGCCACTGACCGTCAGGTAATGGCAGGCGACATAGGGCAACCACAACCGATCATCGGTCATCCGCGTTCGAATGCCCGCGCCGGATGGTGGCAGCCACCAATGCTGGACGTCGCCTTCGGTGAACTGCCGCGACGCCGCCAACAGGATATGTTCGCGTGCCAGATCCGGCCTTGCCACGCACAACGCCATGACATCCTGCAGCTGGTCGCGATACCCGAATGCGCCGCTGGCCTGGTAGAACGCCGTCCGCGCCCATAGGCGGCAGGACGTGACCTGATACAACAACCAGTGATTGAGCAGCATGTCGAACGCAGGATCGGGCGTCTGCACCTGAAGAACGTCGAGCAGCTCATTCCACATTTGCGTGGATGCGTCCAACGTCGCATCAAGGTCGATCTGACGGTATTTCGCGATCAGTCCCTGCGCGGACGCCGTATCGGCGCCTTCACCGAGCAGCACCACGACGTGTGCCTGCGCTCCGGGCGCCAGTGAGAGACGCGTCTGCAATGCTCCACAGGAATCCATCGCACTGCCGACGCAACCAGATAATGGTGCGGCCGATTGTAGGACCGCAGGTGCAGAACTTGCGCCGTGGCGACCGATGAACTCCGTACGGTCGCCGGTGATGGATTCCTGTGCTCCGCAAAGATCGAAGAATGCAACGCGTTGGCCGAAGTCTTCCCGCCAGGCATTGCGCGCCAGCATTGCGCCGCTGTCGTCGCGCTCCGTCACCACGTACGGGGCGGTGTCGGCGCCATTCGCACCGAGTTGCCATTGCACGTAGGCGGTGATCGACAGGTGCCGTTCGGTGTTCGAATGGTTTCGCAGACGCAGGCGCGAGATCTTGAGCGTGTCGTTGACCGGAACAAATTGAACCAGCTCGGTTTCGATGTCATCGACTCGATGCTCAAAGCGACTGAATCCCTTGCCATGAAGGGCGATGTACTCTCCGCGGTCGCGGATCGGCAGGGCGGTCGGCGTCCACAATGCACCGCTGTCCTCATCACGAACATAGATGACATCGACAGGCGCATCACTGACTGGATCATTGCGCCAGGGTGTCAGCGTGTTTTTCTGGCTGTTGCCAGACCACGTATAGCCGCTACCCGATGCCGTGGCGATGAATCCGAAATTGGGGTTGGCGATCACGTTGGTCCACGGCATCGGCGTTGTCATACCGTCACCCAGGATGGTGACGAAACTGCGGCCGTCCTCGCTGAAGCCGCCGATCCCGTTGTCAAATTTCAGGTCAGGCCGTTGCAGCGAATCGGCATCGCCGATGATCGCCTGATGACTCGCGGCGGAGTCTATAACGATCGGATCGCCTGCCTTTGCGTCAAACTGGGTAGCCAGGCTTCCATTTGTATCTGCCACAAGCACCCTGGCCGCGGTTAGAAGTCCGGCGCGGGTTGATGCACCAAGGCCTTGATCGCGCACAACGAATACCGCAGGTTTTCCGTCGCCGACCGGCAGGGAGGGCTTCGCCAGTTGCTGCAGCTTCGACTGCAACACATCACCGTCCGCGCCATCGACAAGGTTGATGATGACCAGATCGAACTTCAGGTCGCGCGCAGAAAGGTAGGCATGGGACTTCAGCAATTCTTCCGCTAAAGCCAATCCGCCCTCGCCGGAAATGCTCGCAAGAGCGATGGGATGATCACCGGAAATCCCGCCGGCCCACAGATTCGGTGCGCCGCCGATGCCTTCAAGGATTTGTTCCGCCGCTGATCGCAGTGAGGGTGCGGCCAGATACAACAATGCCGAGGCTAGCTGCTGAAAGGTTCGCGCCTGGGACGTATCGACATCCAGTGTCTGCAATTGCGTGCAAGCATCCTCCTGCGCTATGCGAGTGGCATTGTCGAACGCATCGATTGTGCGGCACTGCCGTGCCAACTGCAGGACAGCTTGGCGTGTCTCAGCAACGACGGTCCAGAACGTCAGCGCCACCGAATCTCCTGCGGCAATGCGTACGCTGCGGCGCAGGGCAAAGATGGGATCAAGCACGGTTCCTACGGTTCCGCTCAACGGCTGGCGAGTCTCGAGAGCAATGCAGCTGCGCAGGCTGCGATCGCGGCCGATAAAACGGGCACGATCGGTTTCCCATTGCAGTGCACCGACGCAGTCACCCTCCTCCACTGTCAGCGCGTGCGCTGCCCAGCATGGAGTCTCATCGGAAGCACGAAGGCGGCGCATGGCAAGAAGGCTCTGCGTATCCGTATCGAAGGCGGTCTGCACGAACAATTTCGAAAATGCCGGATGTGCGGCATCGCCCCCGGCACCTGCTAGCACCAGTTCCGCATACGAGGTGACTTCAATGTCGCTGTCGGCCTGGCTGTCGTTGTGCAAGGTCAACCTGCGCACCTCACCTGCCGCCGAAGGTGCCACCAGCACTTCCATGGTGGCGGTGATCGCGCCTCGACGACCAACATAACGTACACGCGCTTCGGAAAAATCAACATCCTCATGGTCTGCGACGCCAGCGAACGGTTGCACGGTCGCTGACCATGCCGTCCCGTCGGCGCCGCGCAGCAGCAGGTAACTGCCGTCAGCATCGTAGGTGGCATCCCCGCGCCAACGCGTCACCGCCAGATCGCGCCACCGGCTGTAACCCGCGCCGGCGGCCGTCAGCATCAATGCATATTTCTCCCCAGACGGTTTGCCGCTGGAAAGCAGCTGGGTATGGATGGTGCGTGATGAACTAGCGCGTGCCGCGCCGGGTGAAACGTCAGCGGATGTCATCAAGGAAGCCCCGGTCAATGCGCCATCCTGAACCGGCAGGCGTTGCGATTTCGTCAATGTCGCATGGATTGTCGTCCATAGCCGTCAGCACACGCCCTGCCCTACACTTCGCGCTGGTCTCTTGCTGGATGTCCTGACCCATGGATGCCGTTGCCACCACCGCCATCCCGCGTCATTGCCCGGTCAGCGGGGATGATGCGTTGATCGCGCAGCTGCAGCGCGACGCCTTCGACTACTTCCTGCAACACGTCGATCAGCAATCAGGGCTGGTCGCCGATACCTCCCGCACGGGATCGCCGATCAGCATCGCGGTGGTCGGGTTTGCACTGTCGTGCTACCCGATCGCGGTGGAGCGTGGCTGGATGACGCGCGAATCGGCCTGTGCACTGAGCGTGGCGGCGATGCGTTTTTTCAGCGACAGCGACCAGAGCGGAGCAGCCGACGCCACCGGCTATCACGGCTTCTATTTTCATTTCCTTGACCCTGCCAGCGGCAGGCGGGTCTGGAAGTCGGAATTGTCGATGGTCGACACCGCCCTGCTGATCGCCGGTGTATTGATGGCCGCGGAGTATTTCGATCGGCCCAACGCGATGGAAACGCAGCTGCGCACATTGGCCGATGCCTTGTATCGCCGCATCGACTGGCGCTGGGCACAGGATGGCGGCCATACGATCATGCAGGGGTGGAAGCCCGAATGCGGTTTCCTGCATTACGGCTGGGAGGGCTACAACGAGGCAATCGTGCTGTACGTGCTGGCGCTGGGGTCGCCAACGTTCCCGATTTTCCCCGAGTGCTACAAAGCCTGGACCAGCACTTACCAATGGGAAAACATCTACGGCGTGGACGTACTGTATGCGGGCCCGTTGTTCGTGCATCAGTTCTCGCATGCGTGGATCGATTTTCGCGGACTGCAAGATGGGTACATGCGCGAAAAGGGCAGCGATTATTTCCAGAACAGCTGCCGCGCCATACGGATCCAGCGCGAATATGCGTTGATCAATCCTGGAAGCCATGCCGGTTACGGCGTGGATGGCTGGGGACTGAGTGCCGGCGACGGGCCGTCGGATGAAGTGATGTCAATCTACAGCGTGCCGCGACGGTTGTTCGGTTACGCCGCGCGAGGTGTGCCCTATGGCCCGGACGACGGCACGCTGTCGCCCCCTGCGGTGCTGGCATGCTTGCCCTTCGCGCCGGAGACGACACTGCGTTGCATGCACAACCTCCTGCAGCGTTACCCGGAAATCCGAACCTTCGGACGTCTGACCAGTGGATTCAATGCTGATCTGTCGATCCAAGGCCGTGCATGGGTGTCGTCTGGGCATTTCGGACTCGACCAGGGAATCGTCACGATGATGATCGAGAACCATCGCACCGGCCTGCCGTGGCGACTGATGCGCAGCTGCCGCTATCTGGTTGACGGCCTACGCTTCGCAGGCTTCCAGGGCGGCTGGTTATGAGCACCGCCGTGACGGGCACGACATCGCCAATTTCCATCGACGAAGCCTGCCAGCAGGAATGGCTTTCGCATGTGCGTCCCGCCGGATGGCGCCAACCTGAGCCGGTGGGTATTTACCAGTTGATCGTGATCGGAGCCGGCCCTGCAGGACTTGCCGCCGCGCATGCTGCCGCCGCGCAGGGCGTGCGCACTGCGCTCATCGAACGCGACATGCTCGGTGGCGACAGCCTCAATGCAGGTTCGGTGTCGTCGAAATCGCTGCTGCGCACCGCGCGAGCCTATACCGACATGCGTCGCGCCAATCGTTACGGTGCGGCGGTGCCTGAAGCCGTACCGGTCGACTTCGCAAAAGCATTGGCGCGCATGTACTGCCTGCGCGCACGCATCAGCCGCACCGACTCGGCCCAGGAACTGCGCTCAGCCGGCATTGACCTGTATTTCGGGCAGGCGAGCTTTTCAGGAAGCGACACGATCCATATCGACGGTGTTCGATTGCAGTTCGAGAAAGCCATCATCGCCACCGGCGCCGAACCCGACGCGCCAGCGATTCCAGGGCTCGAAGAAACCGGTTACCTGACCAACGAAAGCGTCTTCAGCATGACCGCGTTACCGAAGCGGCTGCTGGTAATCGGAGGCGGTCCGCTGGGTTGTGAACTGGCGCAGGCATTTTCGAGTTTCGGTGCACGCACGATTATTGTGCAGGACATGCCGTTGTTCCTGCCGCGCGAGGAACGCGACGCGGCGCAGATCCTGTCGGACGCATTCGCTCGCGACGGCATCGAAGTGCGGCTGAACACCACCGCCGTCGCGGTGCGTTGCAGCAACGGTGAAAAGCTGGTCGACATGGTCAGCGACGATTACCACAGCACCGTCGCCACCGACGTCATCATCGCCGGC
>JBBQTR010000030.1:0-17201 GCA_038213095.1 Lysobacterales bacterium | reverse complement strand
CCGTCAAGGACGAGTTCGAACGCGACATTGCAGACGATGAACTCAAGCGCACGCTGCGCGAAACCCAGGCGTCGTTGCGTGACGCGCATGCCTCGTTGCGCGATGCCGGCAACCAGATGCAGCGGGAATTCCACGATGCGCGCGATGCGCTGCGTGGGGATGACCTGATGCGTGGCCCGCAGCCGCCAGGACTGCCATCGCCAGACGCGGCTCCCCCGGCACCCGAGCCACTGCTCGCTTTCGAACGCACGCATCAGTCCACGCTGCAGACTTCGTCACCGCCACCAGTGCCCGATGATGTCGATCCCGAGCGCTGACGATGACAGTGGAGGGCGACTCCTCGATCACCTGATCGAACTGCGCGCGCGCCTGTTGCGTGCGCTCGCCGGTTTGATGTTGCTGTTCGTGGCCCTGCTGCCCTTCGCCAATCGTCTCTATGCGATCCTTGCGCAGCCGCTGCTGGACAAGTTGCCCAAGGGCGGCCAGCTGATCGCGGTCGAGGTTGCGTCGCCATTCTTCGCGCCGCTCAAGCTGGCATTTTTTGTCGCGGTCGTAGGGGCGATGCCATGGCTGCTGTACCAGCTGTGGGCGTTCGTCGCGCCGGGTTTGTACAAGCGCGAACGCAAGCTGGCGTTGCCATTGCTGGCCTCGGCATTGGCGCTGTTTTACACCGGCTGCGCCTTCGCGTATTTCATCGTGTTGCCCGCGGTGTTCACCTTCCTCAACAAGGTAACGCCGGCGGGCGTGGCGATGATGACCGACATCAACGCCTACCTGAATTTCGTGCTGGTGATCTTCCTTGCTTTTGGTGCCAGTTTCGAACTGCCCGTCGCGCTGGTGATCCTGGTATTGCTGGGCTGGGTCACGCCGCAGCAGCTACGCGAATCGCGCGGCTACGCGATCGTCGGCATCTTTGTACTGGCGGCGGTGATCACCCCGCCTGACGCGGTGTCGCAGATGCTTCTGGCAGTTCCGATGGTCCTTTTGTACGAAGCCGGCATCCTCGCCTCGCGCGCCATCAAGCCCACCCGCAAGCCGGATGGGCCTGCGGATGCTGCCTGATCTGCCGGCGTCGCACGCAGCGACGCATTCCCCGGCGGGATTCTGGCGCCGTTATGCCGCCTATTCACTGGATTTCACGCTGATCGGTGGCATCACCACGCTGCTGGTCTGGCCGCGCCTGGGCGCGGGCGCCATCGAAACCTCCCAGGCAATGTCACAACTTTCGGTGCTGCTCAATCGCACGTTGGCCGACGTGATGGCCCAGGGTGCGTCGGCGGCATCGACGTCGTCCGGACTGCTCACCGATCCCGCGATCCAGACCGCCGCCGATGCCATGCAGTCGGGAATCACACACATGCTGTTGCCGTGGCTTTTGACGTACGCCGTGCTGGCAGCGATGTACCACATCGGTTTCGAGCGCTCGCGCTGGCGGGGTTCGCCGGGAAAGCACGCGCTCGGGTTGACCGTCGCTAATGCCGGTGATGACATGCGCCCCTCACTGCTGCAAACCTGCGTGCGGCACTTCGCTGGCGCGCTGTCGTGGCTGCTGCTCAACCTTGGCCATGCGCTGGCCGCCGTGCCTCCGCAGAAACGTGCATTGCATGACTACATCGCCGGTGCGCACGTGCTGGCCAACGACGACAGTGCGCTACCTGGCTGGGCTCGGGCATGGCTCGCGCTGCAGGTCATCGCCGGCGTGGCGGTTCCGGCCTGGATGTTGCTGCGTGCTGTCGCCTCGTTGCAGCCAGCGCTGGATTAGGCTTCGACGCCCACGAACGGCTGCTCGATCAGTGCCTGTCCACCAAACGTGTCGCGCCAGGCGAAATAGGCGCCGCCCGTGAGCACCACGATCACGATCACGCCAAAGCCCATGAAGACGACGAAGGCCAGCAACGCTCCGACCTGGGTGTGCACGAAGCTGCCCAGCAGGCTGGCGAAACCGGCGAGCAGCATGACGATGAGTGCGGCCACCAGGATGCCGGCCAGGAACAGCGCGCCCGCGATCAGGTTGGTGCTCAAGTTGCGCACCGCGGCCATCGCGCTGAATTTGATCGCCTGCAGCAGCGGCTGTCCGGAAAACAGGATCAGCGGGACCGAGAACAGGGTGATCGCATAACTGAAATAGTTGAACACCAGCTGGAACAGCACGAGTAGTCCCGGATGCTCAGGCTGTGGCACAGAGGGCACCAGTCCGCTCATCGCCGCCTGCATGGCGGCAAGGTAGTCGTGCCAGTAGTTGGCACCCGCCAGCGCGGCGACCACCAGTGCACTGGCGACGCCAAACACCAACTGCACCAGCCCCAGCGCCGCCAGCGTGCGCGCCTTGCCTTGGCGGAATGGTGCATAGAGCGCGGTCGCTCCAATCGGGCGTCCCGCCTCGGCCTCGCGGATGACATGCATCAGCCCTCCGAAGAGGATCGGCATCAGCATCAGCACGACCAGGAACACCGGCGCAAGCCAGCCCAGCATCGCCATTACGTTGGCTGCGGCGGGCTTTGTACTTGCGCCCTGCAACGCGCCCATCGCAGGCAGCATCACCAGCAGTGCAGCCGCGTACAGCGTCAGGATCAACAGCAACGCCGCGCCGAAGACGGCCTTGGGATTACGTGTCCCCAAGTCAATGGCCTGGCGAAACCAGCGAACGCCATGACCAGCCGACAGCTTGTGAATTTCCATCCGGACATCCCGTGACGTTGGTTGCGTTGAAACAGCGGTATAGACGAATGCGTCAATCAACCAGGAATATGCGCCTGCGCATGTCGCACGAAGCGCCGGAGTACCGCCCGCGCCTGCGGCGTCGCCCGGACCGATCGTGCCAGCCGGTGCGCGCAATGGCCTTCGTGCGCCAACGCATCATGCTTGGCTTGGACATAGCCGCGCATCTGCAGCGTGTTGAACTCCGGGTGGAATTGCACGCCCCACGCCGTCGCGCCCCAGCGGAAGGCGTGGCAGTCGTCCTGCGCCGAACTCGCCAGCCGGGTCGCGCCATCGGGAAGACGCAGCACGCTCTGCAGATGGGTGGCCTGGGCCGCGAATTGCGCGGGAGCGGGCGCGAAGATCGGATCGCTGGTGGCCTGGGCATCCAGCGCGATTTCGACCGTGCCCATTTCACGTCCCGACGGGTTGTCACCGACTTCGCCGCCCAATGCATGCGCCAGCAACTGGTGCCCGTAGCAGATGCCGAATACCGGTAAACCCGCATGTACGGCATCGCGCAGCCAGTGTGCGCTGCGTTCGCTCCAGTCGCGACGCTCCGTGACCATCGCACCGGAGCCGGTGATCAGGACGCCGGCAAATCCCTCGCGTGACGGCAGTGGAGCGCCGCGCTCGACATCCGCCACCACCGTGGCATCGGCGGGTAATCCGGCGGCGACACGGATCCAGTGCGGAAAGCCGCCATGGCGACGCATCGACGCAACCGGCTGGCCGGTTTCGATGATGAGGAAGGGTTTGGGGGCATCCCGGTTGGGGAAACCCTGTCTGGAGCGTGGCTCACGAAATGTCGCGTTCAAGTCCGCGCAACCTGCTGGCAATGGGTGGCATGCAATCAAAAAGATTGAACGGCTGTCTCCAGCCGCAAACGTATACTAGCCCGCTTTTCCGCGCCCAGACACGGTCGTTCCAGCATGTCCACGCACGCAGCGCCGATGGTCACGTTCCAGGGACTGATCCAGCAGCTCAACGCCTACTGGGCGGCGAAGGGCTGCGTGCTGATCCAGCCGCTGGACCTGGAAGTCGGCGCGGGCACCTTCCATCCGGCGACGTTCCTGCGCGCGCTGGGGCCGGAGCCGTGGAATGCCGCCTACGTGCAGCCCTGCCGCCGTCCAACCGACGGCCGCTATGGCGACAATCCCAATCGCCTGCAACGTTACTACCAGTACCAGGTGGTGATGAAACCCAATCCCGACAATCTGCAGGAGCTGTACCTCGGGTCGTTGATTGCGCTCGGCATCGATCTCCTTGTGCACGACCTGCGTTTCGTCGAGGACAACTGGGAGTCGCCCACGCTCGGTGCCTGGGGCCTGGGCTGGGAAGTGTGGTTGAACGGCATGGAAGTCACGCAGTTCACGTATTTCCAGCAGGCTGGCGGCATCGAATGCAAACCGGTGCTGGGCGAGATCACCTACGGACTGGAGCGCTTGTGCATGTACCTGCAGGATGTCGACAACGTGTTCGACATCATCTGGACGCACGGGCCTGATGGCGCGCCGGTCACCTATCGCGACGTCTACCACCAGAATGAAGTCGAACAGAGCGCGTACAACTTCGAGCATGCCGATGTCGAAGTCTTGCTGCGGCGTTTCGATGAATGCGAAGCAGAAGCGAACACGCTGGTCGAACTCGGTTTGCCGTTGCCCGCCTATGACCAGGTCTGCAAGGCCTCCCACTGTTTCAACCTGCTCGATGCACGGCGTGCGATTTCCGTCACCGAGCGCCAGCGCTACATCCTGCGCGTGCGCAAGTTGTCGCAAACAGTGGCGCAGGCGTATTACGCCCAGCGCGAAACGCTGGGGTTTCCGGCACTGAAGCGCGCCACGGCGGTGGCGGCATGACCCCGAACGCGACAGGTATGCTGCCGCTACTGATCGAGCTGGGCACCGAGGAGTTGCCGGTCAAGGCGTTGCCGGGCCTGGCGCAGGCGTTGTTCGATGGCGTCATCGACGGGCTGGTGAAGCGCGGCATTGCGCTTGAGCGTGGCGACGCGAAACCGCTGTATTCGCCGCGCCGGCTCGCCGTGCTGTTGCCCGCGGTGGCGACCGCACAACCCGAGCAGTCGTCGGAAGTCTTTGGCCCGTACCTCAACATCGCGCTGGACGCCGACGGCCAGCCGACGAAAGCGCTGCAGGGCTTCGCACAGAAAGCCGGCGTTGAGTGGACACAACTGGCGCGGGCCACCGACAGCAAGGGCGAACGCTTCGTGCATCGCGCGGTTAAGCCCGGTGCCTCAACCGCCGATCTGTTACCGGAAATCCTGCGCGAAGCGAGCGCGGCGATGCCGATCCCCAAGCCGATGCGCTGGGGCAATCACGACCATGCCTTCGCGCGACCGGTGCATTGGCTGGTGCTGCTGTTCGGCAGCGACGTCATCAAGTGCGACCTGCTTGGCGTGCACGCCGGGCGCAACAGTCGCGGCCATCGCTTCATGCATGACAAGCCGGTGTGGATCGGCGTGCCGGATGATTACATCGATGCATTGCGTGCGGCGCAGGTGCTGGTCGATCCGGATGAGCGTCGCGAACGCATCCTGCGCGAAGTCAACCAAGCGGCCGCAAGCGCGGGTGGCGATGAGAACATATACAGCGCGCGCATCGATGCCGGCAACCTCGAACAGGTGAACTGTCTGGTCGAATGGCCTAGCGCGGTGTTGTGCGGCTTCGATCGCGAATTTCTTGCGGTACCGCAGGAAGCGCTGATCGCAACGATGGAAACCAACCAGAAATTCTTCCCGCTGCTCAACCAGGATGGGCAGCTGGTCGATCGCTTCGTTGGCGTCGCCAATATCGTGTCGAATGATGTCTCCCAAATCCAAAAGGGTTACGAGCGCGTGATCCGCCCGCGCTTCAGCGACGCCAAGTTCTTCTTCGACGCGGATTTGAAGCAGGGGCTGGCTTCGATGAACGAAGGGCTGAAGAGCGTCACCTATCAGGCAAAGCTCGGCACCATCGCTGACAAGGTCTCGCGCGTCGCCGCGCTGGCCGAAGCGATTGCTGTCGAAGTCGGCGTCGATCCAGGACTGGCGCGTCGTGCCGCGGAACTGTCGAAGGCCGATCTGCAGTCGCGACTTGTGAATGAGTTTCCGGAATTGCAGGGAGTTGCCGGACGCTACTACGCCACCGCCGAAAACGAACCACCCGAGGTAGCCGCTGCCATCGACGAAGCGTACATGCCGCGATTTGCCGGCGATGCGATTGCTCCATCAAAGTTGGGGCAGGTGCTGGCGATTGCCGAGCGGCTGGATACGCTGGCGGGTGGCCTTATCGCCGGCCTGAAGCCGACCGGCAACAGGGATCCGTTTGCATTGCGGCGCAATGCGTTGGGATTGGGGCGCACGATTGTCGAGGGTAGGCTCGAGTTCGATCTTCGCTCCCTGCTTCAAGGGGCGGGCGTCGCAGCCGCCCAAGCGATGTCTTCCGCCGCGTTGGCTGGCAAGGTCAGAGCCATCGAGCAAGCGCAAGCGAAAGGCGCGGATGCCCAGGTTTCCGGGCAATTCGCTACCCATGGCGTCAGCGCCGACGAGCTCGAGGCGATCTACGACTTCATCCTTGATCGCCTTCGCGGCTATTACACCGAGCAGGGTGTCGCCCCACAACAGTTCGAATCGGTTGCCACGTTGAGGCCGGCATCATTGTTGGATTTCGACCATCGCCTAAACGCAGTCGGCGAATTCGCCAAGCTTCCCGAAGCCGATGCGCTGGCTGCGGCCAACAAGCGTATTCGCAACATCCTCAGGAAGGCCGACGAAGGCATTCCCGAAAATGTCGATGCGTCATTACTGACGGCGGGCCCGGAGCAGGAACTGGCCGATGCTCTCGCGCAAGCCGTGGTCGACACCGACGAAGCCATGAAGCATCACGACTATATCGCCGTGCTTGGTCGCCTGGCGCGGCTGCGTCCGCAGGTCGATGCATTCTTCGACAACGTCATGGTCAATGTCGACGACACTGCGATTCGAAACAACCGGCTTGCGTTGTTGCAAGAGCTTTCCGCGCGATTGGGAAGTGTGGCCGCCATCGAACATCTGTCGAACTGACCGCTGCGCTACAACCAGCCTTTCTGTCGCGCCAGTCGATAGGCCTCGATGCGGTTGCCCACGCCAAGCTTGCCGATCACACCGGACAGGTAATTGCGCACCGTGCCGTGCGACAGGGAGAGTCGCGTGGCGATGTCACCCGCAGACAAACCTTCGCCTGCCAGCCGTAACACCTGTCGTTCGCGGTCGTTGAGCGGATCGGATTCCGACCACGCGTCCACGGCAAGTTGCGGGTCGATCACGCGAGCGCCGCCATGCACGCGTCGCACGGCGTCGGCGAGTTGTTCGGCCGGCGCGTCCTTGAGCAGGTAACCACTGACGCCGGCTTCCAGCGCGCGCCGCAAGAAGCCTGGGCGCGCGAAGGTGGTCACGATGATCACCCTGGTCGCCCATTCCTGACGCTGCAGGCGTTGTGCGAGCTCCAGACCCGTCAGGCCGGGCATCTCGATGTCGGTAACCAGCACGTCGGGCTTGAGGCGCTGCAACTCGCGCCACGCGCTTTCTCCGTCAGCCGCCGCACCGAGCACTTCGATGTCGGCTTCAAGGCCGAGCAATGCCATCAGCGCCCCGCGCACCATCGCCTGGTCTTCGGCCAGTAGCACCCGGATCATCCGTGTCGCACCTAGGTCGCACGCGCCGATCGCGCGCAACGCACGTTAGCAGACAGTGTGGTGCACGCCTCAGGCTGCGGCGGCAGGAAAGTCGATGGTGATCCCATGCGCGTCGGCTGCAGTTCGGTCTTCCCTGGGCAAAGGCAAGCGCGCTTCGATGCGCGTCCCACGCTTGGGGCCGGAATCCACGCGCAAACTCCCGCCAAGCGCTTCGATCCGCTCACGCATGCCGCACAAACCGTTGCCGGGCGCGATCGCGCCGCCACGGCCGTCGTCGTCGATCCGCAGCACCACATCGTCGCCTTCCATCAGCAACGCAACCTCGGCGCACTGCGCGCGCGCATGCCGCTGGATGTTGGTGACCGCTTCGCGCACGGTCATCGCCAACACGATTTCAAGCGCCTGCGGCAGGACGATCGGGGTCAGCGAGTATTGGAATGCGACCGCGTCGGATTCCAGAAGCAATCGCGCCGATGCCAGCTCCGCCGCCAACCCTGCGGCGCGGATGCCAGTCACGGCGCTGCGCACCTGGGTGAGCGCATCGCGCGCTACCCGCGTGACTTCAGCAATTTCCCGTCCTGCAGCCGCTGGGTCGCGCCCCATGAGTTTCCCGGCGAGCTCCGACTTCAATGCGACCAGCGACAGCGTGTGTCCGAGCAGGTCGTGCAGATCGCGCCCGATGCGTTCGCGTTCGGCCAGCGCGGCCAGCCGGCGGACTTCGTCGTGGCTGAGCTTGAGCGCTGCGTCCTTTTCCTGGTTGATGCGCTCGACGTTGACGATGATGCCGATGATCAGGGTCATGACCGGCACCCAGACCAACGCCTGCCAGGGATAGCCGACGCGCCACGCGACGCCAAGGAACACGGCATTGAGCAGCATCAGGCGGAGCATGTGGCGAACGATGAAGCGGGCGTTGCTGGTGCGCAGCATCACGCAGCCGAAGATGAAATAGCTGAAACCACCCGGATAGGCCGGCAGCAACACGATGCCCATCGCCGCCATCCCCAAGGCGTAATACTGCGAAGTACGCCGCGAGGCCAGGAGAGTCATGGCATACAGCAGCAGGAACACGGGATATGTCGCGCAGGTGATGCCGACCCATTTCCACGTATAGCCGCCGTTGAATAGCGGGGTCATGAACACCCAGATCGACCAGAGCAGGTGCACGCTGTCGATCCACGGCGACTTTCCCCGTCGCAGTGCGTTGCCAACGGCAGAGTCGGGCGCTGGCGATAGCCAGCCCGGGAGCCTAGGCATCATTCGGGCGGAGGACGGAATCATGTCGTCATCATCGGTGCAGGGGCGACCGCGCTCAAGCGCGCGCCAATCGCCGCTGCGCCAGCAGGAAGAACACCACCGACACGATCGCCAGCACCAGCACATGGGTCGCGATGCTGCCACCGGCATCCATGCCGACCACCGACAACGCGACCTGCGCGAGGTGATAGGCCGGCCACACCGGCGCCATCTTCATAAAAAACGCCGGTAGCGCGCTCAGCGGCATCCATAGGCCGGCAAGAAAGGCCATCGGCAGATAAAGCAGGTTGATGACGGCTGGGGCACCCTGGCCACTGACAACGCTGCCGACGAACAGCCCGATCGCACAGAACGGAATTACGCCGAGCACGTCGATCGCGAACAGCTGCGCGAACTGCAGCGCGGACAGGTCGACATGCCCCAGTGTAATGGCGACCACCGTCAGGATCAGCGAGATGATCGCGGCGAACAGCATCGCCATTGCGATCTTCGCCAGCAACATCGCACCCGGCGGCATCGGCAGCGCGCGCTTCAATGCGAGGAACCCGCGCTCGCGATCCAGCGCCATGGCGACACCGAATCCGAACAGGCCAGGTGCCATCACCCCGAACACGCCATACGTCGCCAGCAGGTAGGAGGCCGCCTTGCCACCGCCGTGTCCGCCATTGAGCAGCACCCCGAACAGCGTGTAGAACATCGGCGGAAACACCAGCGTCGGTACTGCGAATGACGGCGCGCGCAGCAGCCGCAGGAATTCGCAACGTGCCTCGAGGAAGTAACAGCGCAGCGGAGCGCGGTTGCGGATGGCGATGGTGTTCATGCGGCTTCCTTCATGTGTTCGGTCTGCGCCGGATCGGTGCGGGTGAGTTCGATGAAGGCATCGGCGAGTCCTGCGCGTTGCACTTCCAGTTCGATCAGCTGCGGGTCTTCGCTCAACAACCTGCGAACCACGGATTCCGCCGTCTCCGCGACGATGTCGAGTTTGTCGTCCACGCGCATTGCGCTGCGCACCTGCGGCCAGCGGGCGATCTCTTCCGCGGGCAGGCTCGACACGCAGCGGATGCGGCGTTGCGAAACGTGTGCACGAATCGCCTGCACCGTGCCTTGTGCGACCACGCGGCCGGCATTCAGCACCACGACGCGATCTGCCAGCGCTTCGGCTTCCTCCAGGTAATGCGTGGTCAACAGCACGCCACAGCCTTGCGCGACGAGTCCGCGAATGGTCTGCCACAAGCGTTGCCTCGCCTCGATATCCAGGCCCGTGGTCGGCTCGTCGAGGAACAGCAGTTGCGGCCGACCGCAGATGGCCAGAGCGAATTGCACGCGGCGCTGCTGTCCGCCGGACAGTTTTCCATAGCGCCGTTGCAGCAGGCCGTCGAGCCCCGCCATCGCCACGCAATCGGCGACGCTGCGAGGATCCGGGTAATAGCTGCGCGTGAGCTCGAGCAATTCGCCAACGCGCAGGGTGTCGGGAATACCGGCTGATTGCAGCATCACGCCGATGCGCCGTCGTGCCGCGAGTTGATGCGGTGGCAGGCCGAACAAGGCAACGTCACCACGATCCGCCCGTGCAAGCCCGAGTAGCAATCCAATCGCCGTGGTCTTGCCCGCACCATTGGGCCCGAGCAGTGCCAGCAGTTCGCCCGCGTGAACCTGCAGGTCCAGGCCATCCAGCGCGGGCACCTTGCCGTAGCATTTGTGTACAGCGTGCAGGCTGGCCAGCGCCGGACCAGCGAGCGTTGTGTCGATGGTTCGCGAAACGTCTCTCATGATGTCTCCATGACCGCCCGGGTCGATGTCGTCACGTTGCGCCGCCACATGGCCCGCGTGCAGTCCCAGGCGTCATCGATTGCACATGACAATCGTCAGGTGACACATCGCGACCGCTTGGCCTACGCTTCCCCTCGCGCCGGCTTGACCTTGCCCCAGGGGAAGGCGGCAGGGTCGATGATCAATTCATCGAAGCCTGTCTTAAGCCCCGCAAGGCCGTCACACTGTGGACTTCCTTCCGTTCTGGATCGCAATGAATAGTTCTGCCGACCTGCTCAAGGAACTTCGCATCGATCGTGGCGCGCCGCCGCCCACGTCGCGTCGCGGACTGTGGATCACGCTGGTGGTCGCCGCGATCGTGCTGGTGCTGGCGGGCGCCGCATGGGCGTGGTGGGGTCGCGACAAAGGCATTGAAGTGCACACGGCGACCGTCGTTGCGATCGGCAATGGCAGTGCCAGCGCCTCGGTGCTGGATGCCACGGGTTATGTCGTCGCACGGCGCATGGCGACGGTGTCGTCCAAGATCACCGGCAAGGTGCGCGAAGTCCTGATCGAGGAAGGGCAGCATGTCGATGCGGGACAGGTGCTGGCCACGCTCGACCCTGTCGATGCGAATGCCCAACGCGATCTCGCCATGGCGCAGTTGGATAGCGCGCGCAGTCAGTCCGGCAGCGTGCAGGCGCAACTGCGCGAGGCCGAGGCCAATGCCACGCGGCTAGGTACGCTGGCGAAGCAGCAACTGGTGTCCAAGTCGCAATACGACCAAGCCATCGCCCAGCTCGATTCGTTGCGCGCGCAACTACTGACCACGCAACGCAACGCGCAGGTCGCCGATGATCAGTTGCGCATCGCCGGGCATGGTGTCGACAACACCGTCGTGCGCGCGCCATTCGCAGGTGTGATCGTGGCCAAGGCCGCGCAGCCTGGCGAAATCGTTTCGCCGTTGTCGGCCGGCGGCGGCTTCACCCGCACCGGCATCGGCACGATTGTCGACATGGATTCGCTGGAAGTCGAAGTCGATGTCGGCGAGGCCTATATCGGTCGCGTGGAGCCAAAGATGCCAACCGAAGCCACGCTCAACGCGTATCCCGACTGGAAGATTCCCGGCGAGGTGATTGCGATCATCCCGACCGCCGATCGCGGCAAGGCCACGGTGAAGGTGCGTGTCTCGTTGAACCAGAAGGACGCGCGCATCGTCCCGGACATGGGCGTGCGGGTGAGCTTCCTCGAAGCCGCCAAGCCGGCCACGGCGAAGCAACCGCAGGGCGCACGCGTGCCGTCGGCCGCCATCGTGCAGCGCGGTGGGCATGACGTGGCGTTCGCGCTGAAGGACGACAACACGGTCGAACAGCGCGACCTGAAAATCGGCATCGCGATGGGCGACGACCGCCAGGTGCTGTCTGGGCTGGCGGCCGGCGACAGCATCGTGCTCGATCCTCCGGCCGGGTTGAAGGACGGCACGTTGGTGCGGATTGCGAAGGATGCAAGCGAGACAGCAACGCCATAAATACCCATCGTCATTCCCGCCAAAGCGGGAGCGACGAGCAAATAGTTCGTACAAATACGGAGCGAATCATGTCCACCCTCGTCAACACCCGCCAGCTCACCAAGATCTACCAGCGTGGACCGGAGAAGGTCGAAGTGCTGCACGACATCAACCTGGAGATTCCCAAAGGCGACTTCATCGCGCTGATGGGGCCGTCGGGCTCGGGCAAGACCACGCTGCTCAATCTGATTGGCGGTCTGGATACGCCAACGTCCGGCGAGATCGAGATCGAGGGCGAGCGCCTGGATCGCATGAGCGGTGGGCAACTTTCCAACTGGCGCAGCCGCCACGTGGGCTTCGTGTTCCAGTTCTACAACCTGATGCCGATGCTCAGCGGGCAGAAGAACGTCGAGCTGCCGTTGCTGCTGACCAACCTGGGCGCGGCGCAACGCAAGCGCAATGCCGAGATCGCGCTGCAACTCGTCGGCTTGTCCGATCGCGGGTCGCACAAGCCCAACGAATTGTCCGGTGGGCAGCAGCAGCGCGTGGCGATTGCCCGCGCCATCGTGTCCGATCCAACTTTCCTGATCTGCGACGAGCCCACCGGCGATCTCGACCGGCATTCCGCCGAGGAAATCCTGCAGCTGCTGCAGACCCTCAATCGCGAGCACGGCAAGACCATCATCATGGTCACGCACGATCCCAAGGCAGCCGAATACGCCACCCACACCATCCACCTGGACAAGGGTGAGCTCGTCGACGCGCCTGCGATGGCGCACTGAGGAAGGCCATGAAATATCTCTTCCTGGTGTGGGCGCAGCTGTTCCGCAGCAAGACGCGCACGTTGCTGACGTTGCTGTCGGTGGTGGCGGCGTTCCTGTTGTTTGGCATGCTGGATTCGGTGCGCGTGGCGTTCAATTCCGGCGGCGGCGTTGATGGCGCCAACCGGTTGATCGTGTCCTCGCGGCTGTCGATCACGCAGTCATTGCCGATCAACCTGCTGCCGCGGATCCAGTCGGTCGATGGCGTTCGCAAGGCGACCTATGCGATGTGGTTTGGTGGCATCTACCGGGACCCGAAGAATTTCTTCCCGAATTTTTCGGTGGCCGACAACTACTTCGACGTCTACACGGACTTCGTCGTTCCACCATCACAGCTCAAGGCGTTCCAGCAGAACCGCACGGGCGCGGTGATCGGCGAGTCGCTGTCGAAGAAGTTCGGCTGGAAACTCGGCGACACGATTCCGCTGCAGGCGACGATCTTCCCGCGTGGTGGCAGCAACGACTGGCCGCTGCAGGTCAGCGCGATCTTCCGTGCGAAGGACCGCAAGAATGTCGGCGCTGAGAACCAGTTGATGATGCACTGGAAGTATTTCGACGAATCCAATGATTACATCAAGAGCCAGGTCAGCTGGTACACGGTGCAGCTGGCCGATCCCAACCAGGCCGCGCGGGTGGCGCGGACGATCGATGCGATTTCGGCCAACTCGGATCATGAAACCAAGAGCCAGACCGAGTCGGCGTTCCAGCAGGCGTTCGCCAAACAATTCGCCGACATCGGCCTGATCGTCACCGGCATTATGAGCGCGGTGTTTTTCACCCTGCTGCTGCTGACCGGCAACACCATGGCGCAGGCGGTGCGCGAACGCATTCCCGAGCTTGCCGTGCTCAAGACGATCGGATTCAAGGACAGCACGGTGCTGAACCTGGTGATGGTGGAATCGATCCTGCTGATCGTGCTCGGCGGCCTGATCGGATTGACGCTGGCCTCGGTGCTGATGCCGCTGGTGAGCGCGGCGAGCCAGGGCGTGATTCCGTTGCCGAGCGTGCCGGGCCGCACCTGGCTGGTCGGATTGGGATTGATGTTGGTGATCGGCGTCGTCGTCGGCTTGTTGCCTGCACTGCGCGCCAAGCGCCTGAAGATCGTCGATGCACTGGCCGGACGCTAGGAGAACACCATGCCCAACTGGATTGCGAACGTCCTTTCCATCCTCGCGCTGATCGCGGGCCTCGTCTTATGGATCCTGATGCCCTGGTATGCGGTGCTCGCCGTTGCGGTGCTGCTCGGGCTGTGGCTGGCGTTCACACGAAGCGGACGGCTCGCGCTCGCCGCCGCGCGCATTGGCATTGCCAGCCTGCCGCAACGCTGGGGTGCGTCATCGGTCATCATCATCGGCATTGCGGGGGTGGTCGGCGTGCTGGTTGCGATGCTGGCAATGGGCGAAGGCTTCAAGGCCACGCTGGATGCCACCGGCAATGACACCACGGCGATTATTTTGCGAGGCGGCTCGCAGGCGGAAACCAACTCGGTGATCACCCGCGACCAGGTGCCGCTGGTGTCCAGCCTGCCCGGCATCACGAAAGGCGCGGACGGCAAGCCGCTGCTGTCGCCGGAACTCTCGCAGGTCGTCAACTTGCCGTCGAAATCCGACGGCACCGACGCCAACGCGCAGTTCCGCGGCGTCGGTGAGCAGGGCTGGGCCGTGCGCGGCAACATCAAGATTGTCGAAGGCCGCAAGTTCGCCCCGGGCCTGCGCGAACTCGTCGTCGGGCAAGGCGCGCAATCGCAGTTCCGCGGGCTGGACGTCGGCAAGAGCGTCAAGCTGGGCAACCAGGAATGGGCGGTGGTGGGCAAGTTCGCGTCCGGCGACTCGCACGACTCGGAGTTGTGGGGCGATGCCGAAACGCTGGCGTCCACCTATAACCGACGCGCGTTCCAGTCGATCACTGTCAAGACCGACGGCAAGGCCGGATACGCGCAACTCAAGGCGGCGATGGAGGCCGACCCGCGGCTCAAGCTCGACGTCGAAACCACGCGCGAGTATTACGGCAAGCAGTCCGGGGGGTTGAGCAAGCTGATCAACGTCCTGGGCACGGTGATCGGCACGATCATGGCGATTGGTGCCGTGTTCGGCGCGCTCAACACCATGTACGCCGCAGTCGCCGGGCGTGCGCGGGAGATCGCGACCATGCGTGCGATTGGATTCCGCGGCCTGCCGGTAGTGATGGCGGTGATGCTGGAAACCATGCTGCTCGCGCTGCTCGGCGGAGTGCTTGGCGGCCTGATCGCGTGGCTGGTGTTCAACGGCTACAGCGTGAGTACCCTGGGCAACAACTTCAGCCAGGTGGTGTTCAAGTTCAAGGTGTCGCCGCAACTGCTGTGGAGCGGCCTGAAATGGGCGCTCGGGATTGGCCTCGTCGGCGGACTCTTCCCCGCCTTGCGCGCGGCGAGGTTGCCGGTGACGACGGCATTGCGCTCGGCATGATTCGATCGGCGTGACTCGTGGTGTCAGGTGCCGGCGATGACAATCGCCGGCTTCACGCGCAAGCGCAGCAATCCATCGCCCGCAAAAATCGCCAGCGCAAACCAGATCAATCCGAATCCCACCGCACGATCGCGATCGAATACTTCATGGAAGACAACGACACCAAGCAGGAACTGCAGCGTCGGTGCGATGTATTGCAGCAGCCCCACCACCGACAATGGAATCCGTCGTACTGCGTAGGCAAAGCCGACCAGCGGTAGCGCGGTCAGGGCGCCACCGACGATCAGCAACACATCCAGTCCTGCGCCCCAGCCGGTGTTGCCCGACGTGAGAAAGCCACCACTGCCGTGCGCTTCGCCCCACAGCAGCACCACGAGCGCAGGCAAGAACAAGTAGACGCTCTCGACGCCAAGACCGGGGATCGAGTCGATCGCGGCGAGTTTGCGGATCAGACCATACAGCGCGAATGACAGCGCCAGGCACAGGGAAATCCACGGCGGGTGCCCGTATTGCGCCGTCAGCCACAACACGCCTGCCGTCGCGATCCCGACCGAAATCCACTGGGTGCGATTCAAACGTTCGCGCAAAAACACTACGCCGAAGACCACGTTCACCAGCGGATTGATGAAGTAACCCAGGCTGCTTTCGACAATATGCCCGGCGTTGACTGCCCAGATGTACAGGCCCCAGTTGAACGCGATCAGCACGCCGCTCAGTGCCAGCATCCAGGCCACGCGTGGGCGCGACAGGGCGGTGCGCAACCAGCCACGCTGCTGCCACGTCAGCCAGCCGATCACGAACACGGCACTCCACACGATTCGGTGCGCGACGATCTGCAGCGACGGCACCGCCTTTAGCAGGTGCCAGTACAACGGCATCAATCCCCACAGCACGAAGGAGGCGACGGCGATCCACAAGCCACGGCGGGAATCGGATGTGGGGATCATGCGGATGCAACCCGTGCGCGGGCTTTTGCCAGCGTGATGATGACGACGCCGATGAGGATAACGGCCATTGCGGTCAGGTCATGCGCCGTGAACCGTTCGCCTGCCAGCAGCGTGCCGAACAACACCGCGATGGGCGGATTGACGTAGGCATAGCTTGTCGCCAGCGCCGGACGCACGTGATGCAGCAGCCAGATGTAGGCAGTGAAGCCAAAGATCGAACCGGCGACGACCAGGTACAGCATCGCGGCGGTGGCGCCCCACGAAGGCACCGCCGCAAACCGCTCGCCATGCACCATGGCCGCCGCCAGCATCCAGCCGCTGCCGGCGATCATCTGTCCGCTGGCGGCCATGAATGGCTCGGGCAGATCCAGATCGCGGCTCCACATCGAACCCCATGCCCACGCCAGTGGCGCGATGATCAGGCACACCAGGCCCAGCGTCGAACCTGACAACGTACTGCCGGCATGCAACCAGCTCACACCGGCGAACCCGACCAGCAGGCCCAGCCATTCAATCTTCGACGGATGGCGTCCACGCAGCATCGCGAACACGCCAGCGAACAACGGCATCGATGCCACCGCGATCGCCGCCAGCCCCGACGCGACCTGGGTCTCGGCGAGGTTCACGAAGCCATTGGACAGCAGCACCATGAAGATCGACAGCAGGATCATGGCGCGCCACTGCTTCGCGGTAGGCGCCTTGGCGCCACGGCGGCGAAGCACCAGGTACATCAATGCGCCCGCCAGGAACATGCGGCAGGCGCCGAGCAGGAACGGCGGATAGCCGGGCAGCGCGAACCGGATCGCAAGGTAGGTCGAACCCCACAGGACATAGACCGATGCCAGCGCCAAGCCGATGGCGAGTCTGCTCGCGGACGCGGGTCGTTCGAGGCCTATCGATGCGGTGTTCATCGCTGCAGATCGGTGGACGACAGCGGAAGCGTATCGAGGCGGCATGCGTGGTGGTTGATTATTCATGCGCCCAAACGCAAAATTATTGCGTGGGCACGCCGGCGGCAATACTGGATGACTTCGACCATCGCCTGCTGCAACTGCTGCAGCGCGATGGCAGCGCGACGTTGACGGTGCTGGGCGAGGCGGTCGGCCTGTCG
>JBBQTR010000029.1:0-17479 GCA_038213095.1 Lysobacterales bacterium | reverse complement strand
CAGGCCCGCCGGCAGTTGCGAAGCCTGTGTGCCGTTCAACTGGATTTCAGCCAGATAGCTCAACCGGGCCGCGTCCTTTCCAGTCAACGCGTAGTACGGCGTGAAGCTGGGCTCACTGCGAATCATGCGCACAGTGCCCGGGTAGGCCTGCTTGCGACCCACAACGATCACCTGCATGTGAGCGCCGACGCTGACCTTCATCCGTTGCTGCTCGGGGACATAAACGCGCGCATAGGGCGCATCGCCAACGAGCAGGATGGCCAATGGCGCACCGACCGGAGCCTGATCGCCGAGCTTGTATGGCAGGCTGTCCACCAATGCATCACGCGGCGCAATTACGTTGAGTTTGTCCAGCGTCACCGCCTGCACCGCCGCCTGTGCTTCGGACGCGTGCACGGCCGCTTGGCCTTGCGCAAGTTGTTCTCTGCGCGTGCCGTGTTCGAGCTCGGCCAACGCCGCACTTGCCGCCTGCACCTTCGCATCGGCATTGCCCGCGGCAGCACGAGCACGGTCGACGTCCGCCGCGGCGACCAGTTGCCTGCGGCCCAACGGTTGCAGGCGTGCGTAGTACGCCTGGGCGTCGCGTGCCTGCGCCCGGACCGCGGCCAGTTGTGCGCGAGCCTGCGCGATGGCTTCACTACGCGGGCCGGCTTGAAGTTCGGCGAGTGCGCCACGCTGGCGCTGCACTTCGGCTTGCGCGGCATCTTCCGAGGACTGCGTGCGCGCGGCTTCGAGCCGCAGCAGCGATTGCCCCGCACGCACGCGTTCGCCTTCGTGCACATTGATCGCAACGATGCGTTCGGCGGCTGGCGCAGGCATCGTGATGCGGTCGTACTCCAGCGTGCCGAGTGCCTGCGGTGGCTCGGCTTGGCACCCGGCGAGAACCGCGGTTACTGCGATTGCCGGGATCCACCTTCGAAATTCGCTTGCCATGCCTGTGCCCTCGTTCATCCCACGCCAATCCCGCGATCCAGCAACGCAAGCGTGTGGTCGCGCAGCGCATCCGCATCAATGTCGTCGGCTTGGAAAATCTGTCGCCAGATCGGGGCGCCGGCCGCGGGGAACAGCGTCAATCCGATCAGCGACACCATCAGCAGTCGCGGGTCGAGGCCGGGATTGAGTTGTCCCTCCTGCTGTGCCTGCGCGAATCGCGCGGCCAGCAATCGTGGGACCTGTGACGCCAGTCGCTCGACCACCAACGTGCGCAATGCTCCGCCTTCGCAAAGGACCTCCCTCACCCACAACGCCGGCAACCATGGATGGCGTGCGACGGTGTCGCCCACGCCGCGCACGAATGCCTCGATGATCGGCTGGACGTCACCTTGCAACGCACCGGCCTGCAACACCGGTTCGCGAACCGCGGCGAACGCCGGCATGAATCGCTCCTCCACCACTGCCTCGCGCAATTGTGATGTATCGCCAAAGTAGTAATGAAGCAAAGCGGGATTGACGCCGGCTTCGCGGGCAATGCTGCGCAGCGACGTCGCGGCGATGCCCGCGCGCACGAAGCAGGTCACGGCAGCATCCAGCAGACGTTCGCGCAAATCAGGACGTTCCCCGGTCGGCCGTCCAGCGCGACGTTTGGGCTTGGCGGGTTTTGGCCGGATGCTCGGTGGCATGCATATATTAATCACCTGTTTAATTAAATTTGCAAACACATGCTTTCTTCGCCCTGGTCTTGCTTGAACTGGCTTTTGCTGCATTCCTCGCGCAAGCTTGCATGCCGCGTCAAACGCACGTCTGACGGAAGAATTTCCTCACAATGGCTGCCGATACAACGTCTGATTTCGCCCTTGATCCGCCCGATGCCGAACGCCTGGCCAACCTCACCGGGCCATTCGATGCGCATCTGCGCCAGCTCGAATTGCGCATGGGTGTGGAGATCGCCAATCGCGGCAATATCTTCCGCATCACCGGGCCGCTGGAAGCAGTAGGTAAATCCGAAACGCTGCTACGCGAGCTGTGGCGCGATGCGGAGGATGAAGTGCTGACCGCTCCCGCCATCCACCTGCGCATCGCCGAGGCAGGGGCGTCGATGCCGGCCAGCGGTGAGATGACTTCCGGTAATTACAACCCGCAGGATGTCACCATCCAGGTCAAGCGCGGTATCGTTCGCGGACGCGGCGCCAACCAGTCGAAATACCTGCATGCGATCGCCACGCACGACATCAACTTCGGAGTCGGACCGGCCGGCACCGGCAAGACGTTCCTCGCCGTCGCGATGGCGGTCGAAGCACTGAATGAATCACGCGTACAGCGCCTGATCCTGGTGCGGCCGGCGGTGGAAGCCGGGGAAAAACTTGGCTTCCTGCCAGGGGATCTCAGCCAGAAGGTCGATCCGTACCTGCGCCCGCTCTACGACGCGTTATACGAAATGCTCGGCGTGGAAAAGGTCATCAAGTTGCTGGAAAAAAACGTCATCGAGATCGCACCGCTGGCCTACATGCGCGGACGCACGCTCAACGACGCTTTCGTCATCCTCGATGAAGCGCAGAACACCTCCATCGAACAGATGAAGATGTTCCTGACCCGGATTGGTTTCGGGTCCACCGCAGTCGTCACCGGGGACATGACCCAGATCGACCTTCCAAAGCACCAGAAGTCTGGTCTCAGGGATGCCGTGGAGGTGTTGCGCGGGGTTGATGGCATCAGTTTCACGTTCTTCGAATCGCGCGACGTCGTGCGGCATGCGCTGGTGGCGCGCATCGTCAACGCCTACGAGGCACGCGATGCTCACGATGCAGCAACGAAGCCGGCGTAGGATAAGTACGCTGCGATTGCGGATTCAGGGAACGCACACGATGACCAAAGGCCCGATCCACCTTGATGTGACTGTCGGCTATGCCGTCCCGCGTACCGGGTTGCCTTCGTCGATGAGCTTTCGCAAATGGATCGCTGCGGCGTTGGAAAACCGCATCCGCGACGCCGATCTCGCCGTGCGCATCGTCGGCACACGGGAGGGCCGCGCACTCAACCGGCACTATCGCGGCAAGGACCAGGCAACCAACGTGTTGAGCTTTCCAGCCGAGATGGCGGAGGGCGTCAAGTTTCCCAAGGGCGTCAAAATGCCGCTGCTGGGCGATGTTGTCCTGTGTGCCCCGGTCATTGCCAGGGAAGCGCGCGATCAGAAAAAACCCCTGCTTGCGCATTACGCGCATCTGACCGTGCACGGCGCCCTGCACCTGCTGGGCTGGAACCATGACGATGACACCGACGCGGAATGCATGGAACAACTGGAGCGGGAAATCCTGTCCGGATTGGGGATCGAGGATCCGTATATCCCACAGTAATTTCGTCTGTGCCTGGACCTGCTGTGAGTCCACCTGGGGAAGTTGATGCTCGCCATTCCGATGACAGTCCGCGGGGCGATCGCCCTGTTCGCATTGACGCTTGCCACATGCGCGCAGGCAGATACCACCAACGAGGCAGAACGCTGGCAGCGCGAAGCGCAGGCGGTGACGATCACCCGCGACGACTGGGGCATCGCTCATGTGCACGGCAAAACGGATGCCGATGCGGTGTTCGGCATGGCGTACGCGCAAGGCGAGGACGACTTCAACCGGGTCGAGACCAACTACCTCAATGCCATGGGGCGTCTGGCAGAAACCGAGGGCGAGTCCGCGTTGTGGCAGGACCTGCGAATGAAGCTCTTCATCGATCCACTGCAACTGCAATCGATATACACAAAAAGCCCCGGATGGTTGCAGGCGCTGATGACCGCCTGGGCCGACGGATTGAATTTCTATCTGACAACGCACCCCGACGTGCATCCACGGGTAATCCGGCATTTCGAGCCGTGGATGGCGTTGAGCTTCACCGAGGGCAGCATTGGCGGTGACATCGAGCGCATTTCGCTACGCGAGCTTGAACACTTCTACGGCGAGGATCAAAAACCGATCGCACGGGTCGACCCACCATCGAGTTGGCATGAGCCATCGGGCTCCAATGGCATTGCGATCGCGCCGAAGTTGGCTGCGAATGGCCACGCACTGCTGCTGATCAATCCGCATACGTCCTTCTTCTTCCGCTCCGAATTGCAGATGACCAGCGACGCCGGCCTGGATGTCTATGGTGCGGTGACCTGGGGACAGTTTTTTGTCTACCAGGGATTCAATCGCCATGCCGGCTGGATGCACACGTCGACCGGCGCGGATGTCGTCGACGAGTTTGCGGAAACCATCGTGCGCAAGGATGGAAACCTCTTTTATCGGTATGGGGATAAGTTGCGGCCAGTGGCCCTGCACGAGATGCAGATTCCATATCTTGCAACCGACGGCTCGATGGCCGAGCGCAGCTTTACCGTGTATGCGACGCATCACGGCCCGATCGTGCGCGAGCAGGGCGGGAAATGGATCGCGATCGCTTTGATGAACACACCACTCGATGCGTTGCAGCAAAGTTGGCTGCGCACGAAGGCCGCCGATTATGCGAGTTACATGAAAGTCGCAGGGCTGAAGGCCAATTCGTCCAACAACACGATCTTCGCCGATGACAAGGGCGAGATCGCGTACCTGCATCCGCAGTTCATTCCAAAACGCGATGATCGTTTCGATTACACGCAGCCCGTCGATGGCAGCAATCCAGCCACGGATTGGAATGGGCTGCATGCGCTCGATGACGCGCCGCACCTTCTCAACCCCACCAACGGCTGGGTCTTCAACACCAACAACTGGCCATATTCGGCTGCCGGAGTCTTCAGTCCGAAACGCGCCGACTATCCGCGATACATGGACAGTGTCGGTGAGAATCCACGTGGCCTGCATGCCATGCGCGTGCTTGCCGACAAGCACGACTTCACCCTGCCTTCGCTGATCACGTCGGCATTCGATTCGTATTTGCCGGCCTTTGCGACATTGATTCCGGTGCTGGTCGCCGATTTCGACGCGCTGCCTGCGAGTGATCCGCTCAGGGCGAGACTTGCTGGCCAGATCGCCATGCTGCGCAGCTGGGACGATCGCTGGGGAATTGCCTCGATGCCGACGTCACTCGCGGTGTTCTGGGGCGACACGTTATGGGACTCGGTCAGCGTCGCCGCGAAATCCTCGAACACGTCGGTCTACGACTACATGGCCGACAAGGGCGGGAGCGCGACACGCCTGCACGCCCTTGTCGAAGCCTCCGACCGGCTGCAACACGATTTCGGCAGTTGGGGCGTGCCGTGGGGCGAGGTAAATCGTTTCCAGCGAATCGACGGCGCCATCGTGCAACCGTTCGATGATTCAAAACGCAGCATTCCTGTGCCGTTCGTCTCTTCGCGCTGGGGATCTCTCGCCTCTTTCGGTGCACATCGCTGGCTCGGGACGAGGCGCTATTACGGCACCAGCGGCAACAGTTTCGTGGCGGTTGTCGAGTTCGGACCCAGGGTCAGCGCACGCGCCATCACGGCTGGCGGCGAGAGCGGCCATCCGCAGTCTCCGCACTTCAATGACGAAGCCGAGCGCTACACCACCGGCAACCTGCGCACGGTGTATTTCTGGCCGGAGCAACGCATAGGGCACATCGAGCGCGTTTACCGCCCGGGTAATTGAGTCTTCATTACAAACAGTTTCCATGGCCTTGTCGTCGGGCTAACGCTTCGGCTGGAATAGTGTCGGCACAACTTGATGGAGACTGCCATGAGCAGCCCGGAATCAACAGGTTCCCGTGCAGACGGTGCGGGCAACAATGAGCGCAATGAACGTCGCTGATATAACTGTTTTGATTTGTTTGTTCCGACCAGAATCCTGATCAAGCCAAATGGAGAACGTCATGCTGTATGTCGATGGTTTCGTGGTACCGGTACCCAAAGAGAAACTTGCGGATTACAAGAAGATCTCGCGAAAGATGGGCAAGGTGTGGCGCGAATATGGCGCACTGGAATTTCGCGAATGCGTCGGCGATGACGTCAAGCCAGGCAAAACCACGTCATTCCCGCAGGCGGTGAAGCTCAAGCCCGGTGAAGTCGTGGTGTTCTCATGGATCACCTATCCCTCGCGCGCGAAGCGCGATCGCATCAACGCCAACGCGATGAAGGATCCACGCGTGTCCGGGATGATGGACCCCAAGGCCATGCCGTTCGACGGCAAACGGATGTTCATGGGCGGGTTCAAGATGATGGTCGACGTGAGATAGCAACAAAATCGTTGGCGCACGGCGGTTTTCACCACCCTGCGCCAACGCAGATCCATCCCGAGTGTGTCAACGTGAAGCGACGTTGCTACACACATCTCGGCACCTGAAATTACTTTCCCAGTAACGCCGTGATCCTGTCCAGCTGCGCGCAATACCCGTCCAGCACCTTTGCAGTCACTACCGCGTAGCGATCGGCTTCCTGCCAGCGCCGGGCCTCGATGGCTTCGCGCACGCCGGGGACGGTCTTGACGCCGTAGCCGGTAAGCATGCCGGGCGCATAGACCATGTGTCGGAACCATTCGCGCCCCGGTAGTCCGTTTGGATCACCGAGCGCCTGCTCCATGCGGCCCATCAACGCGTTGACCTGCTGCTGTTGCGTCGCCGGCATCTTGAAGCCACGCGCGGCTTGCGCGGAATACGCACGCTCAAACGCCTGCGCGCTGCGTGCGAGTTGTTTTGCACTGGCGTCCAGCGGGGCCAAGTCGATCTTCGGTACGTCGGAATCGCGCTCCGGCGGACCGACCAGGCGGGTCGGATCGGCATCCAGCGCATAGGCATGTCCGTCCAGCAATTTGTGCTGCTGTTCGGTGTCCTTGCGCGTCTTGTCGACCAGCTTGTGCAGTTCGTCGACATAGCGGCCATAGGTGTCGCTGAAGTCGCCAAAGCGCATCGGCAGCAGGTCGGCATCGGCCATGCGCAGCACGATGTGCCCGGCGACTTTCGACAACGCGACACCGTAAGCGAAGTCAGGATCGCCGAAACGCACGTAGTGCTCGAAGGTGTCGTATCGCGAGTGGTAAATGCCGTTCTGGTCTTCCTCGCCGCTGAAGCCCAGGTTCAGCGATGCAATGCCGAGGTGCTCGAGGAAGGCGCTGTAGTCCGAACCAGAACCAAGCGCGTCGATCGGAAGCTCACCGCCCTTGGCCGCGAGCGCGGCTTTGGCGGTGTCCTCCGGCTTTGCATTGTCATCGGCGCCATCGGCCAGCATGAGTGCGCGCAGGCGCTCACGCACGCTGACTTTGGTTTCCGGATCGCTCACGCCGTCAGCCACCTGGTTGACCAGCTGCTGCAGCGAATGGCTGCCGGCCACTTCGAGAAAACCGCGACCATTGGTATCGGAATTGAGATACATCACCGCCTTGTCCTGCAACTCCTTCGCATGGGTTTCGGCCCACTCGGTGGAACCCAGCAGCCCGGGCTCCTCGCCATCCCAGCTCGCGTAGACCAGCGTTCGCGCGGGACGCCAACCCTGCTTGACCAGCGCGCCGATCGCCTTGGCTTCGGCCAGCAGCGCGACGTTGCCGGACAATGGATCCCACGCACCGAACGTCCAGCCGTCGTGATGGTTGCCGCGCACGATCCAGCGATCGGGTTCGCTCGCCCCGGTCATCACCGCGATCACGTCATACACCGGCTTGCGCTGCCAGTTGGACTGCACAACAAGGTGCGCCTTGGCCTCGCTCGGGCCGATGTGATAGCGGATCGGCAACGCGCCGCGCCACGCGCCCGGCGCCAACGGTCCGCCCAGCGATTTGAGCAGCGGCGTGGCGTCGGCGTAGGAAATCGGCAGCACCGGGATCTTCAGGATTGTCTTTGCATCCTTCAGTGCAAGGCGCGGCGCATCGGGCGTAGAGCCGATGCCCGGTGTGAGCGGATCGCCCGGATATACCGGCATGTCCGCCACCGAGCCACGCTGCACGCCGTCGGACGGGCGCCAGCCACCTTTTGGATAGGCATCGCCCTGGAAATAGCCGTCGTCGCGCGGATCGGAATAGATCAGGCAGCCGACCGCGCCGTGTTGCTGCGCCAGCTTCGGCTTGAGCCCGCGCCAGCCGCCGCCGTAGCGGGTGATGACGACCTTGCCACGCACATCGACCCCGCGACGTGCGAGTTCCTTGTAGTCGTCCGGCAGTCCGTAGTTGGCGTACACCAGCGGCGCGGTGACATCGCCATCCCCGCCATAGACGTTGTATGGCGGCAGCACGCCATCGACGGCCGACGTCGCATCGCCGGCCACCGCTGGCTCGCGCAGTTTCGCCGTGTATGCGTTCAGTCCGAGCAACTGCAGTGCGGTGCGCTTCGGCGTGGGATACAGCACGTCGAAGGTCTCGATGCGCGCATCCCAACCCCACTCGCGGAATTTCGCCAGCATGAATTCGGCATTGGCCTTGTCATGCGGCGAGCCGACATGGTTCGGCTGCGAAGCCATCTGCTTCAGCCATGCACGCTGGTCGGCTGGATCGAGCAGCGCATCGAAGCGCTTCTCGAGCGCCTGCTGCTGCGCGGCTCCATCACTGGTGAACCCGCGCATGCTCGTGTCGGGGGTGCTGCTTCCGAAGACCGCGCCAGTTGCAGACGCCGCCAGCAGGCCGGCGCACAGCAGCGATGGCCTCAACGTTGATCGTGTCATGTTGACCTCCCTAGGGTGGCTTCCACCTTCGGTGCAGACAGTGTCCCGGGTCAAGTGGCGAGGTGCACGGAGGTTGCGGGATGTTTGGACTCTTCCAGCACTAAAGCATCCGCGCCTTCACGCCAGTTCCGAGCACTGACCTGTCGGTGCGTCGTTAGGCTGAGGGTCTTCCAACCCCAAGGAGAACCGCGATGCCCAGTACCGTCCGCCTCCACCGCGTGCTGCGCTCCCCGCCGGAGCGCGTCTACCGCGCGTTCCTCGATGCCGATGCCAAGACCAAGTGGCTGCCGCCCAATGGCTTCATCGGAAAGATCCACGAGTCCGATGCCACGGTCGGCGGCAGCTACAGGATGTCGTTCACCAATTTCTCAAGCGGCCACACCCATACCTTTGGTGGCACGTATGTCGAGCTGACGCCAAACGAGCGCATCCGCTACACCGACCGCTTTGACGATCCCAACCTGCCGGGCGAAATGTCGGTCACCGTCACTCTTACGCCCGTGTCCTGCGGCACCGAATTGCACGTGGTCCAGGAAGGCATTCCGGACGCGATCCCGGTGGAGATGTGCTACCTCGGCTGGCAGGAATCACTGGTGCTGCTCGGCAAACTGGTAGAGGTCGCGGTGCAGGATTGAATGCCTAGGTCGCAGGATGCGGCGCGGCGCTGGAACCTCGTCTTCGCTCAACGCAGCATGCCGCCGATACCAGAGCCTGGCGTCGCCCCGTGTGCCAGTGCCCATGCGACGCCTGCGATCAGGGCCGCCCCCAGCATGCTGCGCAGGACACGTTCCAGCACCTCGCCCCGGCTTGGCATTCTTGCGCTCATGGATCACCCCTCTGGGTGCCAATGAAACGCCTGCACGCGCGGCAAGTCTGCGAAACGCGTCACAACATGCCAACGGGACGAGACGTTGCCGTCGCTCATTCATCGAATTGCAACTGGCCGAGAGGATTTCCTTCCTTTTTTTGTGAATCACGTCGCGTAACCAGCCATGCCATCACACTCAGCCCTTAACCTCACGCCGCGTGTCCACGCCATCGACCCATGTCAATTCGTCCGTCTTTGCCCCCGCATGTCCGGCAGTACCTGAAAGACTTCGCCATCAATGCCGATGACCACATTGATTCCGCGAGACGACGCATCGATGCGAGGTTCGGATTCAATCGGCCACGCCACATCGCTGCCTACCGCGCCTTCAGTGATGGCGAGCAGGTGGAATTGTTTGGGCGCGTGCTGGCCCGGCCACCGTTGGGCGGCCCACGTAGTGACGATCAATGGTGGGAAAATCTGCTCAACACCTATCGTCGTTTCAGCGGCGACGACGTGCCCGGCGTCGCGCTGCAAGCGCGTTTCGGCAATGCCAGCGCACAAACCACCACGGATGCCGAGGGCTACTACCGCGTCCGCCTGCCTGTTGGCGGCATGCCGGCCGGCACCCTCTGGGAGAACGCCAGCGTGGCCTTGGCTGATGGCAGCCTGCTGACACCACAGCCGGTGATGCAGGTGAATGCACGTGCGGGCTTTGCGGTGATTTCCGATATCGACGACACCATCCTGCAGAGCAGCATCGTGGAATGGAAGACGGCGGCGCAGCTGGTCTTCCTGCACAACGCGCGCACCCGCAAGCCGCTGCTGGGAGTGGGCCGCCTGTACCAGGCATTTCAAGCCGGGGTTCAAGCCGAGGTCCGCAATCCGATTTTCTACGTGTCCAATTCACCCTGGAACCTTTACGACCTGCTGGACGATTTCCTCGAACTCAACGCCATCCCCTTCGGTCCGTTGTTCCTGCGGAAAATGGGACTGCACCCGGAGGAAGTCCTGGGTGGCGGAAGTGGCGACCACAAACTGCAACGCGTGCGCGAATTGATCCAGCGATTCCCGACATTGCGCTGGGTCCTGCTGGGCGACTCGGGCCAGCGCGACGCCGAAACCTACAGCGCCATCGCGCAGGAATTCGGCGATCGCATCATCGCGATCTACATCCGCGACGTCGATCCCGCCCCCGACACCACACGCGACCAGACCGTGGATGGTTTCATCAAGAAGATCGCCGGCACTCATGTACCCATGCTGCTCGTCGCCGACAGCATCGCGATTGCCGAGCACGCCCATGGCTTGGGCTTGATCGATGCAGCCGCGATCCCCGGGATCGCCACCGAAGTGGACCAGGATGCGCAGCGTCCGACACTGGGCAAGGCGACTGCGGACTCGGTGAAGGGCGATGTCGCTGATGCGGTCAAGACCGCGACGGGGACAAAGCCTTCGGTGTAAAGCTGGCTGCGCCAAATTGCGAGTGGTTTTAAGCTAGGCAGACTTGAGCCCACCTGGGACGTATTACCAGATCAGGTCATCCGGCACCTTGAAGCGGTCGTAGAACGCTTCGTCCACACCGGCATCACTCAGTGGCGCGGCGTCGGCCCCATCGTTGCGACCATGATCCAGCACGATGGCGGTCGGGTCGCGCTCGACCACTTTGTCCACCGCCACGCGCGGCAGCAGCGCATGGCCGTCACCATGGCGCGCGATCACCAACGTGCCTTTCGCCAGCTGCGTGCGTTGCGAGGCATCGACGAGGATGCGCTTGATGCTGCCCGCATCATCGAAGGCATAGGCAATCTCGCCGGCGCGCGGCATCATGTGGCTGTCGATGATCTGGCGCACCTGCGCCTGCGACTCTCGCGCACGGGCCTGCGCATTGCGCTCGGCCGCCAGTACCCGATCGCGCTCCGCTCGCTCGGCCTGCAGCTGCATCGCATCGACCTTGTCGGGATCGGCAGGCGGTGCCCCTTTTGCATGGCGCTGTTTGTTCTGCTCGCGCACCACTTCGGCGAGCTTGCTCTTCTTTGCCAGTCCCGCCTTGAGCAACTGATCCTGCATGGGATTGCGCATGGTTGCTTCGCTCGGTGATCGCATTGAGATTTCTTGAGCCGCTATTTGATGAGCGGGTGCCACAAGCAGCCGTGCGCCAGCTCGCTGGATGCGGGTGGCGTCACCGGCGAACGTCGTCGGCTTGGTCCAACCGATACTCGAACACGGCTTCCAGGCGCGGATGCGAGGCATCGCCGGGAACGCTCTTCTCAAAGCAGATCGACGCCTCGGGCCCGTTGAACGAGAGCGTGGCGACCTGGTTGTCGAACCACGGCTCGTCATGGCACAAGCCCCAGTGCACGTCGGGCCGCGAGACGCCGGCCAGTCGTGCGATCCCCCGCATCAACGCACTCGCCCAACGTGACCAGCCTGCGCGCATGATCCGGCGGTCGCTCGCATCCAGCGGATTGCGCAGCGGCGAACAGACGGCCTGGTGGACCGGGCTGTGGGCTGGGGCTTGCTCGAACATGGCCTCGGCCAGATACACATGGTGGACGTCGCCGGAGAGGATCGTAAGCGTGCCCGGCGCGGAGCCGTGTTCGCCGGTGGATACGCGCCGGATGAGTTCCACGATGCGCTTGAACGAAGTGCCGAACGCGCTCCAGTGTTCCAGGTCCAGCCAACGGCGCAGGCGCTCGCCCTGCTTCGCCCACCAGCCGCCCCATGCGCCGGAGCAGACCGCCTCGCTCCAGGCCTCCAGGTCGTGGATGGCATGACCCAGCAGGATCGGCAACGACGTCCCCAGCATCAGGTGCGCAAACTCACCGCGCATCCGCGCCTCGACCCACTGCCATTCCTTCTCGTCGATCATGTCGCGGCGTCCGTCCTTGACTACCCGGCTCGCGCGTGAATCCACCACGACAAGCCGAGTGTCGCCAAAATCGCGATAAAAGCTCCAGCGATAGCGATCCGGCTCGCGGTCCGCGCGCTCCGCGAATTCACGCAGGTGCCGCGCGAACTGTTCCGGTGCCTCGCCGCTGCGCACCCGGTCGAACATCTCATCCTCGTGCAATTCGCGCGGCGACAAGTTGCCGACGTGCTGGTAGATCCAGTACGACATGAAGCTGCCAACGATGCGCTCCTGCCACCAGGGCTTGTCGCGCATCTCCTTGACCCATGACTCGGAGATGTTCCAGTCATCGTGGACATCATGGTCATCGAAGATCATCACGCTGGGCACGGTGGACAGTAACCAGCGGATCTCCGCCTGGCCCCACGAGTCGCGATACAGCCGCGTGAACTCCTCGAAATCGGCCAGTTCCTCACCCGGCGGCTGGCTCGTGTCACGCCGGGTGCGGATCCAGTCGACCACCGGCGGCGACACCTCATCGGCATAGATCTGGTCGCCGATCATCAGCAGCGCGTGCGGCCACTCATCAGGCGCCTGCCCGCACATGCGCAGTGCGAGCGCGCGCAAGGCATCGATCTCGAACCCCTCTTTTTCGTCCTCTGCGTGGGTCAGCGTGTACGGCGACTCGTGCGGCATCGCCACTCGGCACGAGCCGAACGCGATCCGCAGCGTCGCGTCCTTGTCAAAGGTCTGGATGACGCACGGTGGAAACGGGGAGTCCTGCGCGGGCCAGACGCATTCGCCGCCGATCTGCACCGTGTAGGCATGGCGTGTGGCCGGGGCCAAGTCGCTCATGTACACCAGCGCGTAGTGGTGGCCTTCGACCTCGAAGGTCGGCGCGGTGTGCCCCAGCACTTCCACCTCGCAGGCACTGTCGACCTCAACCCAGACAGTGGCCTCGGTCTCGCCCACGTACCGCAACATGGGGCCGAGAATCAGTGCAGGCATTGGAATACCGGCTTGGACAGGGTGTCAGCGAGTGCCATCTGGTCATGCCTCAACGCGGGTAAGCCCCAGAGAGTAGCGGGGTTTACCGCGATGTCGCCGTCACGGGCATCACCAAGATCTGAGAAGGATCGGGCCAAGGCACATTCGTGTTTGGAAGTCATGCCAGTGTCAACGTGCCAACCCAACATTCCTCCCTGCAATCTCCAGTAACGCTCGCTCGAAGACTTCCACCGGCTGCCCACCTGAAATCAGGTGGTGCTGGTCGATGATGACGGCGGGGACGCCCTGGATGCCGTTGTCGAGGTAGAACTGTTCCGCAACGCGGACATCGCTTGCGTATTCGTCCGAGCCAAGGATCGCGCGGGTCCGATCCGTCGATAGGCCGACGTCGCCGGCGATGCGCAGGAGTGTGTCGTGGTCGCTGACGTTTTCGCCGTCAGTGAAATAAGCGCGCAGCAGCGCGTGCTTGAGCGCGAGCTGCTTGCCTTCGATGCCCGCCCAGTGCAGCAGCCGGTGCGCATCAAACGTGTTGTGGACGCGCTTGCGGGCTGCAAACGTGAACCCCAACTCCGCTCCTCGTTCGCGAATGCGCGCCTGGTTGCCGGCGAGTTCGGTCTCGCTCAAACCGTACTTCTTCGCCAGGTGTTCGGCGGCGTCCTCGCCCTCGGGTGGCATCTGCGGGTTGAGCTCGAATGGCTGGAAGTGCAGATCCACCTGCACCTCACCGCGCATGCGGTCCAGAGCCTGCTCCAGCGACAGCAGCCCGACGACACACCACGGGCAGGCGACATCCGAGACGAAGTCGATGCGCAAAAGGGTGTTGGAGTTTTCGTTGTCAGGCATCGACGTTGCTCATGGAGGACTTCGATGCAGGGTATTCGTCATCGGTTACTGGCGGGTGATGGCAGGTGTCGGTCTGATCGCCACATCTGACGGCGCTTGCGTCAAAAATGAAACTGCCCCCTATGGAAATGACACCTGACTCCCTTCCACGGTCACCCGGCAGGCTGAGGTTCTACTTGCGCCGCACCGATGCTGCGCAATGCGGGATTGCCGATGCAAGTCAGCGCGATCGCGCTCAACAGCAGGCCGGCGCCGACGAACAGCTCAGGCAGCGAGATCACCTTCAACAGGCTTCCGGCCACGGCCGCCGAAAGCGGCCCCAGACCCATGAAGGTGAACATCAGCACGCTCATGGTGCGGCCCATCATTTCTGGCGCCACACGGCGCTGGATCCAGCTGAAGATGGCAATCTGCGCGATGCCACCCAGAGCACCGGTCACGGCCAGCAACATCGCGCCGCCGACCGTCGAATGCACCAGCGCCAGAGCCGCCAGCGCGAGGCCGACCACGCTGTCGATCGTGAGCACCAGAAGGCCGGCCCGGCCCTTGAACCAGCGCGTGGCGAATCCGGACAGCGCGCTGCCGAGCAGCATGCCGCTGCCATTGGCGGTCATCAGGATGCCGAGCGACGCGGCCCCTAGATCCAGGCGTGTGTTGGCGAGCACAGGCAGGCCTACCTGTAGTGGGCCGCCGACGAACACCGAGACGAACGCGGCATACACGATAAACGCGCGCAGCGGCAGGTCGGCCCAGATCGTGCGGATGCCACTGGCGACGTTGGCCAGCACGCCGCCGACGGCTTGCTTTGGGTGGTGGTCGCTGTGGATGCGGATCAACAGCAGCGAACCGAGCGAGAACAGGAAGCTCGCCGCGTCAATGCCGAACGCGAACCCAAGCCCGGTGGCATCGGCAAAATTTTTGCTCTGATCGCCATGCACACCCGCGCTGATGACGAGTCCAGCGATCAACGGCCCAACGATCATGCTCAGCTGGCGCATGCCCATGAACAACGCGTTGGCCGGCTGCAGTTGCTGTGGCTCGACCAGCTGCGGCAGGATCGCCGAGCCGGCCGGATAAGTAAACGCGGTTGCCAGCCCGATGCCGAGCGCGATGACGTAGATCATCCACAACTGGATCGCACCGACCAGCACCAGCGCCGCCAGCAACGTGACCAGCAACGCGTTCATGGCGCGCGCAACGAGCAGCACGCGGCGCGGCGACATCCGATCCACCACCGCACCACCGATCAGCATAAATACCGCGCGCGGCAGCGCCATGGCCGCCAGCACCAGGCCGAGCGCGGCCGGACTCCCGGTGAGCTTCAACACCAGCCAAGGCAACGCCACCAGCGTGAACTGGTCGCCGATGGCCGAGATCATGCTGCCGCCGAACAGCAAACTGAAATTGGGAATGGCGAAGACGGAAGGGCCGGATTGTTTCATCACGGAAATCCTTTGCGCTGCAATCGTTCGACGAGTGGGAAACAAAAAATCGGGCGCTACCGCTCAGTGCGCGAAATCCGCTTTCCTATCGCGCGGGCGCCTGTGCCCACCTTAGAGATCCAGGGCTTGGGGACTTCAAGCCCGCCTTACGCGGGCGAACGCGACAAAATGAAATTTCTCAAGACCCTCTTGCGCGTACTCCCAGCCAGCCCTTGATTGTGGCAATCACCAGTGGAATCGCGCCGAAGAAGATGAACACCATATCGCCAGGCATGCGCATCCACTCAAGCATGTGCGAGCGCGGCAAGCTCATGTAATCGATGCTACGTGCGTGCCAGTAGCCGTTTTGCACGACGTCCCACACCTGCAGGACACCGCTCGGGAACAGGCTGAAGACGACCATCATTGCCAGCCCGATGTTGGTGCCCCAGAAGGAGACCTTGACGTACTTCTCGATGCCCGCCCAGCTTTTGTCGCTCGCGGTTTGACGCAGCACGAACACCATCAGTGCAATCGCCAGCATTCCGAACACACCCATCATTGCAGCGTGGCCGTGGTTGGGCGTCAACTGCGTGCCGACTTCGTAGTAGCTCACGATCGGCAGGTTGATCAGGAAGCCAAACATGCCGGCGCCGACGAAGTTCCAGAAGCCAACCGCCATCAGGAAATAGAACGTCCATTTGTGCGGGATGACAGCTGCTTTGCCGCCAGCCGCTGCGCCTTCGCTGCGCGTGGTGCGCACGAAATCCCAGGCATCCAGCGTCAGCAGCGTCAGGGGCACCACTTCCAGCACCGAGAACAGTGCCGACATCGACATGTTGAAGCCGGTTTGCCCTGTGAAATACCAATGGTGACCGGTGCCGATCAAGCCACCCAGGAAATACAGGATCGCATCGAGATAGATCACCCGCAGCGCGGTGTTTCGGCGGGTCAGGCCGAGTTGGTATAGCGCAAGAGCGACCACAGTGGTGGCGAAGAATTCGAAGAACCCCTCGACCCACAAATGCACGATCCAGAAACGCCAGGTGTCGACAACGGTGTAGTTCGTTTTAGCGCCGAAAAACAGCGCCGGAAGGTAGAACAGCGGGATCGCCAGCGCGGCCACGAAGAACATCCGCACGATTGGGCGTGCTTCCACGTTGTCGACCTTTGCAGGCCGCGCCACCCACCACAACATGGCAAACCACACCAGCAGACCGACCGCCAACAGGTATTGCCAGATGCGGCCCAGTTCCAGGTACTCCCAGCCCTGGTTGCCGAGCCAGAACCACCAGTCGCCGAGCAGCTGCGAGATGCCAGCCCATTCGCCCAGCAGGCTGCCGACGATCACCGCGACAAACGCGCCAAACAACAAATGTGTCCACGTCACCAGGCCACGTGGCTCGTCACGCCGCAAGGTCGTTCCCAGGAACAACGCGGCGGCAACATACGAGGTCGCAATCCACATGATGGCGCTTTGCAGATGCCAGGTTCGCATCAGGTTGCTCGGGAAGATGCTCTCAAGCTGGAAGCCGTAGAAACTTCCGGGATCGGCGCGGTAATGCGCCGTTGCACCGCCCACCAGCGTCTGGAACAGGAACACCAGGGCGACGAGCACATAGAACTTGACCAATGCGCGCTGTCCCGCAGTGGCACCGCCCGGACGAATACGCGACTGGATCGTGTGTCCGTGGCTGAGCCAACCCAGATACTCGAATTTGCCGAATGCAAGCAACACGGTGGCAATACCGGCCAGCAACACCAGCAGGCTTAACGCGCTCCACAACAGGGCGCCAGGAATCGCGACATTGCCGACGCTTGGATCGAATGGAAAGTTGTTGGTATACGAATACGTCTCGCCTGGCCGATTGGCCACCGATGCCCATGCCGTCCAGGTGACGAATGCGCTGAACTGGCGCAGCTCTGCAGTGTCGGTGATCAGGTTCGGCTTGAGCCCGCCGTTGCGCTCAGGATGTTTGAAGTACTCATCCCAGTAGCCGGTTTGCTCTTGCCAGGCGTAGGTTTCC
>JBBQTR010000028.1:0-17912 GCA_038213095.1 Lysobacterales bacterium | reverse complement strand
GCAGGCCACCATCGACATCGGCGCGTCCAGCCGTGGCGACGGCCAGCGCCAGGGTGGTTCCTTCACCTTCGGCCAGACCGGCGAAAAGGGCAACGTCATGGCGGGGGTGGACTACAACAAGTTCCACGCCATCTCCTCGGCCAATCGTGATTTCTCCAAGAACGCGACCTACCTGTCGTATGGCTCCGTGTTCAATGGCGGATCCAGCCGCACGCCGAACGGCCGCATCAACCTGCCCTCCGGTAACCCACTGCGCACCGCGCTTGGCTGCTCCAGTGTCACTCGCATCGCCGGCGCCCCGGGTCTCACGACGGCCGATTACCGCTGTTACAACGGTGCCACGGACGCGTATAACTACGCTGCCACCAACCTGATCGAGACCCCGCAGGAGCGCACCAACGCGTTCTTCCTGGGCAACTATCAGGTGAGCGATGACGTCACCGCGTTCCTGCAGGTCTACCACAACAAGACCTCGGCAGGCTTCGGGATCGCGGCACTGCCGTTCGATGCCAACAGCGACGGTGTCCTGGTCTCGGCGCAGAACTATTACAACCCCTTCGGCATCGACTTCGGCGGCGGCGGTCCCAACCTGCGCACGCGCTTCGTCTCGCTGGGACAGCGTGCGTCGTTCAACGCCACCACTACCGATCAGGTGTTCGCAGGCCTGGAAGGCACGCTCGCCCAGACCTGGAAGTGGGATTTCGCGCTGAACTACGGCCACTTCAACCGTAATAGTGAAGTAAAGGGTTATGTCTACTATCAAGGTCTGAAGGATGCACTGGGGCCGTCATTCGCGGATCCGGCCAACGGCGGCGCGATCACCTGCGGCACCGCCGCAGCCCCGATTGCCAACTGCACCCCGCTCAACATCTTCAACATCGACGATCCGCAGACCATCGCGACGCTGAAGAAATACGCGGTCAATCCGTTGTCATCGCTCCTGTATGTTCAGAAGGGCTTCGAAGCCAATGCGTCTGGCGAGTTGTTCAACCTGCCAGCCGGCGCGGTTTCCCTGGCGATCGGCGGCCAGTACCGCCGCGAGTATCAGCGCAATTCGGTTGACTACGTAGCCTTGGCCAATCCTGACGGCACCTGCTTTATTTCGCAGGAAGCCTGCGGTTCGCCCTTGTCTGGTTCCTTCTCGGTCGGTGAGTTGTACGGCGAGTTGTTCGTGCCACTCCTGAAGGACGTGCCGTTCGCCAAGGCCTTGAGCCTGACATTCGGCTCGCGTTATTCCAACTACAGCAACTTCGGCAACACGGTCAACAACAAGCTGTCGCTGGAATGGCGTCCGTTCAACGACCTGCTGCTGCGCGGCACCGTGGCAGAAGTGTTCCGTGCTCCGACGATCGGCGATCTGTACACCGGTCCGTCGGGTAACGCCCCCCAGGCCACGGATCCCTGCATCGGCTATACCAATGATCCGGCCCACGCCAATGCCTGCGGAGCGCCCACCGGCGCCACCAATATCCCGGTAACTGGCATCGAGAACTCCGGACTGTCGCAGACCACCGGCGTGATTTCCGGATCGGTCTATGCTGGTTCCAAGTTGACGCCTGAGCAGGGCCGTTCGTACGACTGGGGCTTGGTGTATGACCCCAGCTGGGCCACAGGCTTCTCGGTCAGCTTGGACTACTGGCGTCTGGCGCTCAACGACAACATCAGCACCTTGGGTGCGCAGACCGTCCTGACCCAGTGCTACCAGGATCCCAACAGCGCCTTCTGCCCATTCATCCATCGCAACACGGATGGCCAGATCGCGTTCATCAACCAGCCCACGGTCAACCTCGGGCGTCTTGATGCACAGGGCTACGACCTGGCGCTGCGCTACAAGCTGCCCTGGACCACTTGGGGTGTCTTCAATGCCGGCTTCGATGGCACCTATACGGCCAAGTACGACAATGACGTCGACACCACCTCCAGCCTGGACGCGACTGTCCATGTAGCAGGCAAGTACAACAAGGACTACGGCCTGTTTCCTCGCGTTCGTGCCCGCGTGTTCCTCAACTGGAACCTGGGTGACTGGTCCGCCGGCTATCGGGCTCGTTATATCGGCCCGTTCAGCGTGGGTAGCACGGATATCAGGCAGGGCACCAGTGCGGACGCTGCCGCAGCATTTCCAGGCGTCGAACTGCATTACAACCAGTATGTGATTCATAGCTTCAATGTCGGTTACAAGCTGCCGTCGACCAATTCAAGCATCGAATTGGGCGTCGACAACTTCACCGACAAGCAGCCGCCACAGCTGTATCAGAACAACGTCCTGAACGCGAATACCGATCCGTCGAACTTCGACACGATCGGCCGTTACTACTTCGCGCGTTACACCGTCAAGTTCTGATCTGATTCGATCATTGCTAGACTTGAAGGGCCGCGCGGTTCACCGCGCGGCCCTTTTATTTGGCAGGCCACATGACCCAATCGTTGCTGGACAGCGCAATTCAGGCCTATGAGGCCGGTCATCATGAATTGAGCGCGCAACTGTGCTCGGCGGCACTGCAAGCAGTTCCGGATGACGAGGCGTTCCTTACCCTGCTCGCGATGACTTTGCAGTCATGCGGACGATTCGACGGTGCGACTGATGCTTTCCGCAAGTTGACCGTTTTAAGGCCAGAAGTGGCCGAATACTGGTCCAACCTTGGATTGATGCTGCGCCACCAGAAAAGTTTTTCGGCCGCGGAAGAGATGTTCCGCCATGCGATTACGCTCCCACACGATGTGCCGGATATCCTGGTCAACTACGGCTTGCTGTTGCTTGATATGGGGCGTCCCGCCGAGGCCAGGATGCAATTTCTGGATGCGTGCGAGCTGGATGGTCATTCAGCTGACGCCCGCATCTATGCCGCGCTGGCATGCATTCAATGCGGCGACATCCCGCGAGCGGAAGCATTGATCCCTCCTCCAATCACATGGGCAGTGCTCGAGCCAGAATTACGCCTGGAACTCACGAAGGCGTTGATCCATCTGGGTCGCATTGCAGAAGCCGAGTCGCTGCTGCAACCCCATGCCGACCAAGCCGATCCGTTGGCAATCGCACGCATGGCATCGCTTTACGAGCGCACCAATCGGCTGGAACAGTCGAGCCTGCTGCTTGATCGCATCCGGCAACACGAAGATCCGGATGTGCAACTGGATGTGCTGACACTCGACGCTACCCTGGCGATTCGCGAAAAAGACTATCCACGTGCACGCGCTTCGACCTCAGTGCTGCTGCAAATCGCGGATCTGCCGGTACAAGCCAGGCTCAGCGCTCATTTCATGATGGCGGCCGTCGCTGACAAGCAGGGGCTTGTTACTGAAACCATGGACCAGCTCGGCAATGCCCATGCCATCCAATTCAAGTTGGCATCGGCAATGGAGCCCGAAATTGCAGGGTCCGCCGACAAGCCTCTACGCATCGGCTCCAAATGGTTGCAGTCGGAAAATTCCTGCTTCAAAGGAAACGCAGGCGATCCCGCAGCCGAAGAGTCACCGGTGTTCATCGTGGGTTTCCCGCGCTCCGGCACCACGATGCTCGAGCAGATGCTCGACGCTCACCCCGCTTACGTGTCCATGGACGAACGCATCATCGTGCAGGATTGCGTCAAGCACATGGAATCCATGGGATTTGCTTATCCAGACCAGCTGGATCATTTGCAATCCACGGATCTGGTGGAGCTGCGAGCCCTCTATTGGTCGCAGGCTGCCAAAGTCACCCAACGCCACAGTGGCCAGACGTTGGTCGACAAGAATCCTCTCAACATCCTACGCCTGCCGATGATCCGGCGGCTGTTTCCTTCAGCAAGAATCATCCTTGCATTACGTCATCCATGCGACGTGATCCTGAGTTGTTACATGCAGAATTTCCGGTCGCCTGCTTTCATGATCCTATGCTCGACACTTGAACGGCTCGCGAAAAATTACGCCAACACCATGGATTTCTGGATCCATCACCAGCCTTTGCTGCCGCCTGACCCCTTGATATTGCGTTACGAGGATACGGTGATGAATTTTCCGGCCCAGGTCGAAAACATCGCGAATTTCCTGGGAATCCAGGATCGCCACCCGCTGGAAAGGTTTGCAGAACATGCCGCGGCGAAAGGCTACATCAGCACACCCAGCTACTCGCAGGTGATCAAGCCGGTCAATCGCTCAGCATTAGCGCGATGGCTGCCGTATCGGGCTTATTTTGAACCACTGTTTCCGATCCTGCGCCCGGTTGCCGAGCATTGGGGCTACGTTTTGCCGGAGAGCTGACATGCATGCCCTTGCGGATTACATTCGTGTCTACGACGAGGCCCTGACTGCCGATTTTTGCGCCCGGCTGATTGCAGGATTCGAGCAGGCATCGGCGTTGCAGAAACGGAATGGACGTGGCGTCCGCGAGGGCCTTGAACTCAGTGCCTGGACAGAATTGAATATAGGCGCCATGGCGGATCAGGCTTTCCTTGGGTTTTTCCTGAGCCACATCGAGACATTCCTGGGCAGATACAACGACGATCTCAAGTTGAGCATCCCCGTGCCCCTGCGTCCTGCCACCGACAACCTGACGATGAAACGCTATCGACCAGGAGGAGAGGAGCAGTTCCAGCCACACTTTGATTCAGTGGATGTCGTCGCTAACCGCTACATGGTCTTCCTGTGGTACCTCAACACGGTTGAACAAGGCGGTGAAACCGAGTTTTGCGACCTCGGAATCAAGGTCAAACCACGCACTGGGCGCCTGCTGATGTTCCCCCCGTACTGGATGTACCAGCACGCCGGGCGGCCTCCGATCAGCGGCGATAAATACATCCTGTCGACCTATCTGTTGTTCTAGGTTCGCGTCATTGCACGTGGGCACGTCGGTTGAAATCGCCGATGGACTCGACCAGCGCCTTGAGTGCGATGCATTCTTCGGCGGTGAGATGCGGATTCCAGGTATCCAGGATCAACACCACCCGCCGCTGACCCGTTCGATTCCAAGCCTCGTGCAGGAAAGTGTCATCGAAGGTCACGCAACGACCTTCCTGCCATGGGTGTTCGACTCCACCAACGACCAGCCTGCAATCGCCTTCGGGAATCATCAAGGGCAGATGCGTGACAACGCGGGTGTTGGTGACGCCATAGTGCGGCTTGATGTGGGTTTGCGGTGCCAACACCGAAAACAGCACCTCGGGGGCGTGACCGGCAATGTGTGTCAATGGCAACTGCGCCAGGATGCTCGACGTTTTTGGACAGGTTGCACGGGTATCGTCGAAATGCTTTCCGTGTCGATAAAAGAAAAAGGCGTCCCACGACCGGCTTTGCGCGTCACCCGCGAGATATTCCTCTTCCATCTGTTTGGAGTCGATCTGCAGGAACGGTTCCAGTTTCGACGAACCCTCCAGCACCTCGCCCAACTCCTCCTGGATTGCCGAAGTCGCTGCTTCCAGCACGGGATACCAGGCAAATTGCCCGCCGTCGAAGAATGGCGTGGCCGGCACATCGGGCATCCAGAAGAATTTTGGCCGCTGTCGTGGATCACGTGCTGGCTCGGCTTGAGCGCCAAGATAGACCTGCAATGCCTTGCTCACACGCGCCATGCTGTCCGGTCCGAAGGCATCGATGTGCGGTTGCAGGGCGCGCTCGAACATGCCGAGCCTGCCGTCGTCGATGACATCCATCGCACGCTTGACGCGTTCGCGCATTGCCGGACCAGTCGATGCATCGCTCAACCAGCGTCCCTGCCGCTGGGCGGCATTAACCGCGTGGAAATATTCCGGAAGCGCTTCATCGGCTTTGCCCAGATTTTCAAGTGATTCCGCATAGGCCAGCCGACAGACAAAATCCTCCGGGCGCTCGGCCAGTACGGCCCGAAAGGTTTTTACGGCCGCACTCAGGTCGCTGGCCGCAACTTGGCACATCGCCAGGGTGCCCAGGACGCGAGGCGATGCATCGACCGAAGCAGCTGCAAGCAGGAGATCAACTGCGGCGTCGGGTTTGTCGTCGGCCATCAGCGCCGCTGCGCGCAACGTCAGGGACTCGGCATTGACAGGATCCAAAGCCAGCAATGCTTGGCTCAATTCAAGCGCCTTGCGTACATCGCCTGAGGCCAGGCTGCGTTCGACTTCTTCGCGCTGTGTCCGCACCGCCGACATCGAGACGGTCAAAGCTGCGCTTCCGACAGCGCAGCCGCGATCCCCTTCTGCTCGTCTTTCAGAGGCCGCGGCATGCGTGGGCCGTATTCTTCGAGGTACTCACCGATACTGGCAAATTCTCTGCACCAGCCTTCGCGTTCGTAACCGAAAAGTTTTTCGCGGGCCGCATCTGTCAGCGCCACACCGTCGAGATTGATCTCCTCCACGATCGGCAGCGAGCCGATCGGCGTTTCGACCGCGCCGGCTTTGCCTTCGACGCGCTTGATCATCCATTCCATCACGCGCAGGTTGTCGCCGAAACCAGGCCACAGGAACTTGCCGTCGTCGCCCTTGCGGAACCAGTTGACGTGGAAGATTTTCGGCAACTGGGCACCGTCGGTATCAAATGACAGCCAGTGCGCGAAATAGTCGGCGAAGTTGTAGCCGCAGAACGGCTTCATCGCCATCGGGTCGCGGCGCATCACGCCGACCGCGCCAGTCGCGGCGGCGGTGGTTTCCGAACCCATCGCCGCACCGATCAGCACGCCATGCGTCCAGTCGCGCGCCTCGAAGACCAAGGGCGCCAATGACGCGCGACGACCGCCAAACACGATCGCGGAAATCGGTACGCCCTGCGCATCTTCGGCCTTGGGTGAATAGCTCGGGCACTGTTTCGCGCTGACGGTGAAGCGTGAGTTGGGATGCGCAGCCGGGCGCTTGGCGGGGTCATACGGCTCGCCGCGCCAGTCGGTGACGGGCACCTGGCCGTTGTCGATGCCTTCCCACCATGGCTGGTTGTCGGCGGTGAGGCCGACGTTGGTGAAAATGGTGTCGTGCTGGATCGAGGCCAGCGCGTTGGGATTGGATTTATGCGACGTGCCCGGCGCCACACCAAAGAAGCCGGCTTCCGGATTGATCGCGTACAGCCGGCCGTCTTCGCCCGGACGCATCCAGCAGATGTCGTCGCCCACCGTCCAGACTTTCCAGCCATCCTGGCGATAACCATCGGGTGGAATCAACATCGCAAGGTTGGTCTTGCCGCACGCCGAGGGGAATGCTGCGGCGATGTAATGCGTCTGGCCCTGCGGGTTTTGCAGCCCGAGGATCAACATGTGCTCGGCCAGCCAGCCTTCCTTGTGCGCCTGGTGCGAAGCGATGCGCAGTGCGTGGCATTTCTTGCCGAGCAGCGCGTTGCCACCGTAGCCCGATCCATACGATTTGATCGAGAGCTCTTCCGGAAAATGCATGATGAAGCGGCGGTTGGGGTCAAGCTCGCCAATCGAATGCAGGCCTTTTACAAAGGAACCCTCGCGCTCGATCCTGGCCAGCGCCGCGGCGCCCATGCGCGTCATGATCCGCATATTGGCCACGACATAAGGCGAATCGGTGATCTCCACGCCGCAGCGCGACAGCGGTGAATCGATCGGCCCCATGCAATACGGAATCACGTACATCGTGCGGCCGTGCATGCAGCTGTCGAACAAGCCGTCCATCTGCGCGTGGCCATCGGCCGGCGACATCCAGTGGTTGTTGGGGCCGGCATCGTCTTCCTGCGAGGTGCAGACGAAGGTCAGGTGTTCAACGCGGGCGACGTCGTCAGGATGGGAGCGATGCAACCAGCTGCGCGGATGGGTGACGGGATTGAGCGGAATCAGGGTTCCGTCGGCTTCCATCTGCGCGGTGAGATTGGCGAATTCACTGTCTCTGCCGTCACACCAGGCAATGCGATCGGGCTGGGTCAACCTGGCGACCTCCAGCACCCACTGGTTCAACTCCTGCAGGTTGCTACCCACGGTTTGATCCAGCATCGGGCGATCCAGGGTTCGCGGCTGATTGCTGGCATTGCCCCGCAGATCCGGTTCGCGTTTGTGCAAGCTGTCGAACAACGAAGTCACTGCGTTCAAAATGCGGTCCTTTCATTTGGATGTCGCGCCAGCCACGTCGTCAGGCTGCCGGGGAATCAGCGTGGTCATGACATGTTCGACGTAGGCCTCGAATTCGTCGTGCTGCAACCGTGGCTGATGCAGCTGCAGGTTCAACTGCAGGAAGCCGACATAGGCGGCATACGCCAGGCGCGCGCGCTGCTGGGCATCGGTGCGGCTCATGCCCGCCTGTCGCAGAGAGGCCGTCAGGTAATCAAGCCGGCGTTCGGACACCCTCTCGATCACCGGCTTCACGATGGGATGGTCCAGCGCCTTCAGCAACTCGCTATAGATGATGTGGCTCTTGGCCTCATGGGCGACCACCAGGAACAGGGCGCGCAGGCGTTCACGCGGGTCGGACACGGCCTCGACCGAGCCGAACACGGTGTCCTCCTCGACTTGCTCCCAGCGCTCCAGCGCCGCCTTCAACAGCGCATCCCGGGAAGGAAAGTGCCAGTAGAAACTGCCCTTGGTGACGCCCAGCCGCCGGGCCAGGGGTTCCACGGCGACGGCAACAAGGCCGTTTTCGGCAATCACTTCCAAGGCGGCCTGCGCCCAGTCCTCCGCGCTGAGGCGGCCACCGCGGTCGGCGACTTTTCCCGGTGGGTTGGCGACCGTGCTTGTCATGGCCCGAGTGTATCCATACGCCAGCGTCGAGAACAGTATGTGCAGGCTGCAGACAGGATTGACATGCTGCAACTGGCTTATCCATACTTAAGCGTATGGAGAAAGATGGCTCCCTCCTCATTGCCGCAACAGCGCGACAAGCGCGAAGCGCGCAGATCGTCCGTCACGGACAGTAAAGGGCGAGCGTAGCGAGAAGGTTCAGTGACTTGCGTGTGATTCCAATGCGGGCGGCAGTACCCTCACCCTGATGACCGCCTGCGCGGAATGACGGTGACAATAACGAACGAGAACCCATGATGAGTATCGCAATCCCCTTCCTCGCCCTACTCCTGGCGGGCGCCTTTGCGGCCTATCACCGGATGAGGCTGGCTGTCTGGGTGGCGATCGCCGCATCGTTGCTGCTGGCGTGCTGGTGGTTGGGGGCCAATCACGCCGCGACGATCGTCGCCGGCCTGCTGCTGGTCGTCATTTCGGTACCGCTGCTGGTGCCAGCGTTGCGCAAGCCGTGGATCACGGCTCCGCTGCTGACGTTCTATACGAAGATCCTGCCGCCGTTGTCGGACACCGAACGCACCGCCCTGGAAGCGGGAACGGTGGGCTTCGAAGGTCAACTGTTTTCCGGCAAGCCGGACTGGAGCCAGCTGCTGTCGCAACCCAAGCCGACATTGACTGCCGAGGAGCAGGCTTTCCTCGATGGCCCATGCGAGGCGTTGTGCCGGATGACCGACGACTGGGACATCAGTCATGTGCGCGCCGACGTGCCGCCGGAGCTGTGGGCGTTCATGAAGGACAACAAATTCTTCGGGCTCAACATTCCGAAGGCCTACGGTGGTTTGGGCTTCAGCGCGCTGATGAACCACAAGGTCATCCAGAAGCTGTCGTCGATCTCCTCCACCGTCAGCACCACGGTCGGCGTGCCCAATTCGTTGGGGCCGGCCGAGCTGCTGATGCATTACGGCACCGAAGAACAGAAGCAGCATTACCTGCCGAGACTGGCCGATGGCCGTGAAGTCCCGTGTTTCGCGCTGACCGGGCCCTTCGCTGGCTCCGATGCCACCTCCATCCCCGATGCCGGCATCGTGGCGATGGGCCAGTGGAACGGCGCGCAGGTGTTGGGCATCCGCCTGACCATGGACAAGCGGTACATCACGCTGGCGCCAGTGGCGACACTGATCGGCGTGGCGTTCCGCATGTACGATCCGGACGGCCTGCTCGGCGACAAAAAAGACATCGGCATCTCACTGGCCTTGGTCCCGCGCGAAACGCCGGGGCTGGAGATCGGCCGACGTCATTTCCCGCTCAACAATCCGTTCCAGAATGGTCCCGTCCGTGGCGACAACGTGTTCGTGCCGCTGTCGCAATTGATCGGTGGCGAGGATTACGCCGGCCGCGGCTGGCAGATGCTGATGGAATGCCTGTCGATCGGACGTTCGATCACCCTGCCCTCGATCGCCAGCGGTGGCTCCAAGATGGCCGCGTGCGTCACCGGTGCGTATGCGCGCATCCGCAAGCAGTTCGGATTGTCGGTCGGGCGTTTCGAAGGCGTCGAGGAGGCGCTCGCGCGCATCGCCGGCAAGGCCTACACGATCAGTGCGCTGGCGCAGGCGACCGCCGCGGCGGTGTCGCGTGGCGAAAACCCGGCCGTGCCATCGACCATCGCCAAATACCACTGCACCGAGATGGGTCGCGAGGTCATGCGTGACGCGATGGACATCCACGGCGGCAAGGGCATCATCCTGGGGCCGCGCAACTATCTTGGCCGCGCATGGCAGGCGCTGCCGATCAGCATCACCGTCGAGGGCGCGAACATCATGACGCGCAGCCTGATGATCTTCGGCCAGGGCGCGATCCTCTGTCATCCATGGGTAATGAAGGAAATGAAGGCCGCGCAACTCGAGGATCCGGTCGAGCGCATCAACGCCTTCGACCTCAACCTATTCGGCCACATCCGCTTTGCCATCAGCAACGCGGTGCGTGCGTTCTGGTTCGGGCTGACGTCGTCCATGATCGGCAAGGCACCTGGCGACGATTACACGCAGCGGTTCTATCGCAAGCTCGATCGTTATTCCGCCGCCCTTGCGGTGATGGCCGACACCTCGATGCTGCTGCTCGGCGGTAAGCTGAAGTTCAAGGAATCCTTGTCCGGACGCCTGGGCGACGTGCTCAGCCAGCTCTACATCTCCTCCAGCCTGCTCAAGCGCTACGAGGACGAAGGCCGTCCGGTCGGCGACCAGCCATTGCTGGCGTGGGCATTCCACGATTCGATCAACAAGATCGAGACCGCGCTATCCGGCGCGTTGCGCAATTTCCCGATCCGCCCCGTTGGTTGGCTGCTGTGGCTGCTGATCTTTCCCCTCGGCCGGCGTGCGCAACCACCCAGCGATCGCCTCGGCCATCGGGCCGCATCCCTGTTGATGACGCCCTGCGATGCGCGCACGCGCTTGGCCGAAGGCGTGTTCCTGACACCGGGCGAACACAATCCGGCCGGGCGCATCGACAGCTACCTGCCGCAGGTCATCCTCGCCGAGCCGGTCGAACGCAAGTTCCTCAAGGCGCTCAAGAACAGCGACATCCAGGCACTTGGCTTTGACGCGCAATTGGACGAAGGCGTGCGCGGGGGCTGGATCACCGCCGACGAGCGCACCCAGCTTGAAGCCTTGCGCGCGATGACGCTGGACGCGATCACGGTCGATGACTTCGAAGCGTGGGAATTGCGGTCGGCGGGATATCGCAGCGAGTCCGGCAACGAGAACAACGTCGAAGACCTGGCGATCAACAATGCGCGGGTGGCGGCTTGACGACATTCTGCCGTCAAGCCGGCTGAGGTCTTATTGCGCCACCGCCGATCGCAAGGTCAACCGCGAAATTTCAGGCGGCACGCGGAAGCGGAACGGCAGGATGCTGGTACCGATTCCCGGCGTCACGAACAACTGCCGGTGGTCGTAAACGATCGGGCCGGCAATGAACTTGCCGAAGCGCATTGACGGTTGTCCAGGCAACACGTTGACCTGCCCGCCATGGGTGTGCCCGGCGATCACCAGCGACGCACGCGCCGGCATCTTCCGGAAGAGTTCGGGGTTGTGCGTGATGGCGATGACGGGTGCATCATCGTTGACCGCCGCGAAGGCGCGCGGAATGTCCGGATGGCCTTCCCACAGATCCCCGACCCCGACCAGCCACAGCTTGCATTGCCCGAATGAGGTTTCCGTTGCCGTGTTCTCCAGCACGGTGATGCCATCGGCTTCCAGAGCGTGTCGCACGCGTGGGCCGTTCTTCCACCAGTCGTGGTTGCCGAGCACGGCATACACCCGTTTGTGTGCAAGCAGCGGCTTGAGGTGCGCGGCGACGACTTCAGGCGTCACGTATTTGCCCAGCAGCACTTTCAGGATGACGTAGTCACCAGCCAGGATCACGACGTCACTGTCGCTGGCCGAAAGCTGTTGCACGACGCGATCCAGCTTGTCGACGCCATTGAGCGGCGAGCCGGTATGCAGGTCGGCAACGACGTCCACGCGCACGCCGTCGCATTGCGGCGACCAGTGCGGCAGGGCGATGGTGTAATCGCGCTGGATCAGCCGGCCAGGTTCCCAGATGAAGCCCCAACCCAGGAACGTAAACGTCGCGATGGTGATCAGCCATCCAAAGACCTTGCGCAACCGCCGCCGGCGCAGCTCATGATGCGAAACGTGGTGCGATGCGCTCATGGGGTGATCCGGGCGCCGATCATTCCTGCGAAGAACCGTGGATCACCTGGCCTCCCTTCATGACGAAGCCGACATGTTCCAGCACGCTGACATCGGCGAGCGGATCGCCGCTGACCGCGATCATGTCGGCATAAGCACCCGGCTTTATCGTGCCCACCTTGTCCTTCCAGCCAAGCAGGTCTGCGGCATTGATCGTGGCTGAGCGGATCGCCTGCAGGGGCGTCATGCCCCACTCCACTTCCTTGGCAAACTGCTTCGCATTCCAGCCATGCGGATAGACGCCGGCATCGGTCGCGAAGGCCATCTTCTCGCCAGCCTGCACCGCCTTGCGGAAATTCTCGCGCTGCACGCGACCGACGAGCTTTTCTTTTGCGATCTGCGCCGGTGGCACACCTAGCTTGGAATATTCAGCCAGGATGTAGTCGTCGTTGTAGATGTCGAAGTCGAGGTAAGTACCGTGCTGCTTGGCCAGCTTCAGGCCCTCGGCGTCGATGAAGCTGCAATGCTCGATCGAATCCGCGCCGGCGCGGATCGCCATCTTGATGGCCTCGGTGCCATGCGCGTGCACGGCCACCTTCTTCCCCCAGCGGTGCGCTTCGTCGACGATCGCGTCCATCTCGGCCTGCGAATACTGCGGCGCGCCCACCGAAGCTTCATTGCTGAGCACGCCGGCGCTGGCCATGAACTTGATGACGTCGGCGCCGTGCTTGACGTTTTCGCGCACGCGCTCGCGCACGGCGTCCACGCCATCGGCGACGCCGGTCACGCCCTGGAATTCAACATTGGGGGCGAAGCCCGTGGTCCCATCGACATGGCCGCCGGTCGCACCGATCGGCACGGTGGCCACCAGCATGCGCGGCCCCTGGATCAATCCGCGATTGATCGCGTTGCGCAATGCGACATCGATGTAGCCGGGTGCGCCGACGTTGCGCACCGTGGTGAATCCCGCATCCAGCGTGCGCTTGGCGAACGTCGGCGCCATGACCGCTGAATCCATGGGACCCTGCGTCAGCGCGTCCTGGTAATAGTTGCCGGTGCTTGTGGTGGGGTCTCCAGTCATGTGCACGTGCACGTCGATCAGCCCCGGCAGCAGCGTCTTGTCGCCGAGGTCGAGGACACGCACGCCTGCCGGAGCCGTACTGCCGATCGAGACGACGTGGTCGTCCTCCACGAGCACATAAGGGTTGGCGATCATCCGGCCGCTTTCCACGTCGAGCATGCGTGCGGCATGCACGACCAAGCGCGACGCAGGCGTCGCCGCAGGCTCGTCGGCGCGAGCGCAGTGGATGGAAGCGGCAGAGACGGTGAGTGCAGCGGCAAGCAGGAAGGTTGAGCGCATGGATGGATCCTAGGCGAGTCGACGTCATGATCGCATGCAGGTGCAGCGGGCCGTCGGAACATCGATCCCGCGCCTGCGGCATAGTGCGTCAACAAGCGCGATGACCGGAAGGAGGGCGACGTGTACGACTTCATCATCATCGGCGCAGGATCGGCCGGTTGCGTGCTCGCCAACCGGCTCAGTGCCGATCCCGCCGTGAGTGTTCTGCTGCTCGAAGCCGGGCCGCGGGATCGCCATCCTTTCATCCACATGCCGGCCGGGCTGGCGAAGATCGCATCGAACACCCGGATCAACTGGAGTTACGACACAGCCCCGGAACCCGGGCTCGACGGCCGTGCGTTGTGGTGGCCACGCGGAAAGGTCCTTGGCGGCTCAAGCTCGATCAACGCGATGTGTTACGTGCGCGGCGCGCCGGGTGACTATGACGGCTGGGCCGCATCGGGCGCCGACGGATGGGACTGGGCCTCGGTGCTGCCGTATTTCAGGCGCGCCGAAGGCAACACGCGCGGCGCCGACGCCCTGCACGGCGGTAACGGGCCGCTGTCGGTGTCGGATTTGCGGTATGTCAACGAACTGTCGCAGGCCTTCGTGCAGGCGGGGACGCAGGCGGGCTATCTGCGCAATGATGATTTCAACGGGCCACACCAGCAGGGGTTTGGCCTGTACCAGGTGACGCAACGCGACGGCGCACGCTGCTCCTCGGCAGTCGGCTATCTCGATCCTGTGCGCAAGCGGCACAACCTCACGATTCGCACGAACGCACTGGTGTCGCGCATCACCTTCGACACGGGGCCCGATGGCCGACCGCGAGCAAATGGCGTGGCGTTTTCCGAGCGCAGCACGGTGCACCATTCCCGCGCACGTGAAGTCATCGCCTGCGGGGGAACGATCAATTCACCGCAGCTGCTGATGCTTTCGGGCATCGGTCCGTCGCTGCAACTGCGTGCATTGGGTATCGACGTGGTCGCCGACCTGCCCGGCGTTGGCGGCAACCTGCAGGACCACCTCGATATCTGCACGTTGCAGCATTCGACGAAAGCCGTCACCTATGACCAGCTGAGCGACCTGCGCGTGGCGTTCGACTATTTCCTGCGTGGTCGGCGCGGGCCCGGCACCAGCAACATCGCCGAAGCCGGTGGCTTCGTGCGCTCGCGCCTCGCGCCTGACGAACGAGCGGACGTCCAGCTGCATTTCATCCCGGCGATGCTCGACGACCACGGCCGTCATCGCCTGCCTGGCCGCGGCTATACGCTGCATGCCTGCTTCCTGCGACCACGTAGCCGTGGCCGCATCTCCCTCGCATCTGGTCACGCGATGGACACACCGCGTATCGAAGCGAATTACGTCAGCGACCAGGCAGGCTTCGATCTGCAGATGATGCTCGAATGCGCGAAGCTGTCACGCGCACTGCTTGCACAGGCGGCGTTCGATCCATACCGCGGCGCGCCGATCCTGCCCGCCAGCGATCACCTCAGCGACAACGAACTGCTCGCCTACATCCGCGCCAAGGCCGAAACCGTTTACCACCCGGTCGGAACCTGCCGCATGGGCTGGGACGACGATGCCGTCGTCGACCCGCAGCTGCGCGTCCACGGCGTGGATGGCCTGCGTGTCGTCGATGCATCGGTGATGCCGAGCTTGCCTGGCGGCAATACGAACGCCCCCACGGTCATGATCGCGGAGCGCGCCGCGGATCTGATCCGGGACAACGCATAGATCAGGGTTTATTCCCCCTCCCAGCCCGTTGGAGAGTCCAGCCATCCCCAATACGACCGCTGCGATGATTGCCAGCACGATGAAAAGCGTGACCGGGGTTGGAAGTCTTGTTGCTACAGCCTCACTGTGCGGGTTGCGATGTCGCCTTGTTCATGCAAAGTGAAAATCAGGCGGTATGATCGGTCGGCAGCATAACCGTAGGGGCCATCGTCAATGAAAACACCGCCGATGGAGACTTGCTCGAAGCAGGAATGCTTGAACACCGAAGTGCCGGGGCAGAAGACCGCCTCCAGGCTCGTAAAGGCGCGACTGGCCACGCTGGCACTCCTGCTGCCTCTGGCATTGGGTTCGACTGCACAGACCTCGCTGCGCTGGACCAGTCCAGCGCCACAGGTTGCCCCGATCACGGCATCCAGTGCGCTGCCTGTCGGCAACGCACCGGCGGATGGTGTGTCCGCTGGGGCGCCACCCGCTTCCATTCTGCCCCCTATCAGTGCAGCGCATTCGATCGCTTACGTTCCGCCGCCGCGCCAGATCATGCCGCTGGCGACGGGGTTCGACGTCCACCGCTTCGAGACGATGGCGCAAGCGCTGGTCGCCAACCAGCGAGTGCCAGGCTTGGCGATGGCGATCGTCAAGGACGGCCGCATCCTCACCGCGCGCGGCTACGGCATCACTGATGTCCGCGCGGCTGAACCGGTCGACGCGCATACCGTGTTCCGCTTGGCGTCGCTGTCCAAGGCCTTTGCTGGCGCCGTCACCGGGTTGCTCGTCTCACAAGGCGCATTGCGCTGGGATAGCAAGCTCGTCGACTACATGCCCAACCTGCGCCTGTCCGATCCGACCGCCGCGCAGGAAGTCACCGTTGCCGACGTGCTCAGCCATCGGGTCGGCTTGACCCACAACACCTACGATCGCGACCTTGAAGGAAACGTCGACTACCACAGCCTGGTGCAAAAGCTTGCTTACGCGCCGATGGCGTGCCGACCGGGTCAGTGTTACGCCTACCAGAACATCGCCTTCGCCATGATTGGTGACGTCCTGTTCGCGGCGACTGGCCGCTTCTATGGCGAGACGCTTTCCAGCCGCATCTTCAAGCCGCTGGGCATGAACGACGCCAGCACCGGACTTGAAGGCATCGAAGCCAGCCCACGCTGGGCCAAGCCGCATGTGCATGGTGGCGGCGGTTGGGTGTCGCTGATGCCAAAGCCAAACTACTACCAGGTGTTGCCTGCCGCCGGTGTCAACGCCAGCATCAGCGACATGGCGCAATGGTTGATCGCACAGACAGGTCATCGCCAGGACGTGCTGCCCGATTCGCTGCTGGCGACCCTCCATTCCCCGCTGATCGACACGCCCAGTGAAATGCGCGGATCCTCATGGCGTGGTGAGCGCCTCAACGCCGCAGGCTATGCACTTGGCTGGCGCGTGTACGATTACGCCGGCCATCGTGTCGTGTTCCATGGTGGCGCGGTGCAGGGCTATCGCGGCGTGGTGGCGCTGATCCCTGAAAGCGACCTCGGCATCGCGATCCTCTGGAACAGCGAAAGTGGATTGCCCAGCGGGCTGATGCCCACCATCCTCGACACTGCGCTGGGCCTGACACCGCATTGGCTCGATGGCAATACGCTTGGCGAGAGCCTGTACGCACGTGATGCGGACGACGCCCCGGGCGTGGGTTCGTCAACCTCGGAAGCCAAGCCGGAATAATTCGCTCGTTGGCCGTTTGACCTTAATCCTTCGAGTAGTACTTGGTGCGCCTTCCCGCCCAGTACGGTATCGAAGCGTGCCGAAGACAATCGATTGCCTTCCAATGCGGTACCAAGCGCGCGGCGGCGCGTCGTGTGCAGTCGTCAACCAGTCCAATCGTGGCGCCCCATAAAAAAACTCCCTCCCCGCCTGGGCGTGCGGGAAAGGAGCTTGATTACGGCTAATCGGTAACGCAAAACAGGCTTGCTGATCGCAAGCTTCTTACATCATTGGCGCCGGAGCCGAGGGCATGGCCATGGGGGCCGCCCTTCTTTTCGCCGGACGCTTGGCTGCCTTCTTCGCAGCAGGCTTCCTGCCCGCCTTCTTGGCAGCCGGGCGCTTGGCAGCTTTCTTGGCCGCCTTCTTGGCTGGACGCTTGGCAACCTTGCGGGTGGCCTTTTTCGCGGTCTTCTTTGCAGCCTTCTTGGCCGGACGCTTGGCGACCTTGCGGGTAGCCTTCTTCGCGGTCTTCTTTGCAGCCTTCTTGGCCGGACGCTTGGCGACCTTGCGGGTAGCCTTCTTCGCGGTCTTCTTTGCAGTTTTCTTTGCAGTTTTCTTCGCGGTCTTCTTTGCAGTCTTCTTGGCCGGACGCTTGGCGACCTTGCGGGTAGCCTTCTTCGCGGTCTTCTTTGCGGTTTTCTTTGCAGTCTTCTTGGCGGCTTTCTTCGCCGCCGGCTTCTTGGCGACTTTCTTTGTCGCCTTCTTGGCGGACTTCTTGGCGGCTTTCTTCATGGCCATGAGATGGCTCCTCGTCAGTTGACTTACGGGTACTGCTGCC
>JBBQTR010000027.1:0-18495 GCA_038213095.1 Lysobacterales bacterium | reverse complement strand
ACCGGCGCCAAGGTCGGCGAACACGTGCAGGTTGCGTTGAGCGAGGACGAGGCCAAGCAGTTCTTCGGCAAGATGCCGCCCGACCTGAGTGTGATCGCGCGGGTGCGCGGCCCCGACTGGATCTACAACTATCTCAAGTCGTTCTACCTGGACGAATCGCGACCGCTCGGCTGGAACAACACGATCTACCCGAACGCATCAATGCCCAACCCGTTGTGGCAGCTGCAGGGATTGCAGCATGCGCAGCTGGGCAAGGCGGATGCCGGCGGAGATCGCCCGGTCGAGAAGCTGCTGCTGGCGACCCCGGGCACCCAGACTCCGGCCGAGTTCGACCAGACCGCGCGCGACATCACCACTTTCCTCGAGTACGCAGGGGAGCCGGCCGCCATCAAACGCCAGAGCATGGGCGTGTGGGTGATCCTGTTCCTTGCGTTTTTCACGTTCCTGGCCTGGTTGCTGAAAAAGGATTACTGGCGCGACGTGCATTGATGCGGGTCCTCGCAGCAGCCCGCGCATCGATATGCGGGCTGCAAATGAAGAGCTTCGTCCATGACGTCGCTTTTCCATAGGGGCTCACTTGTGGGGAACCGTGGCGACCATCTGCAAGGGGCAGGCGGCGCCGATGCGATTGGCGGATTCCAGTCGCTGGAGTTGTCCGATGATGGCCACGAGTCCGCGCATGCGTAACGCCTTGACCCTGTTTTCGTCTGTCGATGATGTCCTGTGTCATCGCGTGCGCCTGGTACTGGCAGCGAAGGGCGTGACCTACGACCTGATCCCCGTCGATCCGCAGAACCCGCCGGAAGACCTGATCGATCTCAATCCGTACCACTCGGTACCGACCCTGGTCGAGCGCGAACTGGTGCTGTACGCGGCTTCAGTCGTGAGCGAATACCTCGACGAGCGCTATCCGCATCCGCCGTTGATGCCGGTTGATCCCCTCTCGCGTGCACGCCTGCGCCTGGCGATGTTGCGCATCGAACACGACTGGGTGCCGCAGGTGCAGGCGATCCAGGTGGGCAACAAGCAGCAGGCCGAAGCCGGCCGCAAGCGCCTGAAGGAATTGCTGACCGCATCTTTGCCGTTGTTCAAGGCCAGCAAGTTTTTCCTCAATCCGGAAATGAGCCTGGCCGACTGCGCGATGGCGCCGATCATCTGGCGTCTGGATGCACTGGGCGTGGGGTTGCCGAAGGATGGCAAGGTGATCGAGGATTACGGCAATCGCATCTTCCGTAATCCCGGTTTTACCCGCAGCCTCACTCCGCAGGAAAAAAACCTCCGCGAGGTCCCGGCTTGATGAGTCGGCAAGGCGGGGGTCTGCATTTCGCTGGACTACCTGCATGACCGACGAGGCACCCCAGATGACCAGCCATCGTCCGTACCTGGTGCGGGCGTTGTATGAGTGGATCTCCGACAACGACATGACACCGCACCTGCTGGTTGATGCCAGCCAGCCGGGCGTGCAGGTGCCCTCGCACACGGTCAAGGACGGCAAGGTCGTCCTCAACATTGCCGCGCGCGCAGTGGGTGCGCTTGAACTTGGCAACGACGCGGTGCGTTTCAGCGCACGTTTCGGCGGCGTGAGCCAATCCGTGTCGGTGCCGATTTATTCCATCCTGGCCATCTATGCCCGTGAGACCGGGCAGGGCATGGCGCTACCGGAAGACACCAGTGCCGCCACGGGAGATGAAACCCCAACGCCGCCTTCCGATCCCGGTGGCAGCGAACCGCCGCCGCCAAAGCGTGGCGGTCACCTGCGGATCGTGAAATAGCGCTGCGGACAACCATGACTGCAACTCGCTTAGGGCGTCGCTGAGCCTCTGGAAATCTGTATGCGCATGAGGAAAGCAGCAGGACAGGTCAAAGTCCGCCGTTTGCGCTGCATCCACGTCGGCGGGTAGGAAACACGCCCTAGTGCAACGGCACCACGCCTGTCCCACGTAGCGGTCCACTGAACGACACCAGCCGATCGCCGCGCAACACCAGCCGACCGATATGGCGGTCATTGCCATCTTCGGAATATTCGAAGCGGAACGTGCGTTCGAATCCCAGCCTGCCATTCTCTCCGCGTTGCAGGCGCAGGCCGCTGGCATGCACGGTTTCATCCAGCCATTGCACGCCTGCCGCGTGACAGGCATTGCGGCCAACGGCATCGGCGCGCTCGGCGGCGGCGCGGGCCGCACTCCAGTAGGAGAACGCCAGCGCGCCGACGATCATCAGGATCAATAAAGTGGGCATCCGTGCAATGTGCGGGTTGGAGGCGACATCAGCAAGCCCGAGGTTCTCGCCTTCTTCACGCATACACTCGGAGCCTCACGTACATCCTTGGCGTTGCGACTTCCGGAATCCAGGCCATAAAAATCATTCGAATGGATGGCTTATGAAACTCATCTTTCCCGGCGGTGAACATCCGCAGGTGCTGCTGGGCCCCGGCGTCAACCGGATCGGTTCGGATCCTGCCGCAACGATCGTGATCGACCGTCCCGGCGTGCGTCCGCAACATTGCGAATTGCACGTCAACACCCACGGAGTGACGCTGCATGTGCCTTCAGGCACGACGGTCAGCGTCAACGGTCGTGCGGTCGATGGCCTGATTGCGTTGCGCCCGGACGACAGTGTGGGCTTCGATCGGGTGCTGGCGCGATTGTCGTCCATCGAGGCCGCGTCCCCGGTCCATCATCATTCGGGTTCGTTGCCGCTGCCTGCCAACGATGATCCTGGTGCGACTGCGGTGCGCCCGGTATTGCCGAAATTCGTGTTGCGGGGCGTCTCCGGCAAGGGATTCGGTCGCAGTTATCCCGTGCTCGGACCGACGGTGGTCGGACGCGCGCCCGAATGCACCTTGCGGTTGGACGAAACCGGCCTGTCGCGCCAGCACGCGCGCCTGGTCCCCACGGCGGACGGGGTGGAATTGGAAGACCTTGGGTCGACCAATGGCAGCTTCATCAACGGCAAACGCGTGCAGCGTGGATTTGCAGCGGCGGGTGACGAGATTGGTTTTGACACGTTGCGGTTCCGGGTGACGGCGCCCGGGCAGCAGGAGTCGGTGCAGAGCGCCGAGCCCCCAGCGAAAACGCGCAACCGATTTTCTCCCTGGACATGGGTGGGATTGGCAACGGTGGCGCTGGCTGCCATCTGGATTGTCGCGTTGCTGCGCTGATATTTGCGCATAAGTCGTTCAAAGCATGGTCAAAGCAAGACTGTGCAACCCAACCCATGGCGGCGCGGTGTATCGGCTCCGCACGGGTCAGACGTGGTTCGATGGCAACCCCAGTTTCATTGACAGATCGATCGCCCGCACGTTTTTGGTGAGCGCGCCGATGGAAATGAAATCCACGCCATCCTCCGCAATCGTGCGCAGCCCTGGCAGGTCGACACTGCCCGACACCTCAAGGGGGATTCGCGCATCGAACGGTGCATTCGTGGCGATACGTACCGCCTCGCGTCGCGTCGCAGGGTCGAAATCATCGATCAGGATGCGATCGCATCCGGCCTGCAACGCCTGCTCCAGTTGCTGCAGGGTCTCCACTTCGACGATCAGTGGGAGTGCGGGATAGCGCGCGCGTGCTGCCTGGATGGCGGCAGTGATCGATCCCATCGCGCGTACGTGGTTTTCCTTCAGCATCACCGCATCGAACAATCCGATGCGATGGTTGCAGCCACCGCCCGTGCGTACTGCGTATTTCTGCGCCAACCTCAAGCCGGGGATGGTCTTGCGGGTGTCGAGGATCCGCGTGTTCGTGCCGCGTACGGCATCGACATAGGCGGCGGTGGTCGTTGCCGTGCCGCTGAGTGTCTGCATGAAATTCAGCGCAGTGCGTTCCGCGCTGACCAGCGCGCGCGCATGCCCTTCGAGCGTCGCCAGGACGGTACCGGCAACCACGCGTTCACCCTCGTCCACGCGCCAGTTGATGCGCACGTCGGCATCCAGCGCGCGATGGCAGGCATCAAACCACGGACGCCCGCAGATGACGGCGTCCTGTTTGCAAAGGAGGTACGCGCTATCCGGATGATCAGGCAACAGCGAAGCGGTGACGTCGCCGGTTCCCAGGTCTTCGGCCAATGCGCGCTTGACGTCAGCGGCAACGACCTGCGCGTCAGGGGTCGGCGACATCAATTCAAGCAGCCGGGAAATCGGGGATCTGGCCCAGCGCGATGGCTTCCTCGACCAGCAGCACGGGAATGCCATCGTCGATGCGGTAAACGAGCTTGCGGTCGCGCGTCACCAGTGCTTCGCGGATGGCATCGACCTGCGCGCTTGCATCGACGCGATGGATGCCTCCGGCCGCGATCGCCCGGTTCAACGCTTCCATCCCGCTAGGTTCCAGCATCGCCAATGGCTGGCGCGTGGCGGGGCAGGCGAGGATATCCAGAAGTTTGCGGTCCATGGTGGTACCGAACGGTTGCAGGAGGCCGGTAGAATACGTCTTTGCGACAGGAGACGAGCATGCCTGCCAACACGATGGATGCAGCGACTACCAGGCCGACGGTTGCGGCTCCCATTGTTGGTGTCGTGATGGGGTCGCGTTCGGACTGGGAGACGATGCAGCACGCTGTGGCAAGGCTCGAAGCGTTCGGGATCGCGCATGAAGTGCGCGTGGTGTCCGCGCATCGAACCCCCGATGTATTGTTCGACTACGCCATGACAGCGCAAGCGCGCGGGCTGCGCGTCATCATTGCCGGCGCCGGCGGTGCGGCGCACCTGCCTGGAATGCTCGCTGCCAAGACCTTGGTACCGGTGCTCGGCGTACCGGTGCAGTCAAAATCGCTCAATGGCCTCGACTCGCTGCTGTCGATCGTGCAGATGCCGGCCGGCGTACCCGTGGCGACGTTCGCGATCGGCCAGGGTGGTGCTGCAAATGCCGCGTTGTTTGCCGTTGCGATGCTGGCCACCACTGATCCCGCGCTCGCCAAAGCGTTAGTTGAGTTCCGCGAGCAGCAGACGGCCGAGGTGACGCGCAACGACGATCCACGCGCTCCTTCGACAGGCGCCGGTAGAGCGGGCTGAGGCGATGACGACCGTTGGCATTCTCGGGGGCGGGCAACTGGCGCGCATGCTCGCTCTTTCCGGAGCGCCGCTGGGCTTGCGATTGCTGGTCATGGATGCGATGGACGATGCCTGCGCCGGACAGTTCGTGCCGATGGTGGTGGGCGACTACCGCGATCAAACTGCGCTTGCCGAATTCGCATCGCGCATCGATGTCGCCACCTTCGATTTCGAAAACGTCCCGGCAGAATCCGCGCATTGGCTGAGCGAACGTGTCCCGGTATTTCCCAGTCCGCGCGCGTTGGCGACGGCGCAGGACCGGCTGGCGGAAAAGACCTTGTTCCGCGAACTCGGCATCCCGGTGCCGCCGTTCATGCCGATCGATTCGCGGGCCAGCCTGGATGCCGCCATCGACGTTATCGGGACGCCAGCGATCCTCAAGACGCGCCGGCTGGGTTACGACGGCAAGGGTCAATACCGCATCAAGTCGCCTGCGGACGTCGATGCCGCGTGGTCGACATTGGGTGCGCAGGCACACACGGTCGGGCTGATCCTTGAAGGCTTCGTCGCCTTCGAGCGCGAGTTGTCGGTGGTGGCCGTGCGCGGGCGCGACGGCGAATTCCGCGCTTGGCCGCTCACGGAAAACTGGCATGTCGATGGCGTGCTGTCGGCGAGTCTTGCGCCGGCAACGGTCGACCGCACACTGACCGACACTGCGTTTGCCCATGCACGCAAGCTCGCAGAAGCACTGGATTACGTCGGCGTGTTCGCGCTCGAATTATTCTGCCGTGATGACGTGTTGCTTGCCAACGAGCTTGCCCCGCGTGTGCACAATTCCGGGCACTGGACCATCGAAGGCGCGCAGACCTCGCAATTCCAGAACCACCTGCGCGCCGTGCTCGGGCTGCCATTGGGCGCGACCGACGCCATCGGCCATGCCTGCATGCTCAACTGGATCGGCGCGTTGCCCGATGCAAACGCCGTGTTGCGCGAACCAGGCGGTCATTGGCACGACTACGGGAAATCATCGCGCGCAGGTCGCAAGGTGGGTCATGCGACGTTGCGTGCCGACAGCATCGAAGCACTCGCCGATGCGTTGGCGCGGGTCGGTCGCGCATTGGATCGCGAGGCGCAGGTAGCACCCGTGATCGCGCGATTGCACGATCAGCGACCCACCAAACCGTAAGATGGGTAGAGCGAAGCGAAACCCGTGCGGCTTGTAGAGTCACCACTGATGTATCGCTTCGCTTAACCAACACAAGAAAACGGCCGGTTTCCCGGCCGTTCGCTAGATCATCAGTGGATCGACACTCAACGCATGTTCGACGCAGCAAAGTCCCAGTTCACCAAGCTCCAGAACGCCTCGACATATTTCGGGCGGGCATTGCGATAGTCGATGTAGTACGCGTGCTCCCACACGTCGCAGGTCAGCAGCGGTGTGTCTTCACCGGTTAGCGGGGTCGCGGCGTTCGAGGTGCTGACCAGCGCGAGCGCGCCGTCGGGACGCTGCACCAGCCACGCCCAACCCGAGCCGAAGGTCTTCACGGCCAGTTCGCCGAACTCCTCCTTGAACTTGTCGAAGCTGCCGAATGCCTTCGTGATGCCGTCCGACAATTTGCCAGAAGGCTCGTTACCCGCGGACTGTGCAGGCGCTTTCAGGCAGTTCCAGTAGAACGTGTGGTTCCAGACCTGGGCGGCGTTGTTGAACATCGCGCCCTGCGACTTGCGGATGATCTCCTCCAGCGACATCGCCTCGAATGGCGTCCCGGCGATCATCTTGTTGAGGTTGTCGACGTACGCTTTGTGGTGTTTGCCGTAGTGGAAGTCGATGGTTTCCCCGGAAATATGTGGCTCCAGCGCAGTACGTTCGAAAGGCAGGGCAGGCAGTTCAATGGCCATGGTGGGTTCCTGTATGGATGGTGTGCCCGTGGCAATGCAGCTGCATGCCAGACGAAGCGTCGGGGGCAAAGGATTACAATGTCGATTCTAACCCCACGTCGTGTTAGCGGCCGATCAACACTGTGCGCAGGCCGCGCGGCGTATTGCAGGAGATATCGTGTCATGCCCGTGCTGGAAGAGATTCGTGCCCAGGTTGAAGGCCACCCCATCGTGTTGTTCATGAAAGGCACGCCGCAGTTCCCCATGTGCGGATTTTCCAGCCGCACGGTCCAGGCGCTGAAGGCCGCCGGGGCGACCGGGCTGCACACCATCAACATCCTGGAAGAGCCAGAGATCCGCGCAAACCTTCCTCGTTATTCCAACTGGCCGACCTTCCCGCAACTGTTCATCCATGGCGAACTGATCGGCGGTTGCGACATCACCATGGAGTTATACGAATCCGGCGAACTCGCACGGATGATCGCGGAGACGCAAAAGGCGTGAGCACGATGGCGGACGCGCGCGCACTGGATGGCCGCGTTGTTTTGATCACCGGTGCCCACGGCGGACTCGGCAACGCCGCGTCACTCGCGTGTGCACGCGCTGGCGCCACGGTCGTGCTGCTCGGCCACAAGGTGCCGAAGTTGAATCGTCTTTACGATCGTGTCACCGCCGACGGTGGCACTGCGATGCTGTACCCGCTGGATCTTGAAGGCGCATCGCCCGACGACTACGCCGAACTCGCCGCGCGCATCGGGTCCGAGTTCGGTCATCTGCATGGCGTCCTTCACTGTACGGCTATGTTCCGCGGCCTGACGCCCTTGTTGCACACCGACCCGGCTGTATTCGCACGCGCGCTGCATGTCAATCTCACTGCGCCGTGGTGGTTGACGCAGGCATGCCTGCCATTGCTGGCGAAAGCCGATGACGCCGCCGTGGTCTTCGCGATCAACGACCTGGCACAAACCCAGCAGGCCTTCTGGGGCGGCTACGGCATCGCTCAGCATGGGCTCGCTGCACTTGTGGCGATATTGCATGAGGAACTTGCCAACGGTCCGGTTCGCGTCAGCGCCTTGCAACCCGGGCCGATGCGCACCGGGCTGCGCGCGATGGCCTATGTCGAAGAAGATGATGTCGTAGCACAGGAGCCGGCCGTCTACGCCGATGCCTGTGTCGAGCTGCTGTCGCCGGCAGGCGTGAAGCATCGCGGGAAGATCTGGAGCATCGTGCGTTCAATCGATTCCGCACTTCCGCTGCTGGATGCCCGCCTGTCATGACCATTTCATCGGCCGCATTGCTGCTGTTCCTGATCCTGGACCCGCTCGGCAACATCCCGGTGTTCCTTGGACTGTTGCGCACGCTGCCACCGCAACGCCAGCGCATCGTGCTTGTGCGCGAGATGCTGATTGCGCTTGGCGTGCTGATGCTGTTCCTGTGGGGCGGTCGCTACGCGCTCAACCTGATGCACCTGCGACAGGAGTCGGTATCGATTGCAGGCGGTATCGTCCTGTTCCTGATCGGCTTGCGGATGATCTTCCCGCCACCCGAAGGCTTGATGGGTGAGCTGCCCGCAGGTGAGCCCTTCATCGTGCCGATGGCCATCCCGCTGATCGCGGGGCCATCGGGGATGGCCGCGGTCATGCTGATGGGCAGCCAGGAACCTCATCGCATGGGTGCATGGAGCCTGGCATTGCTGATTGCCTGGGCCGCGACCGCCGCAATTCTTCTTTCCTCCACGTATCTCTACAAATGGCTCGGACTGCGCGTGCTCACCGCGATCGAACGGTTGATGGGCATGGTCATCGTCGCGATCTCGGTGCAGATGCTGCTCGACGGACTCACGGTCTATCTGCACGCTGCGCCAGCGGTAGGTTGATTGCAATTTCGAAGGATCAGTTCAATGGATGATGCCGTGCAGCCTGATGCCGTGACACCGGAAGCCACTCCCACCACGTTGCCGACGGTCAACGCCAGCATCTATCCGCGAGGTGGGCTGGATGTACTGTCCCGCGAAGAAGTCATGCGCCTGCGCGATGCATCATCCGGCGGCATGCACGAATTGCTGCGCCGCTGCGCACTGGCCGTGCTCACCACCGGCAGTACTGCCGACGATCCACGCGCTGCCCGTGAGATGTACCCGGATTTCGACGTCCATGTGCTGCAGCAGGATCGGGGTCTTGGCCTGGAGTTGCGCAATGCACCGGCGACGTCGTTCGTCGATGGCCAGATCATCCGCGGCGTGGCGGAACTGCTGTTCGCGGTCATGCGCGATCTTGTCTACACATCGGTCGAACTCGCGCCCGACTATGCCGACGAGCTAAACACATCGCCGGGCATCACGGACGCCGTCTTCCGCCTGCTGCGCAATGCTCGTGTCCTGTATCCACGCGCGCCCAACCTGGTGGTGTGCTGGGGCGGCCACTCGATCAATCGCGACGAATACATCTACACCAAGCAGGTCGGCTACGAGCTGGGCTTGCGGGGCTTGGACATCGTCACCGGCTGCGGTCCGGGCGCGATGAAAGGCCCGATGAAAGGCGCGACCATCGCGCACGCCAAGCAGCGCCACACAAATCCGCGTTATATCGGCATTACCGAGCCTGGAATCATTTCCGCCGAATCGCCGAACCCGATCGTCAACCACCTGGTGATCATGCCGGACATTGAGAAGCGGCTGGAGGCGTTCGTGCGCATCGGCCACGGCTTCATCGTGTTCCCTGGTGGCGTCGGCACCTGCGAGGAAATCCTGTATCTGCTCGGCATCCTGTTGCGCGAGGAAAACGCGCACCTGCCGTTCCCGCTGATCTTCACTGGTCCGACGTCGGCCGCACCGTATTTCGAACAGATCGATAAATTCCTGCGCCTGACCCTGGGCGAGGCGGCCACCGCCCGCTATCGCATCATCACCGGCGACCCGTCCGAAGTCGGCCGACAGATCGCGAGGGGGATTGGCGAAGTTCGCCAATACCGGGTTGCCCACAAGGACTCGTTCTACTTCAACTGGTCGCTGGACGTCCCGCTGCCATTCCAGCAACCCTTCATTCCCACGCATGCGGCGATGGCCGGGCTTGACCTGCACGACGGTCGCAAGCCTTCCGAGTTGGCCGCCGACCTGCGCCGCGCGTTCTCCGGGATCGTGGCCGGCAACGTCAAGGAAGAAGGCATCAGCGAAATCGAACAGCACGGCCCATTCCAGATCCACGGGGACCCGGACATGATGCAGGCGCTGGACGACCTGCTACGGGCTTTCGTAGAACAGCGGCGGATGAAGATCGCGGGGCAATACAGGCCGTGCTACGAGATCGTGGCTTGAACCAAGGGTAGTGATACCGTTGCAGTGTGACGACTGTCGGATGCAACGGTTTCGATCACGCCACCATTGGCCGCGCGGATCCGCTCTTTTGCCGAGTTAAGTCCGACGCTGAAGCCGGGCACGACCTGGGCTGGGTGCGTGCACAGGTCGTTGGCAATGACGATGTGCACATGGGTGGCGGTGCAAACGACATTGATATTGACGATGCCGCCTTCGGGACTGGGCTCGACTCCGTGGCGGATGGCATTTTCCGCCAATGGCTGGATCGACAAGGCCGGTACCATGATGTCCGGCAGCGTCTCCGGGATCGACCATTCCACCCGCAGGCGGTCACCAAACCGTAATTCCTCGATATCCAGGTAACGCCTGGTCAATGCGATCTCGTCGGTCAATTTGACCTCGTGCGGACCGGACAATGCCGCGCGAAATAGATCCGCCAGATCCAAGAGCAACCGCTCGGCCTCGGCGGGACGTGCGCGAACGAGAGCAACCCCTGTGTTGAGCGTATTGAAGACAAAATGTGGCCGGATCCGCGCGTGCAGCACTTCAAGTTCGGCCTGCTTGTTGCGCAACAGCAATTGCCGTGAGCGCCAGTGGTTCTGGAATGTGACCAGGCCCAGCAGCCCGACGATCAAGGTGATTGCGCTCAGCCGGAACAGAAAACTTATCCAAGCGTCCTGCGCCATCGGCCATGTCTGCTGCAACACCATCCATGCGGCCGTCCCGATGACCCATGTGCTTAACATCAAGAGTATGAGTGCGAGCCATGAGAGCTGCTGCACCTCAAGGTGCCTGAGCCAACGCCGCAGCAGATACAACGCAGCCAGGGTCAACAGCGTGATCCACTGGATGGTCAGCGAAGCCAAGCCAAAATAGACCCAGCGATCGCCGCCTGCGCCGGGGGCAAGGGCGAGCACCAACGCCAGTCCCTCGCCAACCAGCAATACGGCGCCCAGCGTTCCAGCCCGCCAGAGCGTTTCGAGGAGCAATGTGCTGGGAGGACCTGATGTGTCCAACTTGGCCTCGCGGGGTCGATAGGCTGGCATCATGCCTGTCCGGATAGGCATTTGAGCGCTTAAAGCCGCCGCTTACCCTGCGACTGGGTACTTTCGTCGGCAATTGCGTGACGGCGCCACCAGCAGCGATTACGGTTTCCATCACGCTCCAAGGGGAAGTCATGTTGTCGATCGCGCGCCAATACCGGGGACCCGTTTCCGTCCGTAGCAAGCGCGGTATGCGCGGCTTTACCCTGATTGAGCTGATCGTTGCCATGGCGATGGTAGGCATCCTGGTAGCGATCGCCGTGCCGAGTTTCGCCAGCCTGGTCAATGGCAACCGGCTGACCGCATCCGTCAATGAACTGGCCGCAGGCATTCAGTCGGCGCGTATGGAGGCCATCCGTCGTAATTCTCGCGTCGTCCTGTGCCGCAGTGACGATGGCTCCACCTGTAATGGGGGAGCCGGCAGCTGGAAAGGCTGGATTTCGTTCGTCGACGCCAATTCGGACAATGCACCTGATGGTGGCGCCGGTTCTATCTTGAGAGCGGCCACCATCCCCGGAACCGTTGAGATCGACCCGAGCCCGGCCGTTTCCGGGAACAACAATCTTATTATCGTGCGTACCGACGGCATGGTGCGCGCCAACGATCGCAGCTTGCTAAGAGCCGCACTCCTGATATGCATGCCCACCACGTTGCCTCCTGAAAACCAGCGGCTACTTACGCTGGATGCGGGCAGCCGCATTACGGTGGATCGTGCCAATGGCGGCGGCAACTGCGCCGCACCTGCCGACCCGACATGAATTCAATCATGTCGAACCTCAATAAATCACCGTCTCTCCAGCCGGAAGCTTCCATGTCCAGGTGCCCTCAGTTTCGATATAAGACTCGCGGTGTTGGCCTGATCGAAGTCATGGTCGCCATCCTGGTGTTGGCCGTTGGCTTGCTGGGTATCGCCGCGTTACAGGCCACGACCCTGCGCAGCAGCCAGGGCTCGCTGGAGCGGAGCCAGGCGGTCATCCAGACGTACGGAATCCTGGATTCGATGCGTGCAAACGCGGCCGCAGCCGGGGGTGGCGCATACACCATCGGCATGACCTGCGCGCCACCTGCGGCACCAAATACCTTGGCCTTGCGTGATATTGCGAACTGGATTCAAAACTTCCAGCTCCAGCTTGGACCCAACTCCTGTGGCCAGATCGAAGCACTCGCGGGTGGCTTGTATCGCATCACGATGCGGTGGGAGGACCAGCGTGGGGTCAACACCCAGGACCTGCTGACGGTGAGCACCCTATGAAACGTTCTTCGCGTCCACGGATGAGCCGTGGTTTCAGTATCGTCGAGCTGCTCATCGCCATGGTCCTCGGCCTGCTGGTGGTCGGCAGCGCGATGGCAATTTTCCTGTCCAACCGCCAGACATACAGCGCCACAGAGGGCGTGGGACGGGCGCAGGAAAACGTGCGCCTTGCGTTCGAGTTGATGTCGCGCGACCTGCGTGAAGCGGGCAGCACACCGTGCGGAAACAGTGTTCGCACGGTGTCCAATGTCCTCAATAATCCGGGCACCCATTGGTATGACTGGCAAAATGCAGCCACCGGCTACGATGGAGCCACCGCACTGGGGACGATCCCGTTCGGTACCGTAACCAAGGGCGATCGCATCGCGGGTACCGCAGCGATTGAAGTACATTCCGGGACAGCCGACGGCCAGAAAATCGCGTCGCACAATGACACCACCGGTAAGTTCACCATGGTCAGCGCCAACCATGGGTTTGCCGTTGGCGACATCGTTGTTGCCTGCGATTACAAGCGGGGCGCGGTATTCCAGATCACCGGTGTGGCGGGAAAGGTGCTTACCTACGCGGCCGGAGCCGGCACCCCGGGTAACTCAAGCATCGATCTCGGGGGTTGCCTGGAAGCCGAATGCACACCCGGTAAATACCAATTCCAGAATACGGCGATCATCACCCGGCTGGGGGCCAGCCGTTGGTATATCGGCGCCAACGGGCGGACCTGTGCTGGCGTTCCATGCCGTTCGCTTTATCAGCAGACCGTGCAGAGCGGAGCAGGCTCTGTTGCGGAGGAAATTGCGGAAAACGTACAGGACCTTCAATTGGGCTATCTGCTCAACACCAATGCGCAGTTCTACCAAAATCGCTTGGTGACGCCTGCCGCCAGCTATGCCGCCGCTGTCGCTGCCAATGAGTGGGATCGCGTGCTGGCCATCCGGCTGACCATGCAATTCACCGCACCTGAGCGGGTAAACGGGCAAGACATCGCACGCTCGCTCACCCACACCGTCACAGTGCGGAACCAGACGATATGAAAGCGATCAATCCCGGCTTGGCAAAACATCAGCGTGGCGTGGCGCTTGTCGTGATCCTGATGCTGCTATTGGTGATGACCTTACTTGGGCTCGCCAGCTTGAGAGGCACCCTCATGGAAGAACGCATGAGCGCCGGCTCATACGATCGCAGCCTGAGTTTCCAATCTGCTGAAGTCGCCTTGCGTGAGGCAGAGGCATCCATTGCTGCCGGTACCGCATGCGGTGGCGCATGCCCGTCGCCGGCGGCGGGCGGTCCGGACATCTGGGTCACCGATCCCGAATGCGATAACACGCCCACCGCAGGAGTATGGACGCAAGTAACGGCGGCCACGTACGCACTGATGGGTAGCAAAGCTGTCCGACCTGTCTACGCCATCGAGCGGGTAGGTCCGGCACCACCCCCGAACAACCCGGGCTGTGGCCTGGATGGCGACAACAGTTGTCTGGTCGATTATTTCCGCATCACCGCTTGCAGTGGCGACCCCGCCGCCGGCCGGTCGATGACCATCCTGCAATCCAACTACACGCCCTGACGCGTCGAGGACAGCACCATGCGCCGTCAAATCAAATCAACTTCGCCGGCTTCTGCGTTCCAGCGCTTCCTGCGCGGACACGCTTTGCCGGTGCTCTTCACTTGCGTCGCCACCTTGGCCGGTTTACCGGTCAATGCGGCAGTAACGCTGCCCAATACGCCGTTGCAGGCAGGTTCTCGCGTTCCGCCGAACATCATGTTGATCCTCGATGATTCGGGGTCGATGACAGACACGGCAATGGATACGCCGCTGATCACCATCAACAACAACGCGAACCAGAATATCAACGCCGTTGCCTATACCAGCAACTCGCTCTACTACAATCCTGCAGTCAACTACCGTCCTTGGCGCAATGGCGACGGCACGTTCATGGCGGACGCCAGCTACAACTCCGCGTTCAATGATGCCAATCTGACAACCAACCCAATTGATCTGGGCTTGGCAAACCGCTTTTTCTATGTGCCGATCGATTCGATGGTTGTAGGCAATACCACCGATTATTACCAGTACCAGTTCAAGACCGATGGCACGGCTGACCGTTGTGAGCGAACATTTGTAGGCAGTTGGGGATGGCGCAACTGCGTCACGCTGGTCAATTTCACATGGGCTGGCCCGGTAACCAGAACCCTGGCCGAAGAAAAGCTCAATTTCGCCAACTGGTATGCCTTCCATCGCACCCGCATCAAGGCGGCAAAAGCTGGTGCGGGTTATGCGTTTGCCGATCTCGGCGAGAACCTGCGGGTTGGCTTCGATACGATCTGGAACCGCAGCCCTTACCTCATCCCGGTCACCAGCGATGGCGGCTTGTTCCGTGACGTAGGCCCGTCAACCAATCGAAGCACGTGGTACGCCCGGCTGTATGGCGCCCAAGGAAGCAACAGCACTCCGTTGCAGACCGCCTTGACCCGCACGGGCGATTATTTCAAGCGGACAGATGCGGCTGGGCCATGGGGGCCGGAAACCGTCCCGGATCAGATTACCTGTCGCCAGAACTTTGCCATCCTGACGACCGATGGTTTCTGGAACAATGGACTCGGGCCGACCAACGCCGACAACACACTCGGCCCCGTCATCACCAGCCCCACTGGCGCAACTTATCAGTACGTTCCGGGCCCGCCGTACGCCGCGGCCGCGAACGGCACACTCGCCGACGTCGCAATGAATTACTGGCTCCAGGATCTCCGGCCCGACGTCAGCATGATCAACAACGTGCCCACTTCGCCCGCAGACCCCGGGTTTTGGCAGCACATGGTCACTTTCAGCCTTTCGATCGGACTGGGTGGCACGCTCAACCCCAAGACCGACCTAAGCAAGCCCGGTCCCAATAATGATCTGACAGACGGTGGCATCGCGTGGCCGGATCCTGTCACGCCGAACGTGGAAACTCCGCGTCGCATCGATGATCTCTTTCATGCGGCTGTCAATGGTCATGGTTCATTTGTCGCGGCATCCTCGCCGGACGAATTCACCAAGGGGCTGAAGGATGCACTCGCGGCAATCGTCGAGCGCACGAGTTCCTCGTCGAACGTATCGACGAATAGCACTAAGGTGGGCACCGACACACAGGTGTTCCAGGGTAGCTTCGTCTCCGGCAAGTGGACCGGTGAACTAAAAGCATTTCCGGTCACGACAGCGGGCGTATCCACCACGCCAACCTGGTCTGCTTCCACATTAATTCCGGCGGCCGCTTCGCGCAGGATTTTCACCTACAACGGCGCCAGCGGCAGCGTTTTCAACTGGGCCGGATTGACCGTTGCGCAACAGACGGCGCTGGGCGGGGCGGTGATCGGGCCGGACGTGCTGGATTACCTGCGCGGCGATGGCAGTAAGGAAATCAGGAACGCGGGGACATTCCGCGACCGCTCCACCGTGCTTGGCGACATCGACCATTCCTCGCCGGTCTACGTTGATACCAATCCCGATGGGGATCCGCTCACAAATGACGGTGTCAAGACCGTTTATACCGGCTCCAACGACGGCATGTTGCACGCTTTCAACGCTGATACCGGCGTAGAACAATTCGCGTATGTGCCAGGCGGAGTCGACTTCAACAAGCTGCGCACGCTTTCCGATCCCGATTACGCGCACAGCTATTCCGTCGATGGCGAGCTGGCGGTTTCGACCCGCGTGCAGACTCCCGGTGAAAACATCCTGGTCGGGTTGATGGGCCGCGGTGGAAAGACCGTGTATGGCCTTGATGTAAGCGATCCCACGACGTTTGGCGCCAGCAACGTGAAGTGGGAATTCACCGACCCAGACCTCGGCAACGCGCTGGGTGAGCCGATCATCACCAAACTCAACAATGGCAAGACCGGCGTAATCATCGGCAATGGCTACAACAGCGTCAGCGGCCACGCGGTATTGTTCATCCTTGACATCCAGACCGGTGCGTTGATCAAGAAGTTTGACACCGGCGCGGGGAATACCGGCCCTAACGACAATGGACTGGCGTCTCCACGCGGCTGGGATGCCAATCGTTCAGGCACCTTCGACTACGTCTACGCAGGCGACCTGTTGGGCAATGTCTGGAAATTCAACATCAACGCGACAGGCGTTGGTAGTGAGTCTTCCTGGTCGATTTCATTCAGCGGAGCCCCATTCTTTGTCGCCACCGATGCAGGCGGCACCCGTCAACCGATCACCGGGGGCATGGCGATCGGACTCAATCCGTTGACGTACCAGCGCTGGATCTTCTTTGGGACTGGTCGCTATCTCACTAGCGGCGATCCTTCCAATCGCAGTAAGCAGAGTTGGTATGGCATGGTGGATGACGGGTCCGGTACGGCGTTGACGCGAGGCAACCTGAAGGTACGCGCCGTAGTACTCAACACCATCGCTGATGGCAGGCAGGTCCGCGCATTCGAAGCCGCGACTCCGGGGGACATGGTTGGCAAGAAGGGCTGGGTGGTGGACCTGCCAACACCAGTTAACCCGAACGAGGGCGGTGAGCGCATCGACACGCGTAGCGTATTCACCGGCAGCGTTCTACTGGCGGCGAGCAGAATCCCCAGCAGCGACGCGTGCTCAACTGGGGGGCGCGGTTACATCAACTTCATCGACCCCTTCACCGGTGCGAGCCTGTCGTCGCCGTATTTTGACAGTAATGGCAATGGCATCGCAGACGACAGGATCGGCGCCGGCAATCTGCCGATCGGTTCGGTCGATCCGGGGGTTGGCATGCCTACGACACCTTCGGTCATCCAGAACGGTTCCAAAGGCAAGGACATGATCCTTTTTGGTGGCAGCAATGGCGGCACACCGGGTGGTCTGCCGGGTCTTGGAGCAGGCAGTTGGGGCCGCACCTCTTGGCGTGAAGTCTTGAGGGATTGAGATGATGATCCAAGCTGATGTCATCCCGACAAATAGGGGCCGTGCAATGAAACGTTATGCCGAAGGGTTTACCCTGATCGAGTTGTTGATCGTGGTTGCGATTGTGGGAATTCTTGTGGCCGCGGCAGTCGCGAGTTACGGCTTTGCAATCGTCAAGACGAACCGTGCCGCTGGAAAGGGATGCCTGTTGGAGCAGGCCCAGCTGGCGGAGAAGTTCTACGCCACCAACCTCACCTACGTCGGTACACCCGTCCATAATTGCTGGGCGGACCCGTCGTCCACCTATACCTTGGGCCCCCCCGCTCCGGCGCTAGCCGCAAGGACGTACCTTTTTACCGCGGCCCCGACGGGCGCCCAAGCGACGCGCGACACTTTGTGCGCCTCGCTCACCGTTGACCAGGTTGGAGCCAAGGGCTTCACTGGGACAGGGTCTTCGGCCGAGTGCTGGTAACAGCTCGCGAAAGCCCCAATAAAAGGCCGCCTATAGGCGGCCTTTTTTATAAATCGTAAATGGCGCCCGAAGTTGGACTCGAACCAACGACCCCCTGATTAACAGTCAAGTGCTCTAACCGGCTGAGCTATTCGGGCGGGGGCGTCATTGTGCCGTCCACCCTACATTCACGCAACCGCCAGTTAGCTGGAATAGACGCAGGCCCTCGCTGCCGCCGGGGTGGGCAACCCTTGGCGCATGTTGCCGCTGTTGGCCAGCACCACGGTCGTCGCCTTGTCCGGGCCACGGGCATCACAGAGAGTGAACGTGACGTTCGACCCCGCGGTCGCCCCGCCATGCGGCTGGAACACGATCCGCGTGCGTTGTGCGGTGCTGCGGATGTGGGTGCCGCCTTCCAGAGTCGCCTGGTGGCGCAACAATGTTTCATTGGGACCCCGTACTCGATTGCCGTCGATATCGGCGAAGGCGATCCAGCCCTGGCTCCAGTCGATGCTGCCGCTACACGCCGCGCCATCGCTGCTGGAGCACAGCACGACCTGGGTTTCGGTGATCGTCGCGTGGTTGAGCGAGCCAAGCAGCGATTCTGCGAGCGCAACCCGCGCTGCGCCCATGTGCGTGGCGGCCGCAACATTGCTGTATGCCGGGACCGCGATCGCAAGCCCAATGGCAATCAGGGTCAT
>JBBQTR010000026.1:0-19063 GCA_038213095.1 Lysobacterales bacterium | reverse complement strand
AGCAATGCTTCCCGGGTTCAGCCGCGTTTAACCCGTCCGGGACAACGATGCTCCCACGCCATCCCGGCGTGCGGAGTCTGCACATGAATCGCCTCACTGCTTCGATCCTTGCCTTGGGCCTGGCCGCGAGTGTCGGTACCGCCTCGGCGCAATCCTCGGGTTACTACTCCGGCTACGGACAGCCGACCTATGGGCAAACAGCGTACGGACAATCTTCGTACGGCTATGGCCAACCCACCGTTGACCGCTTCGGCCAAAGCAATGGCGCGTATTACGACTACGCCACGGTGCTGCGCGTGGATCCTGTCATCGACTCCGGATATGGCAATGGCTATCGGACATCGGATAACCGTCGTTGCTACAACAGCGACGATCAGGGTGGCAACAACGGGTATTACAACAACGGCTATTCCAGCAATGGATATCAAAACAACGGCTATTCGAACAGTGGATATGGCAGCAATGGCTATTCCAGCAATGGCTATTACGGCAACCAGGGTTATTCCAACCAGGGCAGCACCGCTGGACGCACCGTCGCTACGGTGATCGGTGGCGTGCTCGGCGCAGCGCTTGGCAGCCAGGTCGGTGGTGGCTCGGCCCGCTACGCAACATCGGCCATTGGCTCGCTTGTCGGTGGCATTGCTGGCCAGCAGGTCTATGAAAATTCGCAGCGGACACGTTATCCGCAGCGCGTTGGTCACGTGCAGGTCTGCGATCCGGTCTCCGTGGACAGCAATGGCTATTCGTCCAACGACGGCTATGGTCGTTCGCAATATGGTCAATATGGACAGGTCAGCAACAATCGCGTGAGCGGCTATGACGTCACATATCAATATGGTGGCCGGACCTACAGCACGCGCACCAACTACAACCCGGGCAATCGTATCCGGGTGCGGGTGAATGTCGATCCCAGCTGACGAGGCACGCGCCGATTGCTGATGGATGGAAACTCGAAGGGACCGCATGTGCGGTCCCTTCTTTTCTTGTCGAATGACATCAGCGCCAGTCGATGTTGCCTGCCACCACGGTGCAGGCACGACCATCGGACCGCGCCGCGAACCCACCCGCAGACGACCATTTGCAACGCGCCGCCGCGCGCAAGGACACTTGATTTACCAATCGATGTGGCCGTTGACGATGATGCAGGCACGCCCTCCCGACCATACATCTCCCGCACCATCGACACGAAGCTCGATGATGGCGTCGTGGCCAACTTCGCGCCCTTGGCTCACGCGATAAAAACCGCCTGGGCCAGGCAACGCGTCCCGGGACGCGAGCCACGCCGCCAGCGTCGCATTCGCCGCACCCGAAGCGGCGTCCTCGAAATGCACGGGCGAACCCACCCACGCCCGCACCGCCAGGTAGTACACAGGGTCTCGGCTGCGTGCGAACACGCACACGCCCATGCTCGCGGTGTCGTTGGCGAGCCGGCTGATCGCGGTCCAGTCGGGTACAGCTGCGCGTAGCGATGTTTCATCGGCGAGCTCGACCAACCACCAGCGACGGCCGCCATCCATCAATGCCGGCGGCAGTGTGCCGAGCGGCAACCCATGCAATGCATCGCGCAATCGCGCATCGGCGGCATCGGCAACTTCCATCACACGGGCCAGCGGCGTACGGACGGCAACCGTGCGTGACGCGCCGAAGCCATCAACTCGCAACGGCAGCAACCCGGCAATGCCTTCCTGCACGAGCAGTCCGTCGCGCACCTCTGCAAGACCCGCATCCAACACGGCATGCGCGGTCCCGACGCTGGGATGGCCGGCAAACGGCACTTCGCGGCGTGGGCTGAAGATACGCAACCGGTAACTTGCCTCGGAAGTCGTTGCCGCGAATACGAAGGTGGTTTCCGGTAATCGCGTCCAACGCGCAATGGCCTGCATGGTCTGGTCGTCGAGCCCGTCGGCATCCAGAACCACTGCCAGCGGATTTCCGGCGCCCGGGCGATCGGCGAACACATCCATCTGGACATAGCGACGATTCATCCGAGCCGCCCGAAGCTGGCCGGCCAGCTCACGTGACCATCGATCACCTGTTGCACGTCTCCACCGATCCAGACGTCGCCATCGCCATCCACCTGCACCTGCACCATGCCGTCGCGCCCCAGCTCACGTCCCTGGCTGGCGACATAGCTGCCGCCCACTCCGGGCAATGCCCCAGCTTGCGCCAGTTGTGCGGCGATACAGGCATTGGCGCTGCCGGTGACTGGATCTTCGGGAATGTTGTCGGCCGGGCAGAAGGCGCGCACGACCAACTGATGATCCCTGGTGTTTGCCCCGCCATGAACCGCCAGGCCAACGGCGCCGCTGGCGCGCGTCAATGCGGAAATTGCCACCAGGTCCGGCTGCATCGCACGAACCGCGTTGCCGTCAGCCAGTTGCACCAACCACCATGGGGGCCCGTTGCTCCACAACGCCGGTGACAGGCGGCCGCGTGCCAGCCCGGCAAGCGCAGCATCGAGGAGCGATTCGTGCGAAGGGGAATGCGCAAGCGGATGGGCGCGTGGTGCGCGAACATGCACGGCACCCACGTGTTCACCATCGGTGCCGGGCAAGGTTTCGATCCGCACGGGCAACAGACCCGCCGCGCATTCCTGAATCAGCACGTCGCCATCAGCGCGCGCCAGTCCACCGGCAAGCGCCGCCCAGGCAGCGCCGACGCTTGGATGCCCGGCAAACGGCAACTCCTGGCGCGGGGTAAAGATGCGCACGCGATAGTGCGCAGCCGCCTGGGTGGGCGGGAGCATGAAAATGGTTTCCGACAAGTTGGTCCATGCCGCGAATGCCTGCATCGCGGCGTCGTCCAGATTTTCCGCATCCAGCACCACCCCCAGTGGATTCCCCGCACCGGGACGCGCGGCGAACACGTCGAGCTGGAGATATCGGCGCGACAAGCGGTCATGCGGTGTGGACAAGGACATGGCAGGCATCGGGCGACCAGCGACAAGTGTCGCAGACCCGGACACGTCCGGCGAAACAGTCGGTGATGTCCTGATACCCGCGGGACACGAACTGCATGGCGGCAACCATTAGAATGCGTACCTCGTGCCCGCGCCGGGCGCTACGACACACCGTTGAGTCATGACCTTGCCCTGCGATCGCTGGACCGTACTCAAGTTCGGCGGCACCTCGGTGTCGCGCCGGAACCGGTGGGACACCATCGGCCGCTTGGCGAACGCACGCGCGCGCGATGGCCGGGTGCTGGTAGTCGTGTCTGCACTGTCCGGCGTGACCAACGTGTTGCAGTCGATTGCCGATGGCGCCGCCGATCCCGTGCAATCCATGGCGATACTGGACGAACGCCATCGCGATTTCGCGGCTGAACTGAAGCTTGATGCCGACGCCGTCCTCGGCGACCGCATCGCCACGCTGCATGCGCTGTCGGCCGACCCGCGGGCTGCAGCACGCACGCTTGACTGGCAAGCCGAGGTGCTGTCGCAGGGCGAATTGCTGTCGTCAACGCTCGGCGCTGCCTATCTCTGCGCGCAGGGACTAGATTTCGGCTGGTGCGATGCGCGCGACTGGCTCAATGCGGTCGCACTGCCCAACCAGAACGCATGGTCGACACGTCTGTCCGTGTCCTGCGGGCGCGAGATCGACTTTGCCCGGCGCGCACGCTTTGCGCTGCAACCTGCACGCATGCTGCTGACGCAGGGCTTCATTGCCCGGCACGGCGATGGTGGCACCGCGATCCTGGGACGTGGTGGCTCCGACACGTCAGCCGCCTATTTTGGTGCGCTGCTCGGCGCGCAATGCGTGGAAATCTGGACCGATGTGCCCGGCATGTTCAGTGCGAATCCGCGCGAGGTTCCCGACGCGCGGCTGCTGACGCGACTGGACTACGCCGAGGCGCAGGAAATCGCCACTACCGGCGCCAAGGTGCTGCATCCGCGTTCGATCGGTCCTTGCCGCGATGCAGGCGTACCGATCGCCATCCTGGACACCGAGCGTCCGGATCTTCCCGGCACGCGCATCGACGGCGGTGTCGACACCGTGCCTGGCGTCAAGGCGATCAGCCGTCGTAACGGCATCGTGCTGGTCTCGATGGAAAGTATCGGCATGTGGCAACAGGTGGGGTTCCTGGCGGACGTGTTCGAGCGTTTCAAGCGGCATGGATTGTCGGTCGACCTCATCGGCTCGTCGGAAACCAACGTGACCGTCTCGCTGGATCCCAGCGAAAACCTGGTCAGCAGCAACGTGCTGGAAGCACTGAGCGCCGACCTGGCCGAAGTCTGCCGGGTCAAGGTGATCGCGCCGTGCGCGTCGATCACCCTTGTCGGTCGCGGCATGCGCTCGCTGCTACACCGACTGTCGGACATCTGGGCCGCGTTCGGACGCGAACGCGTACACCTGATTTCGCAGTCGTCCAACGACCTCAACCTGACCTTCGTGGTCGATGAAGCCGATGCCGAAGGTTTGATTCCGCAGCTGCATGCACAATTGATCCGCAGCGGGGCGATGCCGGTGCAGGACGCCAGTGTATTCGGGCCGAGCTGGCGTGAGATTGCCGATGGGAAGGCGATGCGCGATACGCCATGGTGGCGATCACGTCGCGATCGGCTGCTGCAACTCGCCACGCAAGGGACGCCGCGTTATGTCTATGACCTGGCCACGGTGCGAGATCGTGCGCGTCGCTTGCGCGCGATTGCAGCGATCGACCAGCACTATTACGCGCTCAAAGCCAATGCGCATCCGGCGATCCTGCGTGCGCTGGACGCAGAGGGTTTCGGATTCGAGTGCGTGTCGCAGGGCGAGCTTGAACGCGTGTTTGCCACGCTGCCTTCGATCCAGCCATCGCGCGTGTTGTTTACGCCGAGCTTTGCGCCACGCCGCGAATACGAGGCGGCATTTGCGCGCGGGGTGACCGTCACCATCGACAGCATCGAGGCATTGCAGTGCTGGCCGGATGTGTTTCGTGGGCACACGGCGTGGTTGCGCCTTGACCTGGGTTACGGCGAAGGCCATCACCAGAAAGTGCGCACGGGCGGCAGCGATGCGAAATTCGGATTGCCGGTCACGCGCCTCGACGCCTTCGTCGCCAAGGCGCGCACGCTCGGAATGGGTATCAGCGGATTGCATGCACATCTTGGTAGCGGCATCGACGCCAGCGGGCACTGGCGCGCTGTATATGCCGAACTCGCCGGACTGGCCGACACCATCGGTACGGTGGACACCATCGATATCGGCGGCGGTTTGCCCGTGCCGTATCGGGTGGATGACAAGTCGTTCGATCTCGATGCATGGGCCGCTGGCTTGGCCTCGATCAAGGCGGCCTATCCCGGCATCGGGCTTGCGGTTGAACCCGGCCGCTATCTGGTCGCCGAAGCAGGCGTATTGCTGCTCAAGGTGACGCAGGTAATCGAAAAGGATGGCGTGCGTCGCGTCGGTTTGGATGGCGGCATGAATGCACTGATGCGACCAGCGTTGTACGAGGCGTATCACGGCATCCATAACCTCACCCAGTTCGATTCCGGGGCAGGGGGTGAGGGCATTGCGATGTTCGATGTGGTCGGCCCGATCTGCGAAAGCAGCGATATCCTGGGCCAGCAGCGGCCGCTCCCCAGGACCACCTGCGAAGGGGATGTCGTGCTGGTTTCCGATGCCGGCGCGTATGGGATGGCGATGGCGAATGCCTACAACCTGCGCGCGTTGCCGGTCGAGAGCATGCTTGACGAAGACTTTCTGATTGAAGGTCCGATTCCAAAAGGCAAACCCGATGTCTGAGTGGAAATTCCAGCGCGACGCCATCGGCGCGTTCCGCTTCGTGCGCTGTGGCTTCGATGCGGCATCGGGCATCGCACAGTTGGTGTACGCCTTCGACGAGGGCCCGGAACTGATCGAAACGATCACCGTGCCGGGCGCGCCATTCCTGTTGGACGAACACCGCGCCCCAGCGGTGGAGCATGCCCTGCAGCTGCTGCACCTGATCGCCGGCGTCAGCTATTACAAGGCCGCCGTGCCGGACGATATACGCATCGACTCCTATGCGATCGACGCCGATACGGCCGCATTGCTCGAAACCATCTACGTCGATGGTCTCGGCGAATTTGCGTATCGCAACGGCTTGACGCTGCGAGAAAAGATTCGGTTTCCATCCATGCTTTCCACGTCCACCGATGTGCCGGGAAGGAGGCATGGAACACAGGGACATGCAGATCAAGCTGGCCTTCGAGAACATGCGCTTGTCGCCATCGGCGGTGGCAAGGATTCCCTGGTATCGATTGAGGCCCTGCGGCATCTCGGCATCGCACAGACCGTGACCTGGATCGGCGGATCGCAATTGATCGCAGCCTGCGCGCAACGGACCGGATTGCCGACGTTGAACATCGGCCGCCAACTTGCGCCGCAACTGTTCGACTACAACCGGCAGGGCGCGTTGAACGGCCACATTCCCGTCACAGCGGTGAATTCGGCCATCATGATGTTCGCCGCGATGGTGCTGGGTGTCGACCAGGTCGTGTTTTCCAACGAACGCTCGGCCAGCTACGGCAGCCTGATCCTTGCGCCCGACGGACGTGTCACAGATGAAGTGAACCATCAGTGGTCGAAAGGCTGGGCATTCGAGCAGGCCTTTGCCTCGCATGTGCGCAGGCATGTTGCAGCGGATCTTCGTTACTACTCACTGTTGCGGCCTTTAAGCGAGCTCGCTGTCGCGCGGCAGTTCGCCAAAAGTGATCGCTACGACGCGTGGTTCTCCAGTTGCAACCGCAACTTCCACCTGCTCGGCGAACGACCAGCAAATCGCTGGTGCGGCATCTGCCCGAAATGCCATTTCGTCTTCCTTGCACTGGCGCCGTTCATGCCCAAGCCGCGCCTGGTCGGTATCTTCGGCCGCAACCTGCTGGATGATCCGGCGCAGATGGCGGGCTACGATGCACTGTTCGAATTCCATGACCACAAACCCTTCGAGTGCGTCGGCGAGGGTCGCGAATCGCGAGCCGCGATGGCGGCATTGACCACGCGACCGGAATGGCGCGAAGACGCACTGATCGAACGCTTCGCGCGGGTCATCCGGCCGCAACTGCAATCCGATGACCTGCGGATCGAACCGTTGCTGGTTCCCGACAGCGAGCACGGCATTCCTGCGGCGATCTGGGATAAATTGCGTGCGCATCTGGCAGCTTGAGTCCATCGCGACGAATGGCGGGCACGTAGCGCTCTGGGGCTGGGGCCGGGAAGGCCAAGCGGCTTACCACGCGATCCGCCATCGACTTCCGACGCTTGCACTGACAGTGTTTTGCGACGCCGCAGAGGCCGTACAGGCATGCGAACTCAAGGATGGGTGGCTCGCCATTGAAACGGATGCAAGCGCCGAGCGGCTTTCGACATTCGATCTCGTCGTCAAATCCCCTGGGATCAGTCCATACCGGCCAGAAGTCGTTGCTGCTGCGAAGTGCGGTACCCGTTTCGTTGGGGGAACTGCGCTGTGGTTCGCCGAGAATCCTGATGCGCGCATGCTTTGCATCACGGGGACCAAAGGCAAAAGCACGACGACAGCACTGCTCGCCCATCTCTTGCGAAGCGCGGGGCACCGCACCGCACTTGCCGGAAACATCGGACTGCCATTGCTCGAACTGATCGATCAAACCGCAGAGTTCTGGACAATCGAACTATCGAGCTACCAGACCGGCGATGTCGCCGACAGCGGCGTGCGTCCGGAGCTGGCCATCGCGCTCAACATCTTTCCCGAGCACCTGGACTGGCATGGTTCGCAGGCGCGTTATGTCCAGGACAAGCTGCGACTGTTCACCGATGCGAAACCGCGCATCGCCATCCTCAACGCAAACGATCCGGTGCTGGCGGAGCTGTCGTTGCCCGACAGCGAGGTGCGTTGGTTCGGCGGACAGGACGACTGGCATCTGCGCGGGGAGAGACTGCATCGCGGCCGGATGGACGTGATGGATACCAGCCAACTACCGTTGCCCGGCCGCCACAATCGCAGCAACCTGTGTGCTGCATTGACAGCGATCGATGCGCTTGGACTCGACGCGAGTGCGCTGGCGCCGCACGCCGCGACCTTCCTGCCGTTACCCCATCGCCTACAGGTACTGGGCACGCGCGACGGCATCACCTATGTCAACGACTCGATCAGCACCACGCCGCATGCCAGTCTTGCGGCACTCGAATTGTTCCGGGGACAGCGCATCGCCATTTTGGTCGGTGGACATGATCGCGGGCTCGACTGGCAGGCCTTCGCTGACGTCGTGCAATGCCAGTCACCCATCGCCATCGTGACAATGGGTGGCAACGGCCCCAGGATTTTCGATCTGCTTGCGTCCACGCCAGCCGCATTCACGCTGGATGCGGCGACTGATCTGGAGGATGCAATGCGCATCGCTTGGCAGCGCCTCGGCGGTGCCGGCATCGTGTTGTTGTCGCCCGGCGCCCCCAGCTTCGGCGCGTATCGCGATTACACACAGCGCGGCCGACACTTCGCTGAACTGGCGGGATTCGATCCGCAGGCGATCACCTCGATTGCAGGTTTGGATATCGCGTAGAGACCATTGTGCGGGTGGGCGTTCACCATCGCTGAACACGTGCTGATCGACCCTTGGCGCGCCCCCTCGGAGATCCCCATGAACCGTCTGCTCACCATGTTGCCTCTGCTGATGCTGTCCGCGCCTGTCTTTGCGAAGATGCAGTCAAAACCCGTTGAATGGACGCTGGACAAACAGGCCTTCAGCGGCGTGTTGGTCTATGACGACGCGACCGCCAGCAAGCGCCCAGGCTTGGTGATGGTGCCGGACTGGAAAGGCGTCACCGATGCCGCCGTCGATACAGCGCGCAAGATCGCGGGTACGCAGTACGTGATCCTCGTTGCCGACGTGTACGGCAAGGGCATACGACCGAAAGACGATGCCGCGGCGATGGCGCAGGTCAAGCAGATGTATGCCGACCGTAGCGTGTTGCGCGCACGCGCCAACAAGGCGCTGGATGTCCTTAAGGCGCAGGCCGGGAAAGCGCCGCTGGACGTGAGCAGGCTGGGCGCGATCGGGTTCTGCTTTGGGGGCGCGACGGTGCTGGAACTGGCACGCAGCGGTGCAAACCTCGCCGGCGTGGTGACATTCCACGGTGGGTTGGCCACCTCGATGCCAGCCAAACCGGGGGCGGTGAAGGCCAGTCTTCTAGTGCTCAATGGCGCCGACGACGCCTACACCACGGCGGAGGACATCGCAGGTCTGCAGAAGGAAATGAACGTGGCGAGAGTCGACTGGCAATTCGTCAACTTCAGCGGAGCCGTGCATTGCTTTGCGCTGGAGAACGCAAACTCCCCTCCGAACTGCATGTACAACCCGCGTGTCGCGCGGCGCGCCTTCGTGATGATGAACGACTTTTTCGGCGAGCGCTTCGCGATGAAGTCCTCGTCGACATCACCGCGTTGAGTGACCGGCGCGCTCAGTTCTCGCGACTGACCGCGTAACGCGCCAGCCCGCGCAGTGCGGCGACATAGGCGCTGTCGGTGAGTCCTGCGATCGCATTTTCGGCAGCGATGGCATAGTCGCTGGCGCGCTGGCGGCTGTACTCGAGGCCACGGGTGGCGTGAATCGCGTCCAGCACGTCGGGCAGCGCATTGATATCGCCTTGTTGAATCGCCGTGCGAAGACGCGCCTGCGTCAGGTTGTCGCTGTGTGCCATGGCATGAATCAAGGGCAGCGTCGCCTTGCCCTCGGCCAGGTCGTCGCCGAGGTTCTTGCCCAGCGTCGACGTGTCAGAGGCGTAGTCGAGCACGTCATCCGAAATCTGGAAGGCATAGCCGAGGTTCAGTCCATACGCATGCAAGGCGTCGCAGGTCGCTGTATCGGCGCCGCCGAGCAGCCCGCCGAGCCGCGTCGCTGCGGCAAACAACACTGCGGTCTTGCGATCGATCACGCGCAGGTAGGCGACCTCATCGGTATAGGGATTACGCACGTGCAGCAACTGCAGCACTTCTCCTTCGGCGATCTGGTTGGTGGTGTCGGCCAGGATGCGCATCACTTCGGCGCGTTCCAGTTCGACCATCAACTGGAAGCTGCGCGAATACAGGAAATCGCCGACCAGCACGCTGGCGGCGTTGCCCCAGACCGCATTGGCCGTATTGCGGCCGCGGCGCAGGTCGGATTCGTCGACCACGTCATCGTGCAGTAGTGTCGCGGTGTGGATGAATTCGATGACCGCAGCCAATTGCTGCACGTCTCCGTCAGAAGCCGGCGTGGCAGCGTCGTGGCTGCCTGTCGAGTGATGCTGGCTTACCGCGCGTGCCGCCAACAGCAGCAGCATCGGCCGCAGGCGTTTGCCGCCGGCGCCGATGATGTATTCGGCAACCTGGTTGATCAGCGCCACGTCCGAGGCCAGCCGGGATCGGATCAGGCCATCGACCCCGGCCATGTCATCGCGCGTCAGGGCCTGGATGGCCATAAGGTCCGGCGTGGATGCAGAGGCGGGAGAGCGCATGGATGACCCGGTGACTGGAGGCTTGCGATTATAGGGGCAGGCGCTGGGCCTACCTTTCGGCGTTCACGTTGCTGGCGTGTAATGGGGAAAATCCCGATGCGTCGTCGCGGTGCAAGCCGACTCCCAGACCCGGCGCGTATAATTCAAGATTCGGTCAACTGCCCGTCGGGCGACAACAGGGACCCATTCCATGGCACGCGGCATCAACAAGGTGATCCTCGTCGGCAACCTCGGCAACGATCCGGAAACCAAGTACACCCAGAGCGGCATGGCGGTCACCACCCTGAGCGTGGCCACGACGACCTCACGCAAGGACAAGGAAGGCGCTTACCAGGAAAAAACCGAGTGGCATCGCGTCAAGCTGTTCGGGAAAACCGCGGAAGTCGCTGCCGAATACCTCAAGAAAGGTCGCCAGGTCTATATCGAAGGTCGCCTGGAATACGGGTCCTACGAAAAGGACGGGGTCAAGCACTACACCACCGACATCCTTGCCGATGACATGCAGATGCTCGGCGGCGGTGGTGAAGGGCGCGGTGAACCCCGCACCGAAAGCGCGCCACGTGGTGCGCGTCCGCAACGCAGCGAGCCATCGCCGCGCCGCGATGCACCCGCACAGCGTCCTGCACCGATGGACGATTTCGCGGATGACGATATTCCGTTCTAAAGCGTGACGAGGCTTCGTACGCTCGACGATTCGACACAGGACGATCAGATGCAGACATGGCTGGTGACCGGCGGTGCCGGATTTATTGGCGGAAATTTCGTGCTCGATGCCATCGGGCGCGGTATCCGTATCATCAATCTGGATGCGCTCACGTACGCTGGCAATCGCGACACGCTGGCCTCCCTGGACGATGACGCACAACATGTTTTCGTGCATGGCGATATCGGCGATCGCGTGCTGGTTGCCTCGCTGCTGTCCACGTATCGCCCGGACGCGGTGATCAATTTCGCCGCCGAAAGCCACGTCGACCGCTCGATCGACGGCCCTGCCGCATTCGTGCAGACGAATGTCGTTGGCACCTTGTCACTGCTGGAGGCCGCCCGCGATCACTGGCGCGGGTTGCAGGACCCGGCGAAAGCGTCCTTCCGGTTCCTGCACGTGTCGACCGACGAAGTCTACGGCTCGCTGCGTGATACCGGTCAATTCACCGAAGACACGCCATTCGCCCCGAATTCGCCGTATTCAGCCTCGAAGGCCGCGTCCGATCATCTGGTGCGGGCGTTCCATCACACCTATGGGTTGCCGGTACTCACCACCAACTGCTCGAACAATTACGGGCCATACCAGTTCCCGGAAAAACTTGTCCCGCTGATCATCGCCCGCGCACTGGCAGGCGAACCACTGCCGATCTATGGGGATGGAAAAAATATCCGCGACTGGTTGTATGTTACCGACCACTGCGCCGCGATCCGTGCCGTGCTGGAGGCAGGACGCGTGGGGGAAACCTACAATGTCGGCGGCGACGCCGAAATGCAGAACATCGATGTCGTGCACACCATTTGCAAGTTGATCGACGCACGTCGTCCACGCGCGGATGGCCAGCCGCGCGCGAGCCAGATCACCCATGTCACCGATCGCCCCGGTCATGACCGCCGCTACGCGATCGATGCGTCAAAGCTCAAACGCGAACTCGGCTGGCAACCGGCGCATGACTTCGAGCAGGGCATTGCCGATACCGTCGACTGGTATCTCGACCATCAGCCGTGGGTGCAGCGCGTTCTTGACGGCAGCTACCGGCTCGAGCGCATCGGCATGAGCAGCATGGATGCCGTCGCATGAGCGCGGCAGCGGCATGCGCGCGCAAAGGCATCGTCCTTGCAGGCGGTTCGGGTACGCGGCTGTACCCGATCACGCAGGCGATCAGCAAGCAGCTGTTGCCTGTCTACGACAAGCCGATGATCTATTACCCGCTGAGCGTGCTGATGCTCGCGGGCATCCGCGATGTCCTCATCATCAATACGCCGCATGAGCAGGCGTTGTTCAAGAACCTGCTTGGCGATGGTTCCAAGTGGGGAATGCGCATCGAATACGCCGTACAGCCCAGCCCCGACGGGTTGGCGCAGGCGTATCTGATCGGCCGCGAATTTCTTGCCGGGCAACCCAGCTGCCTCGTGCTTGGCGACAACATTTTCTACGGCCATGGCCTGACCGAAGTGCTGCAGCGCGCCTCGGCACGCGAAAGTGGCGCGACTGTCTTCGGCTACTGGGTGAGCGATCCAGAACGCTATGGCGTGGCCGAGTTCGACGTCACCGGCCGTGTCATTGGATTGGAGGAAAAACCCGCTCAGCCGCGCTCGCATTACGCGGTTACCGGTTTGTATTTCTACGATGGCCAAGCCAGTGATTACGCCGCATCGCTGAAACCGTCACCGCGTGGCGAGCTGGAAATCACCGACCTAAATCGTTGTTATCTTGAGGAGAGGGCATTGCAACTCGAAAAGCTGGGGCGTGGATTCGCCTGGCTTGACACCGGAACGCACGAGTCGTTGCTGGAGGCTTCAACTTACATCGAGACCATCGAAAAGCGCCAAGGCCTGCGCGTGTGTTGCCCCGAGGAAATCGCCTACTTCAACCAATGGATCGACGAGACGCAATTACGTGAACTGGCCAAACCCTTGGCGAAAAGCGGATACGGCCAATACCTGCTGAGCCTGCTCGAGCACGAACGGGTCGAATGACGGAGCATTCCTGGTGAAAGTCACACAGACCGATTTGCCTGGATGCCTTGTCCTGGAGCCGCAGGTGTTCGGCGACGAACGCGGGTTTTTCTACGAGTCGTTCAATCGCGAAAAATTTGGCGAAGTCGGGTTGCCAACCGACTTCGCGCAGGGAAATGTCTCGTCGTCCAGTCGCGGCGTGTTGCGCGGCTTGCATTACCAATGGCCCAGGCCGCAGGGCAAGCTGGTTAGCGTGCTCGAAGGTGAAGTCTGGGATGTTGCCGTCGATATCCGGCGCAATTCACCTGATTTCGGGCGTTGGACCGCGGCAGTCTTAAGTGCACAGAACAAGCGGAATTTCTGGATTCCCGAGGGCTTCGCCCACGGCTTCGTCGTGCTGAGCGAGCGTGCTCTATTCACGTATCTGTGTACCGCGACCTATGACCGCGCAGCCGATGCGAGCCTGCGCTGGGATGATGCGACCCTGGCGATTGATTGGCCAGTCAGTGCGCCGTTATTATCGGACAAGGACAAAAATGCACCGTTCCTTGCCGATATACCGGTGGAACGGCTGCCGCTGCTCAACCCATGAAACTCCTGTTGTTCGGCGGCAACGGCCAGGTTGGTACGGAGTTGCGTCGAAGCCTTGCTGGGCTTGGCGACGTGGTCGTGACCACGCGTAGTGGAAGGCTCCCCGACGGCATCCCGTGCGAGACAGCCGATTTCAACGCACCGGAGACGTTGGCTGCCTTGATCGAACGCGTGGCGCCCGATGTTGTCGTCAATGCTGCAGCGTATACCGCCGTCGATGCGGCGGAAGACGATGTCGCTACGGCTTTTCGTGCCAATGCGCAGGCGCCACACGTCATCGCAGAGACATGCAGCCTACGCGATACGTTACTGGTGCATTACTCCACCGATTATGTTTTTGATGGCCTCGGCTCACGCCCCTATCGTGAAGACGACACGGTCTCTCCCCTCGGCGTTTATGGCGCCAGCAAACTTGCCGGGGAGGCCGCGATCCGCGGCAGCGGCGCCCGTCATCTCATCTTCCGTACGGCTTGGGTCTACGGAAACCACGGCAGGAATTTCCTGCGCACGATGCTGCGCCTGGCCTCCGAGCGCGATGAACTACGCGTAGTCGCTGACCAGATGGGCTCTCCGACTCCTGCGACCCTCATTGCGGATGTCACCGCACACGTGCTGGCGCAGTCGCCGAATCACTCTGGTTTGTGGCACCTTACCGCCAGCGGTCAGACCAGCTGGCACGGGTTCGCGGAGGCGATCATGATGCAGGCCTTCGACCGTCAACTACTGCTGCGCAAACCTCTTATCGTACCGATCAGTACTTCCGAATATCCAACCCGAGTAGTGCGGCCTGCATATTCAGTACTTGATTGCCGCCAGATCGAAACAGAGTTTGGGATTCCACTTCCGCGCTGGCACGATGCGCTAGGGGATGTGCTCAATGGACTGTCACCCACCTTGTGACGGCGTGAATCAGAACGGGGAACAAAATGAAATTGCCGATTTTCGTAGGGCTGCTGGCATTGGCGGCCTGTTTTCAATGCGTCGCTGCTGTCGTGGACGTTACGCCCTATACCAAGCGCGACGGATTCGAGGGCATCAAGCTTTCACCCAAAGGTGATTATTACGCCGCCACGGTGCCGCAGGAAGGCAAATCCGTACTTCTGATCGTGCATCGTGGCGACAACAAACCAACCGGCGGTTTTGGGCTTGGCAAGAACAACTACGTCGCCGATTTCTGGTGGGTAAGTCCAAAGCGGTTGGTGATCAGCATGGCGAGGAAATTTGGTGCGCTGGACCGTCCACAACTCACTGGAAATCTCTACGGGATCAATGCCGATGGCAGTGGTTCTTCATTGCTGGTTGGCCCGGATGTCGATCAAATGAGCACGGGTTCGCATATTCAGGGGCGTACTACAGAAAATGTATGGGCAACCTTGGTGGACGACCTGCCAAATGACGACCACAACGTTCTGGTTTCAGTCACGCCGTTTACTGCTGATGCGTATTCTCGTGTTGACCGGATGGATGTCGACACGGGTGTCCGGCATCCCGTCCTACGGTCACCGGTTCGCAATGCGGATTTCGTCACGGATAGCTCTGGCGTTGTGCGCTTTGCCAGTGGGTATGACATGCACGACAACAATTATCTTTATTACCGATCAAGCGACAAGGCTGATTGGAAAGAGATCAACAACGAATCAAGCAGCGGTCACAATGAAGGGCCGATTGGCTTCTCGGCAGACAATCGCTTCGCCTATCTTTATGTGCAGCAAGCGACTGGACCTAGTGCGATAGTGGCACTGGATACACTCGATGGGACGCGCAAGTCAATCTTTCGCGATAAGGTTTCAGATCCAGCCTCCGTTGTTACCGCCGTCGACCATACGCCCGTAGGCGTCACCTTCGAGGATGGCAACCCGCGCAGCGTATTTTTCGATGAAAACGGAGCCGAAGCTCGTCTGCACCACAGCCTTGAAGCAGCATTCCCGGGTAATGCGATCGCTGTGTCGTCACGAACGAGCGACGGCAAACTCGCGTTGGTGGAAGTCAAGAGCGATCGCAACCCGGGTGATTTTTACCTTTTCGATACTGTGATAAAAAAGGCCGACCACCTTGTCAGTCGCCGAGACTGGTTCGATCCGGAAAAAATGGCAAAAGTCCGGCCCTTCAATTTCAAGGCTCGCGATGGCATGCAGTTGTTCGGTTATCTGACGCTTCCACCCGGAACCCAAAAGAACCTACCATTGATTGTAATGCCGCACGGCGGGCCATTCGGCATTGCGGATGGATGGGAGTTCAATACAGACTCACAATTGTTGGCCGCATCCGGATATGCGGTTTTGCAGGTGAACTATCGTGGGTCCGGTGGTTACGGTCGCGCCTATGAGCAGGCCGGAAAGCGCCAATGGGGAGCCACCATGCAGGACGATGTCACCGATGCAACGCATTGGGCGATTGATCAAGGCATCGCCGATGCGCAGCGGATCTGCATCTACGGCGCGAGTTATGGCGGCTATGCCGCGCTGATGGGTGTCGCTAAGGAACCCGCGCTGTACAAGTGTGCAGTTGGCTATGTGGGTGTTTACGATCTTCCAAGGTTGGTCAGCGATGGGAAATGGGCTGATTCGAGTAAAGCCTATCTACATAACTGGATAGGTGATCCGGCGCAAGTCGTAGCAGTTTCTCCAATTAATTTGGCAAAACAAATCAAAGTGCCGGTGTTTCTTGCCGCTGGAGGGCAAGACGAGCGTGCACCGATCGTGCATTCACAGGAAATGGAGAAAGCCCTGCGTGCTGCCGGCGTACCGGTTGAAACACTGTACTTCAGGACCGAAGGTCACGGTTTTTACGAACAGGCCCATCAACAGGAGTTCTACAGCAAACTGCTTGCCTTCCTCGATCGCAACATCGGTGCGGCCGGCGGAAGCGCCCCTGCAGTCACAACCAAACACTGAGGTTGCTACGGAAACCAAAAACGGCGCCCAATGGCGCCGTTTTTTTATTGGGTATTTTTTACTTCACCCCGTGCATCATCCGCCGCAACAACGGAGCGATGAGGAAGGCGAGCACTGCGAACCCCGCGCCAATCCAGGTCATGATCCAGAACAAGTGAGCGTACTTCGCACCCGCAGTAGCAAAGTCGAGGGTCGCGCCTTCGGAGATGTCGATCGCGGCGAGCTTTCCGAATAGTGCCGCGAGCGTCTCCGAGAATGCGGTGGCAAGGAACCACGTGCCCATCATCAGGCTGGCAACGGCCGGCACCGACAGTTGCGTCACCGCGGACAAGCCCACCGGCGCCAGGCACATTTCGCCGAGTTCCAGCACGAAGTACGCGACCACCAGCCACCACACGCTTGCGAGTTGACCAGTTGCGCCGGCGTGCTGCGCGGCCCATGCCAGCGGGATGAAACTGGCGCCTGCCAGCAACAGGCCAAAGGCCGACTTGACCGGTTTTGAGGGATCCAGTTCGCGTCGATCAAGCCACCCCCACAAAACTCCGAAGAGCGGCGCCAACAACACAATGAATAGCGCGCCCAGGTATGTCAGTGAACCCGCGGTTTGCGGCAGTACCAGTGCATCGCGCAATAAAAAAACCAGCATTGCTATCGCCGCCAATCCAAAAAGAATTTTGGGTGCGGGCGAGTCCGGGTTACGGTCCGACAGCGCAGCCGATGCCATGAAGGCCGCCGGTGCGAGGAGCAGCGACACGATCGACCACGGTGCGCTGCGCAGGAAGACGATTACATTGGCGCTGATGTTCGATGTCCAGGCTACCTGCGGCTGGGCCTGTACGAGAGATGGCACCACGTCCTTGGTCAACATGCGGTCGGTGAATGTCACCCACGACCCGTAGGTCTGCTCATACAGGGTGAAGAACACCAGGCACATCGCGATCAGGACGATCAACGCGATCATCTGCTGGCGCTGCACCGGCGTGCATTGCGTGGTGACGAACCAGAAGAACCACACCAGCACCACGGCCATCACCAGCAGCATCAGCGCCATTGCAATCGAGATTCCGCCGCCCAGTGAGAACGCACCATTGGCGACTGCCCACATCAGCCATGCCACGGGCAGCAGCCCGATCAACGCGCCCAAGTAGATGGCCCATTCGCGAGGAAGTCCAAACACGCGTTCCCGAAGTTTTTCCGGGGCTGGCGATTCGGCATGCCCATGCAGGTATTTCTGCCCCCACAGGAATTGCCCCAGCCCGAACAGCATGCCGACGCCAGCCGCGCCGAAGCCCCATCTCCAGCCCAGCGTCTGGCCGAGGTAACCGCAGACAATCGAAGCGAACAATGCGCCCAGGTTGATGCCGGCGTAGAACAGCGAAAACCCGGAGTCGCGGCGCGGATCGTTCTGCGGATACAGCTTCCCGACGATGGTGGAAATGTTCGGCTTGAGAAAGCCCACGCCCATGATGATCAGCGCCAGCGACAGGTAGAAGATCCGCAGCGAGCCTTCGTCGCGCGTGACCACGCCATTGACGATGGTCGCTGCCTGTCCTTCGATCGCCATCCCTGCGTGTCCGCACACCAGCAACAGGCCGCCGAAGATCACCGCCTTGCGCATGCCCAAGTAGCGGTCGGCAAGCAGGCCACCGATCACCGGCAGGCTGTACACCAGGCCGCCATACGCACCGAGGACGTCGTAGCCCGATTTGTCACCGAAGCGATGGTGCTGCAGCAGGTACAGCAGCAACAACGCTTTCATGCCGTAAAAGGAAAAGCGCTCCCACATCTCCGTGAAGAAGCAGACGTACACGCCCTTGGGGTGGCCGAACAGCTCGTCGCGCGGGTCGCGTTGCACGATGAGGCTGGGGTCAAACGGCATGTCGGTCATCGTGATGGCAGCCATGGGCATTCCAGGAGGCGTGCCGAAGTGTAGCCCGGCCATTGAGTGCAGCTGCAGCCGGACTGCGGCTCGCATTGGCGGCATGAGGTTTGTAATACTGCGCTGTCTCTTGAGGGAACCCGCCCGTGACCAGTCCATCCACGCATGCACCTCCGTCCGCGGAACCGCGCACCGAACTCACCGCACGCGGCCTGATCCTCGGGGTCGTCATTACCGTGTTGTTCACTGCCGCGAATGTGTTCTTCGGCCTGAAGGCCGGGCTGACCTTTGCGACCTCGATCCCGGCCGCCGTCATTTCGATGGCACTGCTGCGCGGGTTCAAGAATTCGACCATCCAGGAAAACAACATCGTGCAGACCGTCGCTTCGGCGGCGGGCACGTTGTCGTCGATCATCTTCGTCCTGCCAGGCTTGGTGATGATCGGCTGGTGGACGGGCTTCCCGTACTGGGAGTCGTTCGCCATCTGCGCGCTGGGCGGCATCCTGGGCGTGATGTATTCAATTCCGCTGCGCCGCGCGCTCGTGACCAATTCCGACCTGCCATATCCAGAAGGAGTCGCCTGCGCCGAGGTACTGAAGGTCGGCAGC
>JBBQTR010000025.1:0-19221 GCA_038213095.1 Lysobacterales bacterium | reverse complement strand
CGTGCCACCGACTGCGCGGCCTCCAGGTTGGTGCGGTAGACCGTTTCCTCGAGATTCCGCTGGCCAAGGAACGAGCCGGTGTTGACGTCGACCGTGGTCATCGCTTCGGTCTGGTCGATGACCAGGTAGCCGCCGGATTTCAACGGCACCTGCTTCTCCAGCGCGCGCTGGATTTCGTCATCGACGCCATACAGATCAAAGATCGGACGCGCGCCGTTGTAATGCTCGATCTTATCAACCAGCCCCGCATCGTCGGCATTGCCCAATGCCGGCATGTACTGTGCTGCGAAGCTGCGCAGGCGTTCGCAGGTTTCGCGCGAATCGACCTTGACCTTTTCCACGTCGCGGCGCATGAGGTCACGCACGGCGCGCATCGGCAGGTTCAGGTCTTCATAGATGCAGTCGCCCGTGCGCGTCTGAATCATCCGCTGTTCGATCAGAGCCCAAGCGCGCGCCAGATAGGCGATGTCTTCGGCCAGCGCTTCGGATGGCTGGCCTTCGGCATTGGTGCGCACGATATAACCCGGCACAACATTGTCGGCATTGCCGAGTGGCGCACCCAGTTCAGTCACCAGCGATTTGAGCCGGGCACGTTCGCCTTCATCCTCGATGCGCGCCGACACGCCGACCACGCGCAACTGTGGAAGCAACACCAGGTAGCGCGAAGGGATACTCAGCTGCGTGGTCAAACGTGCGCCTTTGCTGCCGATCGGATCCTTGACGACCTGGACCACGATCTCGCCGCCTTCGCGCAGCAACTCGGTAATCAACGGCACGGTCGCCGGGGTGGCGGGCAGCGGGGTCTCCTCGCCATCGATGCTACGCGCCGGCGCCGGTCGCTGGATGTCGTTGGCATGCAGGAAGGCCGCGCGATCCAGGCCAATCTCGACGAATGCCGCCTGCATGCCGGGCATCACCCGTTGCACGCGGCCTTTGTAGATGTTGCCCACCACCCCGCGGCTCCAGCCGCGCTCGATATGCAATTCCTGCAGCATGCCGTTCTCGACCACCGCGACGCGGGTTTCACGCGGGGTGACGTTGATCAGGATTTCCTCGGTCATGCCAATGCACCAAATTCCCGCAACAACCGCGCGGTTTCATACAACGGCAAACCCATGACTCCGGAATAGCTGCCCGACAGGTGCGTGATGAATGCCTGGGCCGCCCCCTGGATGGCATACCCACCGGCCTTGCCATCCCATTCGCCGCTGTCGATATACGCGTCAATGAGGATCTCGTTCAAAACGGCGAATGTGACCTCCGATTGCGATACCGCCTGCGCCTCGCGCCCGGCGGAGATCAGCGACACCGCCGAGATCACGCCGTGGGTGCGACCGGACAGACGCCGCAGCATCGCGGCGGCGTCGGCGGCGTCGGCCGGCTTGCCGAAGACCTCGTCATCCAGCACGACTTCGGTATCGGCGCCCAGCACCAGTGCGTCCGGCACCGCGACCACGTCCAGGAGCCCGGACCCAGCCTTTTCACGCGCCACGCGTCGAACGTAGTCAACGGGAGGCTCGCCGGGTTGGCGCTGTTCGCAGATCGCAATGTCAAGCACGCCGAATGCCAGCCCCAACCGGGCCAGCAATTCGCGCCGGCGCGGTGATTGCGATGCGAGATACAACATCCAAGAAGAATACCCTCTGCCTGCTGACCGGCTCCCTAGCCATGCACGGCTCGCGTGCAGCCTGCCTGTCGCGGCTCACGGTTCATTCACCACAATCCGTCGACCCTGTTCACATTCGACATATCGTCAGAGTCCATAGGAGATTTCATGTACGTGCCCGGCAAACTCGTGTTGCGTCCCCTGTTGCTCGCCACCGCACTGTCGTTGGGTGCATTCTCCATGGCCGCATCCGCCCAGAGCGCGCCTGCGCTTCAAGCGCCGATGGCGATGTCGAGCGATGGCACGCTGTTGTCGATCTCGGCCCAGGACGAAGCCCGGCGCGTGCCGGATGTGGCGACGATCTCCGCCGGGGTTGTCACCCAGGCGCTTGATGCCAACGCCGCGATGCGCGCCAACGCGGTCCAGATGGACAAGGTGATGGGCGCGATCAAGGCGGCCGGCATCGCCGAACGCGATATCCAGACCAGCGGGATCAGCCTCAACCCGCAATACAAATATGTTGAAAACCAGAACCCGATAATCACCGGCTACCAAGCCAGCAATACGGTCAACCTGAAGGTCCGCGACCTGGCAAAGCTCGGCAAAGTGCTTGATGCGCTGGTCGCCAGCGGCGCCAACCAGGTCAACGGGCCCAGCTTCGAAGTGGACCAGCCAGAACCGGCCTACGATGAAGCCCGTCGCGGCGCGATGGTCAAGGCGCAGGCGCGGGCCGCGATGTATGCCAAGTCACTTGGACTGCGAGTGCGGCGCATCGTGAGCATCAGCGAAGGTGGCGGCTTCCGGCCACCGGGTCCGGTCCCGATGATCGCGATGGCGCGTGGCAAGGCCGAGGCCGACACAGCGGTCTCGCCGGGTGAAACCACGCTCAGCGTCAGCCTTGATGTCGTCTTTGAACTGGGGCGCTGAGCATGTCCGGTCCAAGGAAGCCAACCTCCAACGCCGACCCTCGCCACGGAAAAAATCCCGGCTACGCCGAGAACCAGCCTGGCGATCGTCGTGAGGCTCAACAACCTGCGGCGCCTTCGCAGCGAGGTTCGCAGTCGAGCGAAGTCAAGCACGATGCAGATGCGCAGCCGGATCCTGCGAAAAAAGGCTGACTTAATTTGCATCTCAAGTTCATCATTCCCGCGCAGCCTGGAATGATGAACAACACATCGCGCATGGATTCCTGCGTTGCCTGGCAAGGTCGCGACGACGCAATCGCCGCCCATCGCCCAATACCAAACTTCCATCTCAATCTCTTTGCGTACCACTGCGTACGGTAGATATTGGAAGTGCGGCATGTTTGGGGAAACCCACTCAACCCCATCCTCGCCGCCGGCGCGTTCCCAGGCTTGCCAGGCGCGCTGCCCAGCTCGCGGCAGACTTGAGGAGATTGGTCATGGCCCATGCAATCGGCTCCGCTTCGCATGCCCTCGCAAGGAACACCTTTGCAAACCCCTGGCATCCGGATGCCAAACGCATCGCGGGCCTGGCGGCCGCAATTACCCTCAACGCCGCGATGTTGATGTTGTTGCTGGTGCCGATGAGCGCGCCACCTCCGTTGGCCCTGCCAGACTTGAGTCCTTCGCTGCGGTGGATCCATCGCGTGCCAGTCACCCCGATCCCGCCGGTACATGTGCCTGTCGTCAAGGCGAAGCCGCAGGCACATGCAATGACTTCGCAGCGGCCAGCCATCACCACGCCAGTCGATCGCTCTTCCGTCCAGACGGTAATCGTGGATCACGACACGCAACCGATCGATCCCCCCGTCGATCCATCAAACAACACGTCGCTGCAGAATGGTGCTGACACCGCGCCACTGCCGGGCGTTCGCCTCGAATACGCCGACGCTCCGGCGCCGGCGTATCCCCGCGATGCATTGCGTGATGGTGTGCAGGGCACGGTATTGCTGCAAGTGTTGGTCGACGTCGATGGACGCCCGTTGCAGGTTGACGTCCAGCGCAGCAGCGGTGATCGCCGGCTCGATATCGCCGCGCGCAAGCAGGTGCTGATGAACTGGCGCTTCCGTCCAGCGATGAAGAATGGACATGCAGTGCAGGCGATCGGACTTGTGCCGATCGCATTCAACCTGGATGGTTGAGGGCACGCAGGTCAGCTAAGCGAGGCGCTATCCGATCATGTCGCGACGGGTGAGGGCTTTGGCCCCGCCCGTGGCTACACGGGATCACTCGCGGTGATACGGACGATGACTGGACGCGATTGTGTCCGCTTATCCTGGCAGCCAGCCTCAAGCTCGATGGTAAGGATGGTTTGCCAGGAGCGCGGCAGCGCGATAGACCTGCTCGGCAACAAGTAGCCGCGCGAGCATATGCGGCAGCGTCAAGGGGCCCAGTGACCAGGTCTCATCCGCGCGCATGAGGACTTCAGGCGAATGTCCTTCCGGGCCACCGATCAACAGCGCCAGGTCACGGCCCAGTCCGCGCCAGTGTTCCAGGCGCTGGGCGAGTTGTTCGGATGTCCATGCCTTGCCGTGGCCATCGAGCGAGACCACATGCACCTGTTTGGGCAATGCGGCCAGCACGCGTGAACCTTCGTCCGCGGTTGCGCGCACGGTGTCGCGATGCTTGCCGCGCAGGCCCGGTTCGATTTCGACCAGGTCCAGGGGCAACCAATGCGAGAGACGCTTCTGGTATTCGCCGAATCCCTGCGCGACCCACGCCGGAGCGCGTTCGCCGACAGCGATCAGGCGCGCCTTCATCAATGACGACCGAAGTCTCGACGCCGCCTTTTCAAATTTGGCGCCGTATCAACGCCGCTCTGCATCCAGCAGTCCGCCGTATTCGTCCACCATTTCCGGTGGCTCGTCACCCACGGTCCACAGCCGCTCCAGCGCATAGAACTCACGGACTCGCGGCAGCATCACGTGGACGACAACGTCGCCCAGGTCGACCAGCACCCATTCGGCTTCGCGTTCTCCTTCCACGCCAATTGGCTGTACGTCGAGCTTCTTGGCGAAGCGGACGACTTCGTCGGCGATGGATTTGACGTGACGTGTCGAGGTTCCCGAGGCGACCACCATGAAATCGGTGACGCTGCTCTTGCCCCGGACATCGATCTCGACGACATCGCGGGCTTTGAGTTCGTCGGCTGCGTCGAGCACGGTCTGGAGCAGCAGCTCCAGCGGCGGCGGTGGATTCGGAAGTTGGGTCTTGATGACGTGGGCTTGGGTGGTCAAGTGCTGCATCGACTTTGGTGGCGTGGAGGAAAATTATACCGGGCGGCCAGCGGATTACGTCCCGGAGGCTGCCGCGTGGGCGCTGCCGTACAGGTTTTTGGCGACGATGTAATCGGCGACTGCCACTGGCACCAAGTGCCGCCAGGGAATCCCGGCTTGGATCCGATACCTGAGATCAGTCGCTGAATGCGCCTGCAGTGGCTGGCACAGGCGCAACACCAGTCCAGCCCGCGCGGCGCGCAATGCGGCAACGTCGTCGACCCAGCGTCCGTCCAGCATCTGCGCAAGCTCAGGTGCAATCTCCTGGCCGAGTGCGCTTCCGGTCCGTTCGGCGACAACGAAATGCGTCAATTCAAATAATTCGCGCCAGCATTTCCAGCCCGGCAGGCCGGCAAAACTGTCCGCGCCAAGCAGCCACGCGATCGATACCTTGGACCCCAGTTCGGCACGCAAAGCGTGCAGCGTATCGATGCTCCATGAGCGACGACTGCCGTCGCGTGCGTGCTGCTCGATTTCGCGAAGATCCAGTCGCAATCCAGGCACGCCGGCGATCGTCAGTTGCAGCATTGCAACGCGGTCGACGGCGCTGGCGCCCGGCGCAGGTCGATGTGGCGGGTCGGCGGCAGGCAGGAAGGTGATGTCCACGCCGAGCGCATCGCGCGCCGCGCATGCGATCGCCAGATGACCGTTATGGACGGGGTCGAACGTCCCACCGTAAAAAACGCGCAACTCCGCCGCCTCGCTCATGACGCCAGCAGGACCTGCGCCTTGCTGTCCGCGATGGCCAGCAACAAACGCTCCAATGCGATCCATGCATCGCCGGGCGCGCGTCCCTTGGCGATGCGGTCGACATGCCCGGCGGCGACCACGAACTGTTCCCAGCGCGCCGGTGGATGCCGCGGCAATGCGCGTCGATAGGCTGCCTGCTTGGACTCCCAGATGCGTTGCGCCTTGAACTCCGAAGGCAGGTTGCCGCCACGCGCCTGAACCCGCGCGAGCACCGCGGCACGCTGTAATTCCATCACCACCATGCCGAGCAACGCCGGCACCACGCCCCCTTCAGCGCGCAGTCCTGCGAGCATGCGCGCGACCTGCGCGCCTTGTCCGTTTAATGCGGCATCGAGCAGGCGGAACACATCGAACCGCGCGGCGTCGGCGACGAGTGCATCCATCCGCGTCGCATCAAGAGTGCTTCCATCCGCCAACAAAGCCAGCTTGTCGATCTCCTGCGCCGCGGCAAGCAGGTTGCCTTCGACACGCTCGGCCAGTCGCGCCACGGCGTCGCGATCGGCGCTCAATCCACGACTGCGCAGGCGGCGGTCGGTCCAGTCCACCAGTTCGTGTGGCTTGACCGCCCATGCGATGACCACGACACCGGCGCGGCCGATCGCCTCACTCCATTTGCCACCGTGTTTCATGCTCCAGTCGCCACCCGTGACCAGCAGGCAGACATCCGGCGGCGGGTCGGCACAGAAACCGGCGATGACCTTGGCCCCCTCGGCACCGGGTTTGCCGGTCGGCAGGCGCAGCTCGATCAGACGTCGGCTGGCGAACAGGCTTGGGGCACGAAAACTGGCGTCCAGCGCATCCCAGTCAGGCTCACGGTTGCCCTCGGCATCGAAAACCTCGCGCTCTACGATCCCCTGCTCGCGCGCCGCCGCACGCACGGCGTCGGCCGCTTCAAGCACGAGCAGCGCTTCCGGCCCGGCAACCAGCCACGCAGGACGCAACGGTCCGCTCGCAAGATGCGCGGCGAGCCGGTCCGGCTTGAGTTCCATGTCAGGGGGTAGGCGGCGCTGGTACGGACGAATCTGATGATGACGAGGTCGGCGCCATGACCGCGTGGTGTCCAAGAGCACGGGAAGCGGCATCGATACGAAGCAGGATCGAGGAGACCATGTCGCGTCGCAATTCGCGGCCCAGGATTTCCTGCTCGCCCTCGGTGCCCGACGAATTGGTGGGTACCGAGATGTAGTCGCGCGACAGCTCGATCACCTGCTGCGGCACCAGGTCGGTGCCATCGGCACGGCGCAGGCGGAAGATCACGGCGTAACGCAGTGAGTATTCCTGCGCACGTCCAGCCTGGTCCACCGACAATGGCGAATTAGCCCAGCGCTCGGAAACGATCTGCAAGACCGCCGCCTCGGTGGAGCCATCCACGGCCGGAGTCGCGCCAGCACGGCCCAGCGCCTGTGACAACGACTGTGCGAGTGGGCTGTATGGATCCGGAGAACTGACGCGCACCGGCCCAAGATCGCTGGGCAATGCCAATGCGTTGCGGAGATGGAAGCCGCAGGCCGACAACGCCAGGGCAACCAGCACGAGAAGCGGGAGGCGCACCGCAGCCTTCGCAAGGAGCATGTTGGCCACGAATGTTTTAAGCAGGGGGGGGGCGTTGGTCATGTGGGCAGTCTGGCGGAGGTCGGCTGGGCGGGCAAGCTTGAACGGTCAGGCTGCGACGATGTTGACGATCTTGCCCGGCACCACGATGACTTTCCGGATGGTGAGGCCTTCCAGGAATCGCACGACGTGTGGTTCAGCCAGCGCAACAGTTTCGATTTCATCGCGTGGTGTTTCAGGGGTGATCTGGATCGTGGCACGTAACTTTCCATTGACCTGCACCGCCAGGGTCAATGCATCACGCACCAGCGCCGAGGTGTCGAGCTGCGGAAAGGGGATGTCCTCGATCAGCGTCTCGGCATGACCCAACGCCTGCCACAACGCGTGGCTGACGTGTGGCGTCACCGGATTGAGCAGCAAGACCATCGTTTCGAGCACGTCATGCCGGATTGCGCGACCCTGGTCGCTCATGTCATCGAATTTCGAGACGTGATTGAGCAGTTCCATGAGCGACGCGATCGCGGTATTGAAACTGTGTCGGCGGCCGTAATCGTCACCGACCTTGCGGATGGTTTCGTGCAGCTGGCGACGCATTGTTTTTTGCGCAGACGTCAAAGCGTCGACATCAATGGCAGGGTGATCGGGTTGGACGACATGCGAGGTGACCTCGCGCCAGAACCGGCGGAGGAACCGCGCCATGCCTTCCACGCCGGCCTCGTTCCATTCCAGCGATTGCTCTGGCGGCGCGGCGAACATCGAAAACAGGCGCACCGTGTCCGCACCGAACCTGTCCACCATCGCCTGCGGATCGACGCCGTTGTTCTTCGACTTCGACATCTTCTCCATGCCGCCGATGCTGACCGGCTGGCCGTCTGCCTTCAACCTCGCGCCGACAACATGTCCTCGGGTATCGCGCTCGATCTCGACGTCAGCAGGGTTGATCCATTCCCTGGAGCCATCGGCATTGGCGCGATAAAACGTCTCGGCGATCACCATGCCCTGCGTCAGCAGGTTGCGGACAGGCTCGTCGCTGTGCACGAGGCCTTCATCACGCAACAGCTTGTGGAAAAAACGGAAATACAACAGGTGCAGGATCGCGTGCTCGATGCCGCCGATGTACTGGTCGACGGGCAACCAGTAGTTGGCGCGTGCATCGACCATGCCGGCTGCACCAGGCGATGTATAACGCGCGTAATACCAGCTCGATTCCATGAAGGTGTCGAAGGTATCGGTCTCGCGTTCGGCTGCGCCGCCGCACTGCGGGCAAGTCGTTTTGCGCCACTCGGGGTCGGCCTTGATCGGTGAGCCAGTGCCCATGAACTGCACGTCTTCCGGCAATACCACGGGCAACTGATCCTCCGGCACCGGCACGGCGCCGCACGACGCGCAATAGATGACGGGGATCGGGCAGCCCCAATAGCGCTGGCGACTGACGCCCCAATCGCGTAGACGATAGTTCACGCGTCGCTGGCCACGGCCTTCGCGCTCGAATCGCTCAGCGATCGCGTCGAACGCCTGCGTGTAATCCATGCCATCGAGTTCGCCGGAATTCACCAGGATGCCGCGCTCGGTGTACGCGCCCTCCCCGGCGACGCGATGCTCGAACTCGCGCACCACCTGCACCGCCGCGCCGGTGTCGTAGACGCCGATCGCACCGCTTTCGCCGAGTGCGCTGCTCATTGCGTCATCGTGCGCATCGACACCATTGCCGATCTGCTCGAGCGCATCGCGCACGTCCGGCGGCACGATCACCATCGGGATCGGTAGCTGATAGGCCTGCGCGAATTCCCAGTCCCGCTGGTCGTGACCCGGTACCGCCATCACGGCACCAGTGCCATAGCTCATCAGCACGAAGTTAGCGACGAAGACCGGCAGCAGTTCGCCACTGATGGGATGGATCGCGCGCAGGCCGGTGTCGCGGCCGCGCTTGGTCTGGGTATCCAGCTCAGCTTCGGAGATGCCGCCTTGTTTCAATTCGGCGATGAATGTCGCGAGTTCCGGGTCAGTCTGAGCCGCATGCAACGCCAGCGGATGCTCGGCGGCGATGCTGAGGAAGCTCACGCCCATCAGCGTGTCAGGACGCGTCGTGAACACTCGCAGCTTTTCATCGCTGCCTTCGATGTCGAATGCGAATTCGAGTCCTTCGCTGCGACCGATCCAGTTGCGCTGCATGGTCTTGACCGACTCTGGCCAACCTTCCAGCGAGTCCAAGCCGTCGAGCAGTTGCTGGGCGTAATCGGTGATGCGCAGGAACCATTGCGGGATCTCGCGCTTCTCGACGATGGCGCCAGAGCGCCAGCCGCGGCCGTCGATCACCTGCTCGTTGGCAAGCACGGTCTGGTCAACCGGATCCCAGTTGACGACGGAATTCTTCCGATATGCGAGGCCCTTTTTCAGCAGCCGCACGAACATGCGCTGCTCATGCACGTAATACTCGGGACGGCATGTAGCGAACTCGCGGCTCCAGTCGATCGCATAGCCCATCGTCTTGATCTGTGCACGCATGTGCTCGATGTTGGCGTAGGTCCATTTCGCCGGCGCCGTGTTGTTCTTGATCGCGGCATTTTCCGCCGGCAGGCCGAAGGCGTCCCACGCCATCGGCTGCAGGACATTCTTGCCGATCATCCGCTGGTAGCGGCTGATGACGTCGCCGATGGTGTAGTTGCGCACGTGGCCCATGTGCAACGCGCCGGAGGGATACGGCAGCATCGAAAGACAGTAGAACTTGGGTTTGGCTTCGTCTTCCCTGACCTCGAACGCGCGCGTGTCGGACCAGAACTGGCGGGCGGCGGATTCGACCGTCGCAGGCGCATAGGCCGAACCGTCGTGGGCAGCAGACTCGTTGGACACGGCGTGGGCGCAGAAGGGAGGACATTGAAGCCTACCGCAGCGCAGCATCGGCCGCCATGCGGGTCGCGCTGCCGCGCAGGTTAGGATTGGATGCCAGCCGATCGAGCGACGTGCGCGTCGCCGAAGTCCTTGACTACTACCCCATCGAGACTCCTGCGATGCATGTTTTCCAGTCCATCTTTCGCCCGACGCTTGCATCCGCCCTCGCCTGCCTGCTACCCACTGCAGCATGCGCGGGAGCCGAGATGCCCTCACCAGTGATGACCAGCGTGCTCCATTGCGGGCACCTGTTTGATTCGACCAATGGTCACCTGCTCGGTGAAACCAGCATCACCGTCCGTGGGGAACGGATTGAATCCGTGCAGCCCGGGCGTGCCGCGATCCCTGCTGGCGCAAATGCAATCGAACTGGGTGGCGCGACTTGCCTGCCCGGCCTGATCGACAGCCATGTACATCTGACGGACCAGTTCACTGCGACCACCTATTCCGACCAGTTCCGGCTCAACCCGAGCGACTACGCGATCCGCGGCACTGTCTATGCACGTCGCACCCTGCTGGCCGGCTTCACCACCGTGCGCAACCTGGGCGATGGCAACAACGAGACGATTGCATTGCGCAATGCAATCAAGTCCGGGCTCATCGATGGCCCAAGGATCCTCTCCGCCGGCCGTGCGATCGGTTCCACCGGCGGCCATGCCGACGGCAGCGACGGCTATCGCGCCGATCTGGCCGGCGATCCAGGCCCGGCGCAAGGCATCATCAACAGCCCGGACGATGCCTACAAGGCGATCCGCCAGCACTACAAGGACGGCGTCGACCTGATCAAGATCATGCCATCGGGAGGCGTGCTGGACGAAAGCAGCAGCGCTGACAACGCGCAGATGACATTGCCGGAACTGCAGGCCGTGGTCGCCGCCGCGCACGACTATGGATTTCCCGTCGCCGCGCACGCGCACGGCGCCGAGGCGATCCGGCGCGCGGTGATCGCCGGCGTCGATTCGATCGAGCACGGCACCTTCATGGACGACGTCGACATGGCATTGATGAAGCAGCACGGCACCTGGTATGTGCCCACGATCATTGCCGGTGATCACGTCGCGCAAATGGCCAGGATTCCCGGCTATTACCCCGCGCAGGTCGCCGCGAAGGCGTTGCAGGTCGGCCCCATGATCATGGCCACTGCCGGCAGGGCCTATCGCGCGGGAGTACCCATCGCCTTCGGCACCGATGCCGGGGTGTATCCGCATGGCGAGAATGCGCACGAGTTCGAGCTGATGGTGCAGGCCGGCATGCCGCCGGCATTCGCGTTGCAGGCTGCGACAAAGAGTGCGGCCAAGCTGCTGCGAATGGACAAGGATGTCGGCAGTGTCCAGACAGGCAAGTACGCCGACATCGTCGCCGTGCCGGGCGATCCACTTGCGAATATCGCGTTGATGAAGCAGGTCGAGTTCGTGATGAAAGGCGGCGTCGTCTACAAGGCGCAGCCGGCAGGGTCGACTGCATCCATGCCTGCAGCGACTGCGATTTCACGACCAGCGTCCCCATGACCGGTGAATGGCTGGGCGATATTGCCGCCACCCTGACTACCTTGTCCTTCGTGCCCCAAGCCGTGCAGGCAATTCGCAGCAAGGACACCCGCAGCATTTCGCTACCGATGTATGCGACGTTTACCGTCGGCGTCGCGTTCTGGTTGGGCTACGGTGTCGTGCTGCAGTCATGGCCGATCATCGTATCCAACCTCGTCACGCTTGGGTTGTCGGCGCTAATCCTGTCGATGAAATTACGCCACGGCTGATCGCTCGCCCGTCAGGACTTCATGACGTCTTGCGGGTCTGCGGTGTTAGCGTGCCGCAATGATGGGCCGGTGGATGCCTTGTCCTGCAGCACAACCGGCTCCAAGTCCCCAGCATTCCAACCCGGACCATGCAATGTCGACACTCCTGCCCGCTGAACCTGTTGCCTCGAATCAACCCACTGTCTTCGATGCCACGACTGAGAGCTTCGAATCCGAAGTCCTGCAGAAGTCATTGCAGGTGCCGGTCCTGGTCGACTTCTGGGCGCCATGGTGTGGCCCCTGCAAGACGCTGGGGCCGATCCTGGAAAAACTCGCCGCCGACTATAACGGTGCCTTCCTGCTGGCCAAGGTCGATGTCGACAAAGAGCAGCAACTGGCCGCGGCATTCCAGGTCCGCTCGATCCCGACCGTGATGCTGGTCAAGGACGGCCAACTGGTCGATGGCTTCCCGGGCGCGTTACCGGAAGGCCAGCTTCGCGAATTCCTCACCCATCACGGCATCGAGCCACGTGCAGCTGTCGAGGAACCCGTTGCGCCAGAGGAAGCTGCCACTCCCCCCGATCCGCACACCGAACTGCTGCGCCTGCGCAAGGCGGTGGAGCTCGAGCCCGAACAAGCCAGCCTGAAGCTCGACCTGGCCCTCGCATTACTCGCGCTCGGGCACGCGCATGAAGCCGAAAAGTTGCTCGATGCCCTGCCTGCGAATCTTTCCACCGACGATCGCGCGGTGAAGGCGCGTGCCAGGCTCGGTTTTGCCGCGCTGCTTCAGGACGCACCGCCGCCGCAGGTGCTTGAGGCGGCGATCGCTGCAAATCCCGATGACCTGCGCGCGCGCCATCTGCTGGGTGCGCATGCCATCGTCACCGGCGATGCTGAAGCGGGGCTGGAGCAGTTCCTCGAGATGCTCCGCCGCAACCGGACATTCGAAAACGGCCTGCCTCGCCTGGCGCTGCTGGACGCCTTCCGCGTCATCGAAGACGAGGACCTAGTGGGCCGTTACCGTCGCAGGATGGCGTCACTGCTGCTCGTGTAGGCGACCACGACGGATGGCGGCGTATGCTCGTCGTTGCACCGGGAGCCGCATGTCCAACCCATCGACCGATCAGGAACTCAGCAATCCAGCGCCCGGATATGCGATGCCGGAGATTGACGGCTACCGGCTGTCACGCGTGGTCGGCAACGGCGGCATGTCGACGGTCTACCTCGGCGAGCAGGTCTCCCTGGAACGCGAAGTCGCCATCAAGGTGATGCTGCCCGAGGCGCTGGCGGATGAGGTCAGTCGCCGCCGCTTCGAGAACGAAGCACGCACGATCGCAAGGCTCGAACATCCGCATATCGTCGGCATCTTCGAGATCGGCCGTACCCGGGATGGCTTGCCGTATTACGCGATGCCGTTCCTCTCGCACGGACACTTGGGCCAACGCACGTTCGACGACGACATCGGTCCGGCGCGCGTGCGACACGTCCTGGACGCACTGCTGGCCGCGCTCGATTACGCGCACGCGCGCGGCGTCGTGCATCGCGACGTCAAGGCCGAGAACGTGCTGTTCGACGAGGCCGAACGCCCACTGCTCGCCGACTTCGGCATTGCCTTGCGCCGCTTCGGCCCGCGCGTTACCACCGCTGGCATGGCCGTCGGCAGCACTGCCTACATGGCGCCCGAGCAGGCGCGTGGCGAAGAGGTCGACGCACGCGCCGACCTCTACAGCGTCGGCGTCCTCGCTTGGGAAATGCTGACCGGAAACCTGCCATATATGGCCGGTGATGCCTTGTCGATGGCGGTGATGCACGCGCAGGATCCGATCCCGAAATTGCCGCGGCATCTTCGCCACTGGCAGCGCTTTTTCCACAAGGCGCTGGCAAAATCGCCGTCGATGCGTTTCCGCAATGCGCAGCAGATGCGTGAAGCGCTGGATCGTGTGCCGCGCCGCAGCGGACAACCGTTGACGCTGGCGATGACGCGCTCGCGCCGCGTGGTCGACACCATTCGGCGCTGGCCGAAAGCCGCGTGGGTTGCGGTGGTGCTGATTGCCGCCGCCACCACGGGGCTGGCACTGCGCCAGGGCGAGTCCGGTCCGGCCAGTTTTTTCCGCTCTCCCGCCGTGGCGGTCACCAGCGGCTTGCCCGTGCCTGGCGCCACCCCGGGCGTCGCCGTGGTCGGCGACCAGGGCAATGCGATGTTGCGTCCGTTGCCCGGCTTGTCCGCCGAAGGCCTGGTCGCCGCTGCGGAGCAGCAATTGCACGCGCATAACCTCACCGCACCAGCGGGCGGCAATGCGTACGACAGCGTTCTGGCCGCATGGAAAGCTGATCCCACGCATCCACGGCTTGCCGCGGTGACGACTGCCTTGTTGGATGCGTTCGGCGACGAAGCCGAGCATCGGCTGCGCGCAGGCGACGACCGTCGGGCAGTCGATTACCTGCAACACGCCTCGCAGCTCGCTGCACAGACACAACAGCAGGACAGCGTGGCGATGACTCTTGTGCGTACACGTGTTGAAAAAGCCATCGCTGCCCGCATCGATCAAGCTTCCGCGAAGTTTGATCGTCCGGCGGCGATGCGCGCCATCGACAGTGCACGCGCGCTGGGGCTGGACGCCGTCATGATCGCCACGCTCACCGCACAGGCAGAGCGTATTCCGCAGGCAGGCGCTACGTTCTCCGGCGATGGCATGCACCTGATGCGCGTGGGCGACAGGATGATCGCCATGTCGCCGCGTGATGTCAGTCGCGGCGAATACGCGCAATTCGCCAGCGCCACCCGCCGCCCTCCATCGCTGTGCCGCGAACGCGCGTCGCTGCTACGGATCCTGGCGCCACGATCCTGGCAATCCCCCGGCTACCCACAGTCCCCACAGCATGCGGTTGTCTGCGTGTCGTCCAGCGACGCCGACGCCTACGCGCGCTGGCTCGGCCAACGCACCGGCCATCGTTATCGCCTGCCCAATGCCAGCGAAGCTCGCGCACTGCCCGGTGGCGGCGGAGCCAAACCGGTGTCCGAATGGCTTGGCGAATGTGGCGCCGACTGCCGCCAGCGCCTGAGCGCCGGACAAAGCTGGCGTGGCACGTCCGGCACCAAACCGCTGGATGCAACTCGCGGCTATGACGACGTCGGCTTCCGTCTGGTACGCGATCACTGATCTCGCCGGCGTTCCCGCGCCGGCGGAAATCACAATCCGATCATTGGAACTCAAGCCTGACATTGATTCGCCAACCGGACGGTGGGGCTGGCCCCACCCTACAATCCCCGCATGCAAACATCCATTCCGCTTCAGCCACGTCCACGCCATAGCCTGCAGAAAACGTTCCTGACAGGCCTGCTGACCCTGCTGCCGATCTGGCTGACCTGGGTCGTGGTGAAGTTCGTGTTCGTGTTGCTCTCAGACACCAGCCGCCCCTTGATCGGGCCGCTGCTGCACAACGTCGCCATGGGGAGCCCGTCTCTGCACTGGCTGGACGAAGCATGGGTCCAGACCGCGCTGGCATTGCTGGCGACGATTGCGGTCATCCTGCTTTCGGGCTTGATGGCGCGGCGCGTGATCGGGCAACGCGTGCTGCGCTGGTTCGAGGTGCTGATTGCACGCATTCCGTTGGCCAGCACGATTTATGGCAGTGCTCGCAAACTACTGGACATCCTGCAGACACAGCCTGATGGCACACAGCGCGTGGTGCTGATCGACTTCCCGCACGCGGGCATGAAGTCTGTCGGCTTTGTTACCCGAATCCTGCGCGAGCAGGGCACCGGACGCGAACTCGCGGCCGTTTACGTACCGACCACGCCGAACCCGACTAGCGGCTATCTCGAGATCGTGCCTGTCGACCAACTCACCCCCACCAACTGGAGCGTCGACCAGGCGATGAGTTTCATCATTTCCGGCGGCGCTGTCGCTCCTGACAGCATTCCGTTTTCACGGCGCACCCCGCTGGAAGATACGCAGGCGTGAATTCGCAGCCATTGCAGGACCGCTCGACGCGATTGTTCATCGCGATGGCGGCTTTTTTCTGCGTCAACGCGGTGCTGGCGGAATTCATCGGCGTCAAGATATTCGCCCTTGAGGACACGCTCGGTATCGCCGCGCTGCAATGGAACCTGTTCGGACAGACTGGCTCGCTGAATTTCACCGCCGGCACGTTGTTGTGGCCGATCGTGTTCATCATGACGGACACCGTCAATGAATATTACGGACGGCGCGGCGTGCAGTTCATCAGTTGGCTCGCTGCGGGATTGATCGTCTATGGCTTCGCGTTTGCATTCATCGCGATCCATCTGGCCCCTGCCTCGTGGTGGGTCACGGTCGTCCAGAACCAGGGCGTACCGAACTACCAGGCCGCATTCGCAGCCGTCTTCGGACAGGGCCTGTGGACGATCTGGGGCTCGTTGATCGCGTTCATGCTCGGACAGTTCATCGATGTCAGCGTGTTCCATCGCATCCGCCGCTCCACCGGCGATCGCCATGCATGGCTGCGTGCCACGGGTTCGACCGCAGTGTCGCAACTCGTGGACAGCTTCGTCGTGCTGTACATCGCATTCGTACTGGGTCCGCAGCACTGGGCGATGTCGTTGTTCCTCGCGGTCGGCACGCTCAACTACATCTACAAGATGGCCGCAGCAATCGCCTTGATCCCGTTGCTATACCTGGCACGCGCAGGTATTCATCGATACCTGGGCCATGCTCGCGCGCATGAACTTCGTGAGCACGCCGCCGCCGGCTGATCGCCTCAGCTGATTGATGCCGCATCCACGAATAGGACCTGATCTCCCGGGACTTTCGGCCCATGCCCCGCGCGTCAAAGCACGGCACGCTGGAGCGGATGACCTTCCCGAAGCCGGAGCCCGCGATGATCGTTCGCCCCCATCTAGTCCTCGTCGTTGCCATCGCCGTTGCGATCGGCGGCTGTGCCACCACCAGCAACATGCCCGTGCTTGCCGCACCGCAAGTGACCGGCATCAAGGCGCACCAGCTCGACCAGCTCTACAAGCAGTACTGGGAAGAAAACCTCAAGCTCAATCCAGTGCAGGCAACTTTCCAGGGCGTCAACCGCTACAACGACCAGATGCCGGATTTCTATTCGGCGGCATTTCGCGCGCAGGCACACGACTTCACCAGCCGCTGGCTCGACCGCGTACAGAAGATCGGCCCAGAGGGACTCAGCGGACAGGACCTGCTGAGCTATGAGATCTTCGTGCGTAGCGCCAAGGACTCGCTGGAAGGCGAGCAGTATCCGGACTGGATGTTGCCTGTGAACCAGATGGGCAGCATCGCCACCTTCGCCGCGCAATTGGGCAGCGGCACCGGTGCGCAGCCGTTCAAGACGGTCCATGACTACGACAACTGGCTGGCGCGTGGCAATCGCATGCCGGTGCTGGTGGAGAGCATCATCGAAGACATGCGCCAAGGCATGAAAGCCGGCGTGGTGCAGCCGCGCGCGCTGATGGTCAAGGTGGTGCCGCAGTACGACGCAATCATCAAGGACAAGCCTGAGGACAGCCTGTTCTGGGGGCCGATCAGCAGCATGCCCAAGGACTTCAGCGATGCCGACAAGGCGCGCCTGACCGCCGCCTATCGCGACATGATCGGCCAGAAGGTCATGCCCTCGTTCCGCAAGCTGCGCAACTTCATCGCAAACGACTACCTGCCCGCCACTCGCAGCACCGTGGGCATGGACAAGCTCCCCAATGGCAGTGCCTGGTACGCCTACAACGTTCGTACCACAACCACCACCGACATGAGCCCGGCGCAGATCCACGCATTGGGCCTGAGCGAGGTCGCGCGAATCCACGCCGCGATCCGCGACGTCATGAAGCAGGCCGGCTTCAAGGGATCTTTGCAGGACTTCTTCAAGTTCATGCGCAGCGACAAGCAGTTCGAGTTCAAGAGCGAGGACAAGCTGCTCAGCTACTACCGCGGCCTGGAAGCGAAAATCAACCTACGCATCCCCGAGCAATTCTCTCTGGTGCCCAAGGCTGGCTTCGAGATCCGCCCGGTAGAATCGTTCCGCGCCAAATCCGCCGCAGGTGGTGAATACCAAGGTCCCAGCGAGGACGGTAGCCGACCCGGCATCTTCTACGTCAACACGTTCGACCTACCCACTCGGAAGACCTGGTCGGCTGAAGACTTGTTCCTGCATGAGGCGATCCCAGGCCACCATTTCCAGATCTCGCTGCAGCAGGAGCTCAAGGACGTGCCGGCGTTCCGCCGCTTCGGCGGAAACACCGCCTATGTCGAGGGCTGGGCGTTGTACAGCGAATCGCTCGGCAAGGCACTGGGCGTATATGAAACCCCGTACGACTATTTCGGACGCCTGCAGGACGAACTGTGGCGGGCGATCCGCCTGGTCACCGACACCGGCCTGCACAGCCAAGGCTGGACCCGCGAGCAGGTGATCAAGTACATGCTCGACAACTCCGCGGCATCGGAAACCGACGCCACTGCCGAGGCCGAACGCTACATCGCCTGGCCGTCGCAAGCGGTCGCTTACAAGATCGGCGAACTCAAGATCCAGGAGCTCAAGAAGAGGGCGCAGGAGGCACTGGGCGACAGGTTCGACGTCCGCGAATTCCACGCCGAAGTGTTGAAAGACGGCGCGGTGCCTCTCGGCGTCCTTGAAGGCAAAATCGATCGCTGGATCGCGGCGAAGAAAGCGGGTTGAGAAATACCGACCCGGCATTGCCCAGTTACCCACGTGCTCCCGTAGGCGCGGCTGATTAGGGGGTCGCGTTGTTGACCCAAAAAAATGGCCGGCGAAAGCCGGCCTTTTTCATTACGACAAATGCAGGATCAGGCGCGCGTATCACGCCGTCCAGCGTAGGCGCCCTGCCCGCCCGAGCGCTGTTTCGGCCCGGCGTGCGCGGTGCGTGGTGCACCAGCCCTTGCGTGCGGGCGATGACCCGGCCGGCCCGGTGGGCGTTGGCCGTCTCGCTGGCCTCCACCGTTCTTCGGGATGGGCGTATCCAGGCGGATCGGCTTGCTCGGCGCGTAGCCTTCGACCACGTCCATTACCAGGTCGACCTTCAACATGCGCTGGATCTGGCGCAGCAGGCCGCCTTCTTCCGGTGAGACCAGCGACAGGGCTTCACCCGCGGCCCCGGCACGACCAGTGCGGCCAATGCGATGGATGTAATCCTCCGCGACCATCGGCAGGTCATGGTTGATCACCAGCGGCAGGTTTGGGATGTCGAGGCCACGCGCCGCAACATCGGTCGCCACCAACACCCGCGCCTTGCCCGTCTTGAAGTCACGCAACGCCTTCTGCCGCTGCGCCTGGCTTTTGTTGCCGTGGATCGCGACAGCCTTGAGGCCTGCATCTTCGAGTTGCTCAGCCAGGCGATTGCAGCCGTGCTTGGTCTTGCCGAAGATCAGCACCTGGTCGGTGTGGCGTTTGGTGAGGATGTCGATCAGCAGGTCGCGCTTGCGCGAACCGTCGACCGGA
>JBBQTR010000024.1:0-19293 GCA_038213095.1 Lysobacterales bacterium | reverse complement strand
TATCACTACCGCAACGTCGCCTGGCATTGTCCGCTTCGACGCGCCGGTGGGCATTGGCGCTGCGACGGCAATCTGCGCGTCGATCGAAGTGCGCCGCTGCGATTCGCGGTCGACCTGGGCGACACCGGCAGCGACGCGTCGCTGTCCCGTGGTGCCGCCGTGCTGTCCATGCAGCGTCGCAGCGCGACACCTGATGACACGATCATCGACCTCACCCGCGTGCCGTTGATCTGGTCACAGGCCTTGCTTGCGCGCGGGTGGCAGGCAGGACGCTTGAAGTCCGGCACGCTCGACGGTCGATTGCGCGTGCGCACACCCAAATCGCAGCCCCTGCAGGTAATTGGCACGCTGACATTTGCGGACGCGGCGATCGAGACCCCGGACGCCACGATTGCCGGGGATCATCTCGGCGGACATTTTGCCATCGACTATCGCAAGACGTTGCAACAGACGACGGTCACGATCGATGGGCCGTTGCTTGGCGGCGAGTTCCTGTTTGGCAACGCCTACGTCGCACTTCCAGACGTACCTGTCAACCTGCATCTTGAAGGCCGGCTGCCCGTCGGCCAGGGCTGGCTATTGCCGACGATCACCTGGCGAGATGGTGACGTGTTGACGGCCGACGGCAGTGCCGCCTTCGATTCACAAACCAACCTGCAATCGCTCGACATGCGCCTGCACAGCCGCAACATCGCCCCCCTTGGACAGAGGTATCTGTCCGGCTGGCTGGCGCTTGCCGGACTCGGCGACCTGCGCATGAGCGGAACCGTAGATGCGTCGGTGCGCGTCGCAGACAGCCATCTCGCCCAGGCCAGCGCGACCTTGCATGACGTCAACCTGCTGGACCTGAAGGGACGGTTTCGTTTCGACGGCATCGATGGCACGACACGGTTTTCCGCCACGCAACCGGTCTCCGGCAGCCTGCGGTGGACGGCGGGGCAGGTGTATGGAGTGGATTTCGGCGCCGCGATCTTGCCGATCGACAGCCACGACGGTGTGTTGCAACTGCACAGCGCAGTCAACGTGCCGGCGCTGGGGGGCAGCCTGGGCTTTGACCACATGACATTCCGCACGCCATCTGCAGGTGCCGGGACGGATATCCAGTTCGGCTTGACGCTGCATGAGCTGGATGTCGGACAACTGGCCCATACCTTTCATTGGCCTGCGTTCCAGGGCCAATTGAGCGGGCGCATCCCCAATGCGCACTACGCCAGCGAGCGGCTTGACCTGGACGGCGGCTTGACCATGCAGTTGTTCGGTGGATCGGTGCAGGCATCATCGCTGTCGATGGAACGGCCGTTTGGCGTGGCCCCATCGCTGACAACCGATCTTGCACTGGACAACATCGACCTAATGTCGCTCACCGGCGTGTTCGATTTCGGCAGCATCACCGGTCGTCTGTCCGGCCAAATCAATGCCCTGCGACTGGTCGACTGGACCGCGACGGCCTTCGATGCCGAGCTGCATACCGTCCCAGTGCATGGCGTTCGGCAGCGCATCAGCCAGCGCGCGGTGCAGAATATTTCCAGCGTTGGCGACACATCATTCACCAGCACACTGCAAAGCCAGCTGATCGGATTGTTCAAGGACTTCGGTTATCGCCGCATCGGCATCACCTGCACGCTCGTCAACCAGGTCTGCCGGATGGGGGGCTTGCATTCAGCAGATCATCCCCGTTCAGAAGCCGGGGGATTTACTATCGTCGAAGGTGCCGGCATTCCACACCTGACCGTCGTCGGGTTCAATCGCGAGGTGGACTGGCCCACATTGCTCGAGCGGCTGACTGCGGTCAGCCGGGGCGACGTCAAGCCGATCGTGAAGTGACGCAGACTCACGCAAGCAGATCACGCAACAGGAGAAAGAAAAATGAAACGCTGGATGGGAATTCCAATCATCGCCGCCTTGACGGCCTGCGTCACGATCAACGTCTACTTTCCCGCCGCCGAGGCCAAGGCAGCGGCCAAGCAATTCGTCGAGAAAGTCATTGGTGATCCGGCCACGGTCGCGCCAGCCCCCAAACCTGACGGTGGCGGTGGAATGGCGGGTCTGTCGAGGATCGATCCTCTCTCGCTTCTGGGGATCTCCCCGGCGTATGCTCAAACCGCACCAGACATCTCCATCAGTACACCTGCCATCCAGGCGATCCAGTCGCGCATGGCAGCGCGATTCGACAGCGACCTGCGCGCCGGATTCGACTCGGGGGCACTCGGGTTCACCCGAGATGGACTCGTCGTCGTGCGTGATGCAGCCAAGCTGCAGCTGAAGGATCGCGTCGCTGTCAACGCCGCCGTGGCGGATGACAATCGCGATCGGAAGGCCGTGTATCGTGAAGTTGCCGTCGCCAATGGCCACCCGGAATGGGAAGCGCAGATTCGCGGCGTCTTCGCGCGGCAATGGATCGACAGTGCCCACCGCGGCTGGTGGTATCAGGATGCATCGGGAGGCTGGAAGCAGAAGTGATTTCGCTCCCTCCCCTGCGACGGCGGGGGAGGGGCAAAAAAGCGACAATATGCGGCTCATCGACACGCAGTTCTCTCGTGGCCCGCATTAACCAGACGCCTTTCCAGATCGAAATCCTCAACCTCACCCATGATGGCCGCGGCGTTGCGCGTCGCGAGGATGGCAAGGCGGTGTTCGTGAGCGGCGCTCTGCCCGGCGAAATTGTCATCGCGCAGCAAACCGGTCGTCAGCGTAGTTTTGACGAAGCCAGAACGCTCGAGGTATTGCATCCGTCCCGCGAGCGCGTCACACCTCGATGTGCGCATTTCGGCACCTGTGGGGGCTGCGCGTTGCAGCATCTGGATGAAGCCGGGCAGATCCTCGCCAAGCAACAGGTGCTGGTCGACAACCTTGAGCGCATTGGTCACGTCGTCCCTGGAACCCTGCTGTCGCCGCTGACCGATGTCGCTTGGGGTTACCGGCGTAAAGGCCGCTTTTCCGTGCGACGCGTCGAGAAAAAGAACAAGACGCTGGTCGGATTTCGCGAACAGGATCCACGTTTCGTCGCCGACATCGCGTATTGCCACACCGTAATCCCCGAGATTGGCGAAAAAGTTTCAGCATTGGCGGCACTGGTCGATGCACTTGATGCGCGCAGTGAAATCCCGCAGATCGAATTCATTGCCGGTGATCCCACTCCCGACAACAGCGGGATCGTTCTGGTATTCCGACACCTTGCCCCGCTATCAGTGGGCGATCGCGATGCGCTTGTAGCCTTTGCGAAGCAGCACGGATTCATGATCCACCTGCAGCCTGGCGGCATCGAATCGGTGCATGCCTTATGGCCGGAGCAGGCAACGCTGTCGTTCCATTTGCCGCAGTGGAAGATCGAGTTGTGTTTCCGCCCGCTGGACTTCATCCAGGTCAATGCGGGTCTGAACCAGAAAATGATCGCCGCTGCGCTTGAGCTGCTTGATGCGCAACCTCAAGATCGCGTGCTCGATCTATTTTGCGGGTTGGGCAATTTCACCCTGCCGCTCGCACGGGGCGTGCGTGAGGTTGTTGGCGTGGAAGGCGATGTCGGGCTAGTCCAGCGCGCACGCGATAATGCTCGCCACAACGGTATTGCGAATGCGCATTTCCACGCCGCCGACCTGGCGCAGGACCTGCGCGGCCATGCCTGGATGCGCGAAGGGTTCGATCGCCTTCTGCTGGATCCGCCACGTTCCGGTGCGGACTTGGTGTTGAAGCAATTACCGCTGGACGGGCTGAAGCGTATTGTCTATGTCAGTTGCCATCCGGCGTCTTTGGCGCGCGATGCGGGTTACCTGGTCAATGAGCGCGGATGGAAGCTCCGCTCGGCTGGCGTGATGGACATGTTTCCACACACGGCGCATGTGGAATCGATTGCGTTGTTCGAACGCACCAACTGATTTTGTCCGCAATCAGCCCCGACGCGCACACGAATAAAGAAATTCCAGGAAAACACCATGCTCATCATCGGTATTGCCGGCACTGAACTCAACGCACAAGAGCGTCAATGGCTGCAACACGATGCCTGCGCGGGTGTCATCCTGTTCGCGCGTAACTTCGCATCCAAAACACAGGTGGCCGAACTTTCCCACGCCATCCGCGATACAGCCCCCCGGCCGCAGCTGGTCTGCGTGGACCAGGAAGGTGGCCGCGTGCAGCGATTCCGCGATGGCTACAGCGCGTTGCCGTCGCTCGACACGTTCGGACATATGTACGCCAACGACACGGCCGCAGCACTCCAGCTCGCGCGCGAACACGCCTGGCTGATGGCGACTGAAATCCGCGCCAGCGGCGTGGATTTGAGTTTCGCGCCGGTGATCGACCTTGGAAGAGGCAATCGCGCCATCGGCGACCGCGCATTTTCAGGCGATCCGGAAATCGTCGCTGAATTCACCCGTGCCTATGTGGCCGGCATGCACGATGCGGGCATGGGCGCGACGTTGAAGCATTTCCCCGGGCATGGGTCGGTGCTGGAGGACACGCATTTCGACAATGCGATCGACGACCGGCCACTGGACGACATCCGCCGGCTCGACCTCATCCCATTTGTCGCCGGCATCGATGCCAATGCGGACGCGGTAATGATGGCGCATGTCGTGTATCCGCAGGTCGCGCCGGAGCCGGCCGGGTATTCGCCGCGCTGGATCAAACAGATCCTGCGCGAAGAACTGGGTTTCCGCGGAGTGGTATTTTCTGACGATATCGGCATGGCGGCGGCTTTTTCGGCCGGCGGCGTGCAAGCACGCATCGATGCGCACCTCGACGCCGGCTGTGACGTCGTGCTGGTCTGCCATCCCGAACTGGTCGAGGAATCCCTGGCCGCTGTTGCCGGGCGCAAGCTCAACACCGCCGCATTGATCGGTTTGATCGGACGCGGTGCGATGGGCTGGGATGGATTGCTTGCCGACACGCGCCATGCAGCTGCGAAGGCAGGATTTTCGGATCATTCACCGACGCGTCTTGCATGATGAGCACCCCTGACTTTGCCTCGGCACTTGCGTGCGCCCACTTGGTGCATGACCGCGTCATGATCGAGCGGGCGATTGCAGAGATGGCGGTTCGAATCCGTAACGACTATGCCGGCGATGTTCCGATGTACCTGACAGTCATGCAGGGGGCATTGCCTTTTTCAGGGCAACTGGCGCTGGAACTCGGCACGCTCGGACTTGATCTGGAATTCGATTATCTCCATGCCACGCGCTATCGCGGGGCGACTTCCGGGGGCGAGTTGACCTGGAAACATCGTCCGGCCACCGCGTTGCGCGGCCGACGCGTGCTGCTGGTCGACGACATCCTGGATGAGGGGCACACGATGGCGGCTGTCAGCGCATGGTGTATCGGCGAAGGCGCACGGGACGTCCGCATCGCGACACTTGCGGTAAAACTCCACGACCGATGCGTGCCGGGTTTGCACGCCGATTATGTGGGCCTGGAAGTGCCCGACCGTTATGTCTTTGGCTACGGCATGGATTATCACGAACAGGGCCGCAACCTGCCGGCGATCTACGCATTGTGAGCGTCACTGACATGAAATCTATTGACCTGGCGATCATCGGTGGCACCGGCGTCTATGCGCTCGCTGAACTCGACGACGTGCAGGCACATCTGCCGGAAACGCCTTATGGCATGCCTTCCGGGCCGGTGCGAACCGGCACGATGGGCCGGCATCGTGTCGCATTTCTCGCGCGCCATGGTGAAGCACACAGCATGCCGCCGCACAGGATCAACTATCGCGCAAACCTCGCCGCGCTGCAGATGATCGGTGCGCAGCGCGTGCTTGCACTCAACACCGTCGGTGGCATTACCGCGCAATGCGGGCCACGCGCGCTGGTCTGTCCCGACCAGCTCATCGACTACACATGGGGGCGCATCAGCACATTGGGCGAGGAACCAGGCAGCGATGTGCTGCACGTTGATTTCGGTGACCCCTACACGCTTGCAATGCGTGACGAAATCATTGCTGCTGCGAGCGGCGCCGGTGTCGCAGTCGTCGATGGTGGGTGTTACGGTGCAACACAGGGGCCGCGTCTGGAAACGCGTGCCGAGATCGCGCGCCTGCGACACGATGGCTGCGACATCGTCGGCATGACCGGCATGCCCGAGGCCGCCTTGGCCCGTGAACTCGGACTGGACTATGCCTGCCTCGGCATCGTCGCAAACTGGGCAGCCGGTGCCGGGCCCGACGTCGCTGAAGTGATCACGCTGGACGACGTGCTGGCAAATGTGTCGGTGGCCACGGAAAGCGTCGGTCGGATTCTCATGGCATTCCTCGACAGGATTTGACTTCGCCGATTCAGGGCACGATTGCCAAGCCACCGCCGTTCGCCGCCACTGGCGTTATGTCATCGGCTAGCGCGTCAGCCAGGTTGCAAACGCGAGCCACGCGGCAGTCCCTGACAACAACAATCGTAGTGGCCAAGACACGATGATCAGGGACGCGCCCCACCCGAACGCCGGATGCAGCCGCCGGTTATGGATGGTGTCGTAGGCGACGCATGCAGCGACGATGATGATCGTGGTCATGAAGAATGCAGGAATCCACGCGCCATGAAAGGGTTCGATCCGGATGCGCGCAATCGCCGCCGTCAGGATGCCCACGCAGGACAGCAGCATCAACCGCTAGTGGATGTCGCTCCTGAGTCGGAACCACAGTCCACACCCAACCAGGATCGCAAAAACAGTCATGTCTCCCAGTGGCACCATCAGGAACACCAGAGGCGGCGGGCCGGGCGTATGACCGAGGCGGGCTGCGGAGATCGCAGTGGTCGTTCCGGCGATCAGAACCGCCGCGGCCAGGATTGCGCCCAATATGCCGAGCCGCCGATGCAGGTACGTTTGTCCCGTGGTCACCAACCGCACCTGGACCAGGAACAACACGAACCATGTCGACATCACGAAGCCATGGAGTTGCTGCATGAGTGTCAGTTGCGGTGTGTCGAAGGCGAATTTCAGGTAGTACGTGCGCGCGAACCCGACGAAAACCACAAGCAGCGCCAGCAGCGCCCCAGCGTGTAGAGCCGGCGTTCCGGATTGCGCCGAAGCAGTGGTCAGACCATGGCGAGTTCCTCGGGCAGATATGCATGGAACGCATTGATGCGTGAAACCCGGCCAGGGATCGAAACCTGTTCAGTCCAGCTCCTGCAGCTTCGCCAAGCCCGGATACACCCCGGCTTCGACCGCGCCGATCCTTCATTTGCATGCGGGCAACCACATCGCGCCGGCGCACGGGAGGAGGCTCAGGAACGAGTTTGCGTGAGCTCGCTAGTTGAGGAATTGCAACTTGGCGAGTTCCGAATACAACCCGCCTTCAGCCATCAACGCATGATGCGACCCCTCGGCAACGATCCGTCCACGATCCATGACGACGATGCGATCGGCCTTGAGCACGGTCGCCAGCCGATGCGCGATCACCAGCGTGGTGCGACCGGCCATCAGGTTTTCCAGCGCGTGCTGCACGGCACGCTCGCTCTGGGCATCCAATGCGGAGGTGGCTTCGTCGAGCAGCAGGATTGGCGCGTTCTTCAGCAGTGCGCGCGCGATGACGATGCGTTGTTGCTGGCCTCCCGACAGCCGGGCGCCGCGTTCGCCCAGTTCGCTGGCAAACCCATCGGGCAACGCATCCAGGAATTCGTCGGCTTCGGCTGATTCGGCAGCGACGCGCAACTCGGCATCGGTGGCTTCCAGTCGACCATATCGGATGTTGTCGGCGGCGGTGGTGGCGAAGATGGTCGGCGATTGCGGTACCAGCGCGATCGCGTCGCGCAGGACGGCAGGATCGAGCTCATGCGCATCGACGCCATCGACCGACACGACTCCGGATTGCGGATCGTGGAAGCGCAACAGCAGTGAGAACACAGTGCTTTTTCCTGCGCCCGAGGGGCCGACCAGGGCCACGGTTTCACCCGGATGCACGCGCAGGGTGAAGTGTTCGATCGCCGGCAGGTCTTCGCGCTGGGGATAGTGGAAGGTCACGTCGTCGAAAGAGACTTCCCCGCGTACGGGTTGCGGCAATGGCAACGGATGTGCAGGCGCGGCGATGCCGGGTACCTCCCGTAACAGTTCGGAAATGCGGCCCATGCCGCCGGCGGCGCGTTGCAGCTCGTTCCACACCTCTGCCAGCGCGCCGACCGAGCCGCCACCGAGCAAGGCATACAACACGAATTGACCCAGCGTGCCGCTGCTCATGCGATGCGCCACCACGTCGTGCGCACCAGACCACAACACCAGCGTAATCGCGCCAAAGATCAGGACGATGGCGACGGCCGTGACGATCGCCTGCGAACGGATGCGCTTGCGGGCGGTCTCGACGGCGAGCGCAAGCGCTTGGCCAAACCGTGTCCGCTCGTAAGGTTCGCGGGCATGGACCTGCACGGTGCGCACCGCGCCAAGGGTCTCGGCTGCCAATGTGTTGGCGTCGGCAACGCGATCCTGGCTGGCGCGCGATGCCTTCTGCAGGCGTCGTCCACCGATCACGATGGGCAGCACCGCCAGCGGAATCCCGATCAGGGTGAAGCTGGCCAAGTGGGGACTGGTGACGAACAACATCGCGATCGCGCCAACCACCGTGATCAGACTGCGCAACGCGACCGACATGCTGGAGCCGACGACGCTGCGCAGAAGATCGGCATCCGACGTCAGGCGCGAGACCAGTTCGCCGCTACGGGTGCGATCGTGGAATCCGGCATCCAGGCCGATCAGGTGTGAATACAACTGCTGGCGCATGTCGGCGACGACGCGTTCGCCTAGAAGCGAGACGAAGTAAAAGCGCGCCGCGGTGGCCAATGCCAGCACCAGCGCGACGGCGAACAGGAACACGAACGCCCGGTCGATATTTGCGCCGTTGCTGAAGCCCTGGTCGATCATCCGGCGAAAGGCAACCGGCAGGCTCAACGTGGCGCTGGAAGAACAGGCCAGCGCCAGCAGCCAGGCGATGAACAACGTTCGATGCGCCTGTACAAATGGCCACAGCGCGCGCAGTGAACCGATCGGGGCTTTGGAAGTGGAGGTTTCGGCCATGCGGCAATGATGAAGGGTTGAGCACAAGACGCCAACAACCGCGCATGGCAGTTGGAATTACCTCGGCATCATTGAAGGCCGGCTCATGGCGGGTTTGTCGAATCCTTCGCCAGTGGTCTCAGGTCTTCGGGTAACGGATAGGTCGGATAGCGCTGTAAGAAAGCATGCAGGCTCAAGCGCGCATCGGCGATGTAGCCGTCGCCCAGGAGGCTGCGGATGCGCTGCAGCCAGGCATCGCGGACGGCTGGTGCATCGGCGGTCGCGGGGGGCACGTCGTTCAGCGGCTCATCGTCGCGGGCCGCCGCGTTATATCGAACCGTGGATTTCGAGGGGTTGGAATCCGCTTGCTGTGCCGGATTCTGCCGGCTGTCGGCGGCCATGTCAGCTTGGCTGGCGGCGTTTGGCACGGAAGGGGGAGGTGTCACTGCAGCACTTTCGGCCATTGTTCCCGATACCTGGGGTGCACGCGTACGCAGGACGGAATGGGCGGCTTTCGCAGCGGCCTGCAGAGCGTCCTGAGGCGATGGTGCATCCCGCACGATGGACGGTTCTGCTGGCGTTGGTGAGGCCGGGGCCGTTTCCGATTCATCGGCCTGGGTGATTCGAGCCCGAGCGGGCGACGTGATCGCGTTCTGGATTTGCGCTTTCGATGGCGTGGTGTCGACCGGATTTTCCACCGGAGGTTCAATCGCAATTTGTGGTGACGTGATCGCCGCGCGCATGGCCGGGGTCGCATCGCTGGAACGGATCTGTCGTGCTTCCGGCAAGGGCTGCATGCGCCACGCTACGCCGAGTGCCAACACCATCGACGCAGCCACGCCCAGCACGATCGGCCAGCGACGGCGAATACGCCTGGGCCTCGATATGGACTTCGAGAAGCTTGCTTTTGGGACGGATGAAGTCGATGACGGCGACACGCCAGCCTCGCGAGCCGCAGCCAGGATGCGGGCATCCAACGCCGGCGACGGTTCGCCGCTCGGCCCGACCTGCGCCAGCTGCTGCGCAAGCTCACGTTCCTGGGGCGTCAACGATGTCGGATCGGTCGCGTTCATTGTGATGGCATGAGTCCAGAGCGCAGTTTTTCCATGGCATAGCGCAGGCGTGACTTGACGGTCTCGCGACTGACGCCGGTGATTATCCCGATCTGTTCCAGTGTCAATTCCTGCTCCAGGCGCAGCAGCACCACTTCGCGTTGCTCACCGGGCAGACCGTCCAGTGCCAGCTGCAGCAGACGACGTTGTTCGGATTGCGACAGTGTGCGCTCGGGCGTGTCCGGATCAGGTATGCACGCCAGACGCTCGTCGCCATCGACAGGCGCCGGCGGCCGATACTGCAGCGCACGCCAATGATCGGCCAGGCGGTTATGCGCGATCCGGAACAGCCAGGTGGTGAAGGCGGCGTCGGGCGTCCAGCTCCCACGCGCCGCGATCACGCGTTGCCAGACATCCTGGAACAGGTCGTCCGCCAAGGCCGGTTCGCGCAACTGGCGCAAAAGAAAGCGATAGAGCCGCAGCCGATGCCGTCCGTATAACGTCTCGAAGGCACGTCCGTCGAATGCGCGGTTGTTGCCACTTGCCCACGACAGCATCAGCACCTCATCGCTGGGCGGGAGGCTGTCGGCCAAAGGCGCATTCATGGGATACAGGGTACGGGTTGGAGACTGCGGGGTGAAGCGGCCCCGGAAGTGTCCCGAAACCAGACTGCGAGGTTCGCCGCCCTAGAGCTCCGCCGCGCTATTCTCCCCGCATGAGTAGGGGAACAATCATTGCCCACCACGGTGCCGATCGGGTGGTTACCAATACGGTGGCCACGCCTGCGTTGGCCATCGATGGCGCACAAAGCCCAGCGCAGTTGCTCATGAACTTGGCAGGGACGCTGGCGGAGACCCTGACATCGGGATCCGAGGTGGTGGTGAGTTGGCGCGATCCACAGGCGGGATCGGGTGTCTCGGCCACGCCTGATGCATCGGTGGCATTGCATGCGCATGCCGACCAATGTCTGGCAGGCCGCGTGACGCCAACCAGCTTCGCCGAAATCGATGACGCCTGGGATGAGGCGGGAGGCCGAATTGCCATCGCTGCGAAACTGGCTGAACCCTGGCCGGTGGCATCGCGCACCGCGTGGCTCCTGCTGGCTCGTCGCATGGCTGCGGCAACGCTCGGTTCGGCCTCCGCACAGGTCCGAATCGAGGCGCTTGAAAAATCGCAGCGCGTACAAAAGGCACTGTACGAGATCGCCGATCTGGCGGGTTCGAACCTCGAGATGCAGGACATGCTTGGCCGCATCCACGATGTCGTCGGCGGGCTGATGTATGCCGAGAATTTTTTCATTGCTTTTTACGACGAAGTGCGCAAAACCATCCGGTTTTTATACTTTGCCGATGCCCACGATCAGTACATCGCGCATCCGGATGAGGAAATCCCGATCGAGGCACTGTCCAACAGCTTGACCGTCGCCCTGTTGCACCATGGAAAACCATTGCTGGGCCCTTCGGCGACACTGCGAAACCAACTGGGTGTGCACCGCGACGCCGCACATGGGCCGGACAGCGCGGACTGGCTCGGTGTACCGATGCATCGCGACGGCCGTGTCAGCGGCGCCATTGTCGTGCAGAGCTACGAGCGCCCGGGCCTGTATTCCAACGATGACCGCGCATTGCTGGAATACGTTGCCCAGCACATCCAGACGGCACTGGACCGCAAGCACAGGCGAGTGGAGCTGGAGCGGCGCGTCGATGAGCGCACGCTGGAGCTGCAACAGGCCAACGAGGTGCTGCAGGGAGAAATCGTCGAGCGCAAACGCGCCGAACGCCTGCAGCGCACGCTGTACAAGATCACGGAATTGTCGGTCACTGCTGGCAGCCTTGAGCGCTTCTACGCCGACGTCCATGCACTGGTGGGGGAACTGTTGTACGCACGCAATTTCTACATTGCGTTGCTGACACCCGATGGCCTGCATATCGAATTTCCCTACTCGGTGGATGAACGGGACACCACGCGCACCACTCGCTTGGTGGGCAGCGGCCTGACTGAATACGTGATTACCCACGGCCAGGCACTACTGGCCGATCGCGCCCGCATCGCAGATCTTGAAGCGAGCGGCAGCGTGCGCAGCCACGGCGCGCTCGCGCATACATGGCTGGGCGTCCCGCTGGTACGCGACAGCATGGTGGTCGGTGCGATTGCCGTGCAGAGTTACACCAGCGACATCACCTTTACTCTGCGCGACCAGGAGTTGCTCACGTTCGTCGCGCACCACATTGGGAGTGGGCTGGGGCGCAAGCGCACCCAGGAGCATCTCAAGGCAGCTCATTCGGAACTGGAATACCGGGTTGAATCGCGCACGCGGGAACTCGCCGGCGCCAATCGAGAGTTGCGTTCGCAGATCGGCGAACGCATGCGCGCCGAACATCGGCTGACGTACCAGGCGCGCCATGACTCACTCACCGGGTTGCCCAACCGTCCGCAGTTGCTCGAGCGCCTGGACAGCGCCATCCGCCGTGCGGAACACCTCCCTGGTACGATGTTCGCGGTTCTGTTCCTGGATTTGGACCGTTTCAAGCTGATCAACGACAGCATCGGTCACGCCGCTGGCGACGAAATGCTGGTCGAAGTCGGGCGCCGGATTGACAATGTGCTCGGTGATCGTGGCGTGGTGGCGCGTTTTGGTGGCGACGAATTTGCGATCCTGGTCGATCCGCTGGCGCATGTGCAGGAGAGCGAGCTGCTGGCCGCAAGCATTCTCGATGCGATCGGCAAGCCGTTGTGGCTGGGGGGACGCGAGTTGTTTCCATCGGCGAGCATCGGCATCGCGTTGTGGCAACCGCGTTATCGGCTGGGCGAGGAATTGCTGCGCGACGCCGACGCCGCGATGTATCGCGCCAAAGCGGAAGGCCGCGACCGCAGCGCGGTATTCGACGAGGCGATGCGCGCGAACGCGATCAGGCTGCTCGACCTGGAGGCGGACCTGCGCCGCGCAATCCTCAGCGATTCGTTCGTACCGCATTACCAGCCGATCGTGCGGTTGGCCGATGGGGTTGTTGTCGGCCATGAAGCCCTGCTGCGCTGGAACCATGAATTGCGTGGGGCATTGCCGCCTGCGGAATTCATTGGCGTCGGCGAAGACAGCGGGTTGATCGAACAAGTCGACTGGCTGTTGTACGAGCGCGTCGTGGCTCGTATCTGCGACACCGAAGAGGGCTACGTTTCGATCAACGTATCGCCTCGACATTTTCGGTACGACGATTTTGCCGATCGCCTGTTGAACCTGCTGGACAGCGCCGGTGCCGATCCTCATCGATTGCGTATCGAAATCACGGAGGTGGCGTTGCTCGACGATGCCACGCGGGCGCTGCGCATGCTCAATGCATTAAAGGATCGCGGCGTGCTGGCGCTGCTGGATGATTTCGGCACGGGTTTCTCAGCGTTGTCCTACCTGCATCGCTTCCCGATCCAGGCGTTGAAGATCGATCGCAGCTTTGTCGCAGGCCTGGATGGCGAAACCCGTGCGGAGAGCCTGGCGCTGGTGCGGGCGATTCTTGCGCTGGCCGTCACGCTGGGAATCGACACGATCGGGGAAGGCGTCGAAACCGTCCTGCAGCGCGACACCCTGACGGAGCTTGGTTGCCTGTTCGGACAAGGGTATCTCCTGGGCATGCCTGGACTGGACAAGGTTTCGTAAAGCTCGCCACGCGACCAGCTCGCCAGCGGTGCGCTGGCATGCGCAGAGGCATCAAGCGTCGCGAATCACCAGTAATCGTTCCTCGGTCATGTCGGCGACGGCGTAACGCACGCCTTCCCGGCCAAGTCCTGATTGCTTGACACCGCCGTAAGGCATGTTGTCGACGCGGAAACTTGGCACGTCGCCGATGATTACCCCACCGACTTCAAGCCGATCCCATGCCCGCATTGCGTGGGCGAGACGACCGGTGAACACGCCTGCCTGCAGGCCGAACTCACTGCGGTTGACAAGATCCAGCGCCTGCTCGAAATCGTCGAAAGCCTCCATGCAGGCGACCGGACCGAATACTTCCTTTTTGTACAGATCGCTGTCGTGCGGTACCTGCTCCAGGAGGGAAGCTGGCAGCATGTTGCCGACACGCGAGCCTCCGGCAATCTGCACCGCACCGGATTTGATGGCGGCGGCGACCCAGTGTTCGACACGCTCGGCGGCAGCCACGTCGATCATTGGCCCGATGAAGACACCCTCGCTGCGGGGATCACCGGTTTTCATTGCCGAAACCGCCTTCTTAAGCTTGTCGCGCAGGGCAAGGTAGTGGCTGGAGTGGACGAAAATCCTCTGCACGCTGATACAGCTTTGCCCTGACTGGTAGTACGCGCCCGAAACCAGGCGTTCAACAATGGCGTCCAGTGGTTGTCCGGGATCGGCGTCGACGATGCAGGCGGCGTTGCCACCCAGCTCGAGGGTGACCTTCTTGCGTCCTGCGCGTGCTTTCAAGTCCCAGCCGACCAGGCCGCCGGTGAAGCTCAGCAGTGCGATGCGTTCGTCTTCCACCAGCAGGCCAGCATCTTCGTTCGAGCATGGAAGGATCGAGAATGCACCGCTTGGCAAATCTGTTTCGGCCAGCACTTCGGCGATCATCAACGCCCCGACCGGAGTCTTTGCGGCGGGTTTCAACACGAATGGACAGCCGGCCGCAATCGCCGGGGCAACTTTGTGGGCGACCAGGTTCAACGGAAAATTGAACGGCGTGATGAACGCGCAGACACCGACCGGCACGCGCTTCACCATGCCGCGATAGCCGCGCGTGCGTTTGGAGATCTGCAACTCGAGAACCTGCCCATCAATGCGCGTGGCTTCGGCTGCAGCAATGCGAAAGGTATCGATCAGCCGCGTGACTTCGCCACGCGCATCCTTGATCGGTTTACCGGCTTCGATGCACAACGCGAGCGCTAGTTCTTCCTGGCAATCACTGAAACGTCGCACGCAGTGCTCGAGCACGTCTCGCCGGGCATCAGGTGTGAATGCCGCCATGGATTCGCGCGCTTCGTACGCCGCTGCGATGGCATTGCGTACCGTTGCTGCATCTGCGAAGGCTACGCGCGTGGCGTTTTCCCCGCTGTATTTGTCCGTGACGTCAAGGTCGGTATTCGCAGCGACCGGCTTGTTTGCCAGGTAGTAGGGGTAGGAAGGCTTGAGCATCGCGGATCTCCTTTCGACAAGATTTACTTCTGCTCGACGCGGACCCGTAGGCTGCCATCACCAAGCCGGGCATCCAGCGCATCGCCGGGCGCGGCATCGAGCACGCTTCGCACGACGCGACCGTCGTCGTGCTGCAGGATCGCGTAACCACGCGCGACCGTGGCCAGTGGGCTGACAGTGTGCAGCGATCGCGCCAGTGCACGCAGTCGCAGCGCGTCGTCCCGCAACCGGCGTGCGATGGCGATCTGTGGACGCGGGCCGAGCAATGTCAGGGGGTCCTGCAGGCGCGCCAAGCGACGCCTTGGATGCGTGGCGCGCAATACGGCATCAGCATGGCGCAAGCGCGAGCGTTCTCGAACCAGTCGTCGCTGCCATGCGGCGGCAAGCCTTCGCAACCCTTCCGCCTGGCGTTGGCACAGCAACTGCAGCCGCGCCTGCGGTCGCAATCCGTGCAGTCGCAGGGCTGCGCGATCAGCCCGCTGGATCAGCGCGCGCAGGCGCTGGCCGTGCAGGTTTTGCAGGCGTGCGTGGAGCGTGCGCAGGCGACGCCCGAGATCTTCGTGGCTGGGAACCAGCAATTCCGCGGCAGCCGAAGGTGTCGGCGCTCGCAGGTCCGCGGCGAAATCCGCCAGAGTGAAATCTGTTTCATGCCCGATCGCCGACACCACTGGAACCGCAGACGCTGCGATCGCGCGTGCGAGATGTTCGTCGTTGAACGCCCACAAGTCTTCCAGCGAGCCGCCACCGCGCGTCAGCAGCAGTACGTCGTAGCGCCCACTTGACGCTGCGCGGTTGAGCATCGTCGTTATCTGTGCAGCGGCGTTGGGGCCTTGCACCTGTACCGACAGGATTTCGACGTCCAGCAACGGAAATCGTCGAGCCAGCACGCTGATGACGTCCCGCACCGCAGCCCCCGTGGCCGATGTCAGGATGCCCAGCCGGCGTGGATGCGCGGGTAGGGGACGCTTGCGTTCGACGGCGAAAATTCCCTCGGCCGTGAGTTTCGCGCGCAGTTCCTCGAACGCCCGCCGCAACGCACCTTCACCGGCTTCTTCCATGTGGTCGAGCACCAACTGGTAGTCGCCGCGCGCCTCGTACAGCGTCAACCTGCCGCGTGCAAGCACGCGCAGGCCGTCACGAGGAGCGAACTTCAGCCAAGTGCTCTTGGGCTTGAACATCGCGCAGCGCACCTGTGCGCGCGCGTCCTTCAGGTTGAAGTACAGGTGGCCCGAGCCAGGCCGCGAGACGCCGCTCAGTTCGCCCTCCACGCAGATCAGCGGGAATGCTCCTTCCAGCAGCTCGCGCGCCAGGGTATTGAGCTGGCTCGGGGTCAGCACATCGCGGTCGCGGGCGGCGGTGATGTTCATCGACGCAGACTAAACTATGGACATGGGCGACGAAGTCATCGAGGTACAGATTCCTCCCTGCACGGGACTTTTCGGCCCTGCGGCGCGGCGCGTCACGCGGCGGGTGCGGATCGGCAACGTGCGCGTCGGCGGCGATGCGCCGGTTGCCGTGCAATCGATGACCAACACCGACACCGCGGATATTCCCGCCACGACAAAGCAGGTCGCCGAACTCTGGCGCGCCGGCTCGGAAATGGTGCGCATCACCGTCAATACGCCCGAAGCCGCCGCCGCCGTGCCGCGCATCGTCGACCGGCTGCTCATGATGGGCGTCGATGTGCCGGTGATCGGCGATTTCCACTACAACGGACATCAACTGCTGGCCGACGAACCCGCTTGCGCGGAAGCATTGGCCAAGTATCGGATCAACCCCGGCAACGTCGGCTTCGGCAGGAAACGCGACACGCAGTTTGCGCAGCTGATTGAGTTTGCGATGCGCTACGGCAAGCCGGTGCGGATCGGTGCCAACTGGGGCTCGCTGGACCAGGCGCTTGCCACGCGGCTCATGGACGAAAACGCCACGCGCGCCGAGCCGTGGGATGCCGGGCGCGTGTTGCGTGAAGCGTTGATCCGCTCGGCGCTGGAGTCCGCCGCGCGCGCCGTGGATCTCGGCCTCGCCGCCGATCGCATCGTGTTGTCCTGCAAGGTCAGTGGCGTGCAGGAACTGATCGCGGTGTATCGCGATCTCGCCACGCGTTCGGATTTCGCGCTGCACCTGGGCCTCACCGAGGCCGGCATCGCCAGCAAGGGCATCGTCGCATCGAGCGCGGCATTGTCGGTGCTGCTGCAGGAAGGCATCGGCGACACCATCCGCATCTCATTGACGCCTGAACCGGGCGCATCGCGCACGCAGGAAGTCGTGGTCGCACAGGAGCTGCTGCAGACGATGGGCCTGCGCGCGTTCACTCCGATGGTCACCGCATGCCCGGGTTGTGGTCGCACCACCTCGGAATTCTTCCAGGAGCTGGCGAAGGTCGTGCAGGAGCATGTGCGCGCGAAAATGCCGGAGTGGAAGATCAGCCATCCCGGCGCCGAACACCTGACGCTCGCGGTAATGGGCTGCATCGTCAACGGTCCGGGCGAATCGCGGCACGCCGACATCGGCATCTCGCTGCCCGGTAGTGGCGAAGCACCTGCGGCGCCGGTCTTCGTGGATGGTGAAAAGACCGTCACGCTGCGTGGGGATACCATCGCCGCCGATTTCGTGGACATCATCGATCACTATGTCGACCAAAAATATGGACGATCCCGGATTGTCGCCTGACGCCGTGCGGGCGGTGGGTCGGACCGTTGCGCAGGAGACGAAGTTTGGTGCTTCGTTCCTTCGCGTCCATGGCTGGCGCCTGCTGCTCGTATTCCTGGGCTTGCTCCTCCCGCTGTGGGGCTTCGGTGCACTGGTCGAGACACTTCACGAAGGTCAAGTGTTTCCATTCGATGTGCCAATGCTGCAGGCCGTGCATGCCATGGCCAATGCCGGACTCGATCGTGCCTTCGTACTGATTTCCAACCTTGGCTACGCGTGGGGCGTGGTGCCGCTCGACGTGGTGTTCGTGCTCGCACTGCTGTTGCGACGCCATGTTCGTGAAGGCGTATTCGCAGCCTTGTCGATCGTGGGTTCGTTGCTGCTGAACATGGCGGCCAAGCACTCTTTCGCGCGTGTTCGCCCGGACCTTTGGCAATCGATTCTGCCGGCGGAAACCACCTACAGTTTCCCTAGTGGCCATGCCATGGGATCGATGACCATTGCGATGGTGCTCGTGTTGTTGTGCTGGAGCGTGCGGACTCCATGGGGCTGGAAATGGCGTTGGCCGGTCACCGTCCTGGCCACGACGTTCGTCCTGCTGGTCGGGTTGTCGCGCATCTACCTCGGCGTGCATTACCCGTCCGACATCCTGGCTGGCTGGGCGGCTGCGCTGGCGTGGGTGGTCGGTGTGTACGGGTTGGTGTTCTACGGCACGCTACGACCGTGGCAGGGGAAACACGCGGGTACCACTCCCGTCATTCCCCCGGTTTTGCCGCCTCGATAGGCGCACTGGTTGCCGCGCTGCGTGCCAGCTGTACTTCGCGGTGCGCGATGTACGCGTTGGCGGCGAAGATGATTGCCGCGCCGAGTACCGTCCAGCGACTGATCTTTTCGTCGAACAGAAAATAGCCGGCGATGGCGACGACCGGCAACTGCATGAAGCTGATCGGCGTCAACGCCGAGACCTCGCCCAACCGCAACGCGCGCGTCCACAACAGTTGACCGCCGGTGCCGAACAAGCCGGTGCAGATAAGCCATAGCCATACGATTCCGTGTGGCCATTGCCAGACGAACAGGGCAGGCAGCAACGACAAGGGCACCCAGAACACGTAGGTGTAGAACACAATCGTGTCGGCCGGATCAATGCGCGACAGCTGCTTGATCTGGATCGCGACAACAGCGCTGAGGATGGCGGCCAGCACGGCGATCAGCGAGCCTCCGGTAAAAGAGTTCGACCAGGGCTGCACGATGATCAGCACGCCAATGAACCCCAGCAGCACGGCGGCCCAGCGACGCTTGCGTACGATTTCCCCCAGCCAGATGACGGCGGCGATCGTGACGAACAGCGGAGTCGAGTACGACAGCGAGATCGCCTGCGACAGCGGCAAGTGGCCGATTGCCCAGAAGCCTGCGAGCATCGAACCGATTCCGATCGAACTGCGCAACAGGTAACGCGGCAATTGCCGGGTACGCAACGAGGTACCGCCGTGTAAC